>DUCD01000506.1:32096-36429 GCA_012959985.1 Verrucomicrobiales bacterium | reverse complement strand
CCATCAAAGCTGCGGATTTCAGCCTCGGGGATTTCCGAAAACTTGGCGCCGAGCAGTATATTAATCGAAATAGGCAGGGCACTCTGTCCTGATTACGCCGATAAATATTAATAACACCGGTCAATTTCCAGCGCGCTGAGGACAGCGTGCCCTACCGAGAAAATTCCTTTATCCAACTTTTTTCAGGAATTCAACTGCTAAGATTGAGGGGTGGATTGACAGGCAAAAAGCAACAGACCTCAAATTAATAGTTGATATTATTTCAGGAATATTCATATCCTCTAGATTGAAAATGGGGCGAAAACCTTGGATATCATTTATAGTGACAGCGACTTTGTGCTTGTTTGTAACAGGTTGCGGCGGCCTTGCATTGTCCCCAGGCATCTCCCCTGCCAGTTTTCTGCTCCCCGGCCTGGTTGAGGAACAACAACCCTCATCTCAACAACCCTCATCTCAACAGCCTGTTGACCAGAAGAATTCGCCTTCACCGGCTTCTGAATCCATGCCATACATACCTGATAGGATTAGCTAATTCTTCCCTTTTTTATGCGCTTCCCTCTCGCTTTAACACTTAAGATAACTCGTCATATCCTCAAACATAAGATCCGGCGAACTCCCAAGTTTGCCATGGTCCTACAGTTGGAACCGTTGCATACCTGCAACCTCACCTGCACGGGCTGCGGGCGAATTCGGGAATACTCGACCGACCTCAAGGACATGATGTCCTTGGAAGCATGCCTCGAATCAACCGAGGACTGCGATGCCCCGATGGTTTCCATCTGCGGAGGAGAACCCTTAATCTACCCCGAAATAGAAGAACTGGTCAACGGATTGAGATCTCAGAAGAGAATCATCTACATCTGCACCAACGGGATGTTCATGCGCCGGAAAATGAAGGACTACATGAAAACCCTTCCCCTGACCGAAAAGGAATCTTTCATCCGAAAACTTTCTGAGGAAAACTTAATCAATGAAAAAGATGCTGCAGATATCCGTAAGGGTGCAACGAAAAAGAAGGATGTCATAGCCCCAAGTAAATGGCTGTATTGGAATGTCCATTTAGATGGACTGGAATACATTCACGATCTGATCGTGGAGCGGGAAGGCGTTTTCAGGGAATGTGTGGACGCGATGAAGATGGCGAAGATTCTGGGATATCAAGTCGCTACTAACACAACCGTTTACAAAGAAACCGAGGTTAAGGAAATCGAGGGTATGTTCCGCTTTCTTGCCGATCTCGGGGTGGACGGGCATACGATTTCTCCCGGTTATGATTACGATGCCGCCAAGAAAGACATGTCAAAACGCCTTGGCAAAGACCCTGAAGAATTCTTTCTCACTCGGGAAATGACCCGTCAGAAGTTTGCCGGAATCCAGGAATGGACAAAACACTTCAATATTTTCGGCACCCCTGTTTATCATGAATTCCTAGCCGGAAAGCGGGAACTCACCTGTACCGCCTGGGCCATTCCCACAAGAAATATCCGCGGTTGGAAGGCTCCCTGCTACTTGATGACCGCTGGCCATTATCCAAAATACCAGGAGATGCTCGATGAAGTGGACTGGGATAGTTACGGAGTCGTGAACGGCGAGGCAAAAGACCCTCGATGCGAAAACTGTATGGTTCATTGCGGTTACGATCCAAGCGGAGCCTTGGGCACAAACTATCAACGTGGAGACAATTGGAAGAATATTAAATATAATTTTGGCCCAAAACCCGAATACCGGGGCACTGAAGAAGTTCAGGCGTTCAATGGAGTATCGATCGGTAAGGGCCACCTTGCAGAAGCGAAAGCGGCCATCAGAAAAAACGGGGGAACGCCTGTTGGGGCTTCATGCACGTCAGAAAAACCCGTTCTTTCCACCCACTCAGTCGATGAAACAAACCCGGTTGATTCCTCAACCGACGAAGCAATCTGAACCATCATCCTCTGGAGAAAAGAATCTCCAACGGCCAGTCTGAAAAGAGCATCCAAGGAAAGTAATCCTGATTTCATGGGATTCTTAATTGGATTATATAGAGTTGCTGTTTGACCGCTTGCCAGACTCGTGTCCTGATAAATATTGTAATTATAAGATCGTTATTGTAATCAGAAATGCCGAAAGTATCTAGAAAAAGTACCACTACAATCCGCAGCACCGCCGGGGCATCCAAATACGATGCCCATCATTCGGTGTTGGACAAAACCTATGGCGCTTTTGCCGACTTGCGCCGTGGCCTCTCCGACTCGAAAGAGGATGTCAGTGCGCGAACCGACCTGCTGCTAAGCCTGTCCACAGCTGAAGATTCCCAGCGTGCCTGGCTATACCTTGAAGATTATTTTGAAAAACTTTTCCTCTCCCGCAAAGACTTCCATACTGAAGACTGGTGGGAAAGAGTGATGAAAGTGAGAGGAGTGGAACGTCTTGAAGAGGTCGCCCTGCTGTTCCTTAGAGCGAACCGTTCCCTGCCGACTGAACTTCTGGCTTATGCAAATTTCAAGAGATTCGCTGAACTGAAAGAAGAAGAAAAAGATCAGAACCTGATTCATCAATTGGAGGACTGGATGCTCCCCGCAATCCAAACTCATCTTGATGCTCCAAGAGCCCGGTTGCGTGTTCTCTGCACAATTCACCCCTCTGAAGAAAAATCCTGGCTCAACAATCTTCATGTGAAATTCGGATTGATGCGCCCCAAAACCGGAGAACGGATTCGTTCTCTGATGGATATCACCGAACTGACCCAACGATCCGCCCACGAGCGTGAACTTTTTTCTCCAGAGGACTGGACATTCATCGAGTGGTTGGCAGAAACTTATCCCGATGCTGAAGGTCAGGAAAAAGACTTCGAACTGTCGGGCATTGAGCTGCTACGATGGTTGGCCCGTTGGGGGACGACCGACCGACTGAAACTGGAAGAATCCGGAAAACCCATTCATTTTGATGGACAGACCGGCGAATTCTCACCGAATTTGGAAAAAACAGACGGCAATCTGTACTTCACGCAACGGTTTATAGTTTCAGGGAAACAACCTCAGCAAATTCGGGATGTTAAATTCTTTGTCGGACCTCCCACTTTGGCATTGTTGGAACAGGACTTTACATTAATAGGCAATACACCTCCCTCCACTTTACTCAATGCACTGAATGAAAAACCAGCGCTGGAAGTCCGGAAACTGAGTCATCGATTATTGACTCACCTGAGAAGACGGTTCTCCAAATCCGGAAAGGAATGGAATAATCTCTGTATTACTCATACCGCCAAACCTCTGTTCACTTTTGAGTTGTCGGACGACACCATTCGGCTTCGACTTAAAGTAGTGAGTGATCAGGATAAAAGTTCGTGGCAATGGAACGGTCATGAGTGGGTATTTGCCGGAGCCGGAGATCGACAGACCTCTAAACCCGAAATATTCGACGACGAGCGACTGGATCACGCAACCGAATGGCTGCGCGGTCTGGATTGGTTTACCCCGGAGCCCGGATTATGGATTGGAGATGCCAATGAAAATTTCCTCAATACTCTGTCTTATGCCTGGCCGAAGCGACCCGAGAAAGCCGATTATCTAGGCAACCCATCGTTCCAACGTTTATTTCTGAATCGAAAACCTCTTCGTCCCAAACTTAAAATCAAAACTGGAAGCGGGATCGATTGGCTTTCTGTATCGGCTGAATGGGAAGAAGCCGGCATGAAATTGACCAAGGCTGATCTGCAAAGACTTCAGACGGCCACCAACCGGTTTGTCAAACTTCCCGACAGCGGGTGGGCTGAACTGGATACCGAGGCGGTCACTGAGGCTCATGAAACCATGGCCGATCTAGGCGTGGAAAACCTGAGCAGCCAAAGCCAGAACGTATCAATGTTCCAAGCCCAGTTCCTGGGCGAAACATCATTGAGTAAACTGGGAACTTCGGCTCAAATCAAACAGCTCAAGACAAAGCTTTCCAAATTCAAGGGAATCCCCTCAGTCCCGATCCCCAAAAATGTGAACGCAGACTTGCGCCCCTACCAGAAAGACGGAGTCAATTTCCTCTGCCACCTGACAAACTCCAAGCTGGGAGGTGTTCTGGCAGACGACATGGGATTGGGAAAAACCCTTCAAACCCTTGTTTGGCTGGCTTGGTTAAAACAGAAATTCAAGCGCAGCCCCAAACCTACTCTCATTATCTGCCCCGCTTCCGTCCTTCACAACTGGGAAAGAGAAGCCAATCGGTTCGTTCCGGATTTCAAAGTTCTTTTGCTGGAAAGCGGTTCCGCAAGACATAATCTCAGAAAAAAAATCCCGCAGCACGATCTGATTATAACGAATTTTTCCCTGCTCCGCAGAGACCTTACCGCTCTGAATAAGTTTTC
>DUCD01000506.1:16922-32086 GCA_012959985.1 Verrucomicrobiales bacterium | reverse complement strand
TGGATGAAGCTCAGTTCATCAAGAACCCATCCGCCCAAGTCACCCAGTCGGTCAAACAACTTAAGGCAACGTACAAAATTGCCCTGACCGGGACACCACTTGAAAATCGGTTACTGGACCTTTGGAGCATCGTCGATTTCGTCCAGCCTAATTATCTCGGCAACCAGGAAGAGTTCAATCAGAACTACAACCCGAAAACAGACAAGGAAACTCAGGAATCCACCCTCCGGATCGCTCGGAAAAAATTGTCTTCACGGCTTCGTCCGATCTTGATGCGACGCATGAAGAAACAGGTCGCCAAAGACCTGCCGGATCGAATTGAAGAACGACGCGACTGCGATCTTCATGAGGAGCAAAAAATGTTGTATCTGGCAGAACTCAAGAGAAGTCGCGAAAAGATCATGAATACGGTAAAGGAGAAAGGCTTGGACAAGAGCCGCATTCATGTTCTTGCCGCCCTGACACGGCTTCGGCAAATCTGCTGTCACCCGCAATTGGTAGGCAGCAGTGCTCCTTCCGGGAAAACAGAAACTCTTTTTGAGTTGCTGGAGCCTCTGTTGGCTGAAGGTCAGAAAGTTCTCCTGTTCAGCCAATTCGTCAGGATGCTCAAACTTCTGGAAGTCGAATGTGCCAAAAGGGGAATGCCGACTCACCTACTGACAGGAGAATCCAAGAACCGAAACGATATCGTCAATAATTTCCAGGCGGATCAGAATCCCTCGATATTCCTGTTAAGTCTGCGTGCTGCCGGAACCGGTTTAAACCTCACGAATGCCAGTTATGTGATTCTTTATGATCCTTGGTGGAATCCGGCCGTGGAAGCCCAGGCCATCGATCGTTCTCACCGAATCGGCCAAACCCAGACGGTGAATGCTTACCGCCTTATCTCCCCGGGAACCGTGGAAGAAAAAATTTGGACACTCCAGCAGGCCAAGCAGAAAACCATCACAGATGTGCTGGGTGAGGAAGGATTTGCCAGCAATTTGAGCAAAGGGGATTTGGAATTCCTCTTCTCCGAATAATTCAGCATGAAAAGATCTCCCGAGGAGCTGAAACAAAGTCTTGGAGGAGTGATCTCCTTCCCGGTCACTCCGTTCAATCAGGATTTATCACTGAATCTGAAGGGTTTGGCATCCAACTTGGAGGAGATGCTCCAGCATCCATTCTGTGCAGTCGTGGCTGCAGGAGGAACCGGAGAATTCTATTCACTGACACCTCAGGAACATCTTCAGATCGTGAAAACCACGGTCGAAGTCGTCAACGGCAGAATCCCTGTGATTGCCGGAACCGGATTCAGTGCCTCTCTCGGAGCCGAGTTGGCCCACCAGTCGGAAAAAGCCGGTGCAGATGGAATCCTGATGCTGCCACCCTATTACCCAAGCGCTCACAAGCAGGGCTTGATCGAGTATTACAACTCGATTGGGAAATCGGTTAGTCTGGGATTGTTGATTTATACCCGTGATTGGGTATCGTTTACACCAGATGAAGCAGAACTCACTACGTCTATTCCAAACCTAATTGCCTGGAAGGATGGACAAGCCGACCTGCGTCGACTTCAATTGTTACGAAATCGAATTGGGGACCGCTTCTACTGGATTGGTGGAGCCGGTGATGACATGGTTCCCGGCTATTACAGTCTCGGAATTCGTTCTTATACGTCCAGCATCTCGAATGTGGCACCCAATCTGGCGATCGATCTTCATTTAAAAGCGGCTGCCGGAGATAGGGAAACACTCACGAAACTCATTCAGAAGTATGTGGTTCCCCTTTACGACCTGAGAAGCCGCCGAAAAGGTTATGAAGTTTCAGCCATCAAAGAGATGATGGAGATCCTGGGCACCCCTGCCGGCCCTGTCCGACCGCCCTTGACAGAGATGACTCAGACAGATCGAAGAGATCTCGAACAAATGGTAACATCCTGGGCACCGATACTCCCACAACCCACAGGTAAGTAACTCATAGAGGGGGTAAGCGTTACGACCCGGGGTTAAGGATTCCAAATCTCCTCTGAAGCTGGCCGCGTAGAGACCAGTTATGATTTTGGGCGGCTAAGGACTGTATCCTGTACCGAGCATCATTTCTCGGAAAGCAACTCCCTGCGCTTGCACTCTTCGCACTTATCATTGCCCCCCGTTCCGCTGCGCCGATTCTGTTTCTTTATCCGATTGCCCCTGCGACACTCTGAATGGTCGTGGTATACAAACGAATTGGCAGCATGCCAAGGCTCTGTTTTCATTCTCTCTATAGCTTTCCTTTCTCAATTCGAAAACAACAGAACTCTGTTGTCTACTGGATGATACGTCAAGCTAAGGAATACCGACAGAAAGTTTTTGCTCATAATAATCCAGGTCCGTTGCTCCTAATTCTTCAACCACCGGAAGCCACTCAGCATAAATGAATACAGGTAGGCAATCAAAAAGCAGAAGGCAATTATCACTGTGACCGGGGCCACCAACCATGCCACCACCAGGGATAAGTTCACTAAACTGATGGCGGTGACCGAACGGGCGCGACTCCGGAGTAGATGAGGCATCGGGAAAGGCACCAACATGGACACAGTATGTAAAACAAATAAAGAGACCAAAAACAGACTTGGGTTGAATTCCAATATTTGTGCCGTCAGCAGGAGCAGGAGCAGATGTCGAATTAATTCATTGGTGGGCGAGCCTCTTCCCTGCTGAGATAAGTTTTCCAGGCGGGATACTACTCGCAGCAATATGCCAACCACTGCCAACAAGCTGGCAACCCCACAGATCCCGCCGTAATACATTCCTACAGTCAGCACAAAAAAAGTATGCGTAACCACATCGCATACGTTATCCAACACGGCACCAAAACGGCTCTTAAGATTCAGTTTGATGGCCAGCATTCCGTCCAAATCATCCATGATATTGTTGTAGATCATCAACGGAATCAGGTATTTATAACCACCTTCCAACAGCAGAAGATAGATCGGAAGGACTCCCAAAACCGATACGATATTCGGCAAATTTATGTAAAGAATTGACCCCATTGATCTAAATTATTTTATTCAGACACAAATGGGTGTGGAATCATCATGAGGTGCCACAAAAAGACGTTCGGCTTCCCGTAAATCTTCAAGAGTATCGACTTCATACCAACGCTGCTCATCGAAAAAAACTGCCTGGAGGGAAATACTGCGCTCGAGGATCAGTTCGGCCAGAACCATCTCATAATACGCAGCGACACGGCTACCATTGACGTGTTGGTCGAGTCGTTTCGTTATATGCTCCCATGAGGAAAGCGAGAAGCTGTAGATATTGACAGTCTTGAAGGATTGATAGTCAACCGGCAAATCATTGCCCACATGCAATGCGGTCACATGATTAAACAGATCAAGGGTGACAGTACTACCGTTCATCCAAGGCAATCGTTGCGATACGGCAATTCTGTCAGGGAGAAGCATGTCTTCCAATAAATCCGGTTCGAACACCAGATCGCATTCCACCAACAGAAAAGGCTCCTGAATGATATTACGAGCCAGCCAAAGCGAATAAATATTGTTTGTTGTCCTGAATTTATCGTTAACGATATATTCAACGGTTAATCCCATAGGCATGCTATCCAGATAGTCGCGGATGCATTGCCCCAGATGCCCCACGACAACAATCAACCGCTGAATCCCATTTCGACGCAAAGCGTGAATCAGTCGTTCGACAATGGATATCCGGTTGATTTCGGTGAGACATTTGGGCGCATCTTGGGTCAGAGGGTACAATCGACTTCCCGTTCCTGCAGCCAGAAGCAGAGCAGTCGTCACTGGTTTAGTTTGAGAATGAGTCATGATAAATTACTGAAAATTCTTGGTCTTCGATAAAAAACGCAATTTTTTCCTCCTGGGAATAGATAAGTAGCCAGAGGAGGATCCTCTTGTTAGCTTCGTAATGGCGAGTGATCTTGGAAGCCCATCTCCAACATTCTTTCAACAAAAGTCAGAGACGGGTCATATCATCCGCAATACATCAATAAAGGAGGAGGGGAAGGATATATCTGTAATTTCAAGCGGATCGCTAGAAATCATGCAAAAGGATTCTACCTTGAATCACAAGCATGCTTTTTTTACCAATGTCGCCACCGAGTTTGTGAAAAAAATTATCCGCACCAATCGTTCGGACGCTGAACCAGCATCTCTTTTCTGGATTGAACTTCACTATATCGACGGTCATACTAGTCAGTCAGCGCAATTTCTGAGAAAAACCAATAGGGTCTTTCTTGAATTTCCGCTTTCTACTAGGAATATCGTCGCAAACAAAGCCGGTTCCCGCAAGATTTAAAAAAATCTCTACTTTTGCTACCCCCGGCACCTCAAGCTCTTTTACCACTACATTCGGGGTTTTTCCATCAGGACAATACCCACACATTCTTTTCCAGAATTCTAAGGCTGAGTGAAGCGGCATCGCTTTGACAGACTTGATTCCCAGGACGTATGCAACAGCCTCCGAAGTTTTTACATAAACAGTTCCCCACCCTTTGCCCCGGTCAACCGGATTGACCTCTATGCTGTAAATCCACATTTCCCCACGATCCACATCAATTCGCAATTTCACAAAAGTCGGATTCCCCGAAATCATCGAACTTGAATTTTCAGTCCACTTCAACCAAACCGGGTGTACCGGTTCCATGTCAAAATTTCCAGGGAGCCAACTCAAACCGGCTTCAGCACTTAATCTAGCCAGGGCTACCCGAAATGCCGACTCCGCGACTACGGCCACTTGCTCAGATTCCATACCCATCTTTTCGCTACCATTTCTTTTAATCTACGATCAAATATTTCACTGATTTCCTGCTTAGACCTGCATCAAACACAGCCCCACGATAGATTATCCTCTAATCCATATCATAATAATTTCTTATCAAATTTAAATATTCCTACCTACAAAGAACAATCGGTTTTGACTTACCATAGGATTTCGTCCAATTTCTGTCGCAAATAGATCCAAATATTCTAGATAATTATGGGAAAGGCATTGATCATTGCTGAGAAACCTTCGGTTGCCAACGACATCGCGAAAGCGCTGGGTGGGTTTAAGAAGGAAAAAGATTTTTTTGAGAACGAGGAATTCCGTATTTGCTCAGCGATAGGACACCTTCTGGAGATCTGTGCCCCGGAAGGAGTTGAAGTGAAGCGAGGAAAATGGAATCTTGAGAACCTTCCGGTGATTCCCGAAAAATTCGATCTGAGACCCATCGCGAAAACAGAAGCCCGTTTGAAACTGCTCAATCGCCTGATTCGTAAAAAAGATACCGAACGATTGATCAACGCCTGCGACGCCGGTCGAGAGGGCGAATTAATTTTCCGCTATATCGTTCAACATTCCAAAACCAAAAAACCGATTCAACGACTCTGGCTGCAGTCCATGACTCCTACGGCGATCAAGGATGGATTTCAAAAATTGAGATCCGATGAAGAGATGCTTCCACTTTCATCGGCCGCCATGTGCAGGTCTGAATCCGATTGGCTGGTTGGAATCAATGGCACGCGGGCTGTTACGGCCTTTAATTCAAAACTTGGAGGGTTTCAACTGACCACTGTCGGTAGAGTTCAAACGCCTACCTTGACGGTCGTGGTTGATCGTGAAGAGAAGATTAAGAAATTTGTTCCAGAAGCCTATTGGGAGATTCATGCGGAATTTCAGGGTAAGGCTGGTTCCTACGAAGGGCGCTGGTTTGACGAGAAATTTGTTCGCGAAAAAAACGGCAAGCCGTCGCTGAAAGCGGAAAGGATCTGGGAGAAGGAGAAAGCGGAAGGCATTCATAATCGCTGCGAGGACAAACCTGGAGAAGTGACGGAAGTCAGCAAACCCACCAGTCAGATGCCGGCTCCGTTATTCGATCTGACCAGTCTTCAAAGGATGGCCCACAGCCGCTTCGGCTTTTCTGCAAAAATGACCCTGCAGATCGCTCAGGCACTTTACGAAAGACATAAAGTATTAACTTATCCACGGACGGATTCCAGAGCGCTGCCGGAGGATTATCAAGATACCGTAAAACAAACCATGGGCGAATTGGGACACACTCAATACCGTTCTTTTGCAGAGGAAATCATTTCGAATCAATGGGTTCAACCCAACAAACGAATTTTTAATAACGCCAAGATTTCCGATCACTTTGCTATAGTCCCGACTTCTGTGATGCCGAAAAAGCTCAACGAAACAGAAGAAAAGATTTACGACATGGTGACCCGGAGATTCCTGGCAATCTTCTATCCGGCTGCCGAATATAAAGTCACCACCCGAATTACCCGAGTCGAAGGTGAACCCTTCAAGACCGACGGAAAAATCCTAACCAAACCAGGCTGGTTGAAGGTCTACGGGAAAAACTCACCGACCGGAAATGATGGAGAACTGATTCCGATCGAACCCGGAGAAACAGTTCACACCTCTGAATTAGAGTTGAAATCCGAACAGACACGTCCTCCAGCCCGCTATACGGAAGCCACCCTGTTGAGCGCAATGGAAGGTGCCGGAAAGCTGATCGAAGATGAAGAACTTCGTTCTGCCATGATGGAGAAAGGACTGGGAACACCGGCTACCCGTGCGTCCATTATTGAGGGATTGATTTCGGAAAAATATATCGTCCGCGAAAACAGGGAACTGAGACCGACACCCAAAGCCATCTCATTGATTGTGCTCTTAAGGGGATTGGGTATTCCGGAATTGTGTTCTCCGGAACTGACCGGCGGATGGGAAGCCAAGTTGAAACAGATCGAACATCGAGGCTTGGAACGAGAGGATTTCATGAAGGAAATCCAGGAAATAACCCGGAACATTATTTCCAAAACCAGGCAATATGAGCACGATTCCATTCCGGGAATCTTTGGAATTCTGAAAACATCCTGCCCGAATTGCAAAGGGGAACTCCAGGAAACTTATCGGAAATTTCAATGTAAAAGTTGTGATTTCGCCATTTGGAAATCCATGGGAGGCCGCTTATTCGATATCAAGGAAGCCGATGAATTGATCTCGAAAAGAACCATCGGCCCCCTCGACGGTTTTCGCAGTAAAATGGGTCGACCTTTTTCCGCCATCATCAAACTGAATAATGAAAACAAAACTGAATTTGATTTTGGACAATCGGATTCCGGCACGGGCGCCAATGGCGATGAGGATATCGATTTTTCCGATAAAACTCCTTTGGGGAAATGTCCCGCATGCGGCGAAAAAATCTATGAGCACGGGATGAGTTACTTGTGTGAGAAATCCGTGGGCAAAGAAAAGAAATGCAAATTCCGATCCGGGAAAGTGATTTTGCAGCGTACGATTCAAACCGAGGAAATGAAGAAACTGCTCGAAACCGGCCGCACGGAATTGTTACATCGATTCATTTCCAAAAAGGGCCGCCCCTTTTCAGCATACCTTGTCAGCGGTAAAGACGGGAAAGTCGGGTTTGAATTCGAGCCCAGAAAATCTAAAACCACGAAGAAGAAAACCGCGAAGGATTCCAAACCCAAGTCGAGTTGAACCTGAATAGGGTGGTCCGGACTTGAGCTTGCCCAGTGAAATCAGCACTGCACCCGGAAGACAAATGGGTCGCCGAGTTTCTGGATCATCTCCAGATTGAAATCGGTGCCTCCCCCTACACCCTTCGAAACTATCAGGCAGCTCTCGAGCAGTATCATTCCTGGTTTAAGGAACAGAACGCATTCAGCCCTGACTGGCCACTCCTCCAGAAAGATGATTTCAGGGTATTCCTGCGCCATCTCGGACGAAAGAAACTGAGCAGAGCGGCCATTCAACTGCGATTCAGTGCATTCAGGTCCTTCTTCAGATTTCTAGTCAGAAAAAGTGACTGCGAATCTTCACCTATTCGGAACATCGCTCTTCCCAAAACGGAAAAACACCTTCCTCGTTTCCTGACAATCGATCAAATGAACGACCTACTGGCGGCACCGGCCAAGGAATTCAAGTCCAGAATGGAAAACCGAAAAAGCCGCCCTCCAATCGATCCCAATCCCTACATACGAGATACGGCCGTACTCGAAACCATTTACTCCAGTGGATTGAGAATCTCCGAAATCTGCGGATTGAAAGGAGAAGACATCGATTGGAACGAATTAGTTCTCCGGGTTAGAGGTAAGGGAAACAAGGAAAGACTGATCCCGATCGGATCAACCGCGCTCACGGCCATTCAGAGATACTGGAATGGTTTAGCTCACCCGCCTTCAGGACATGATCCGGTGTTTCTCGCCAAAGAAAAAAACGGCACAGGAATTTACCCCCGATTGATCCAGACACGTCTGAAACGTTATCTCGCAGCCTGCGGCCTGGATCCCGGATTGACACCACACAAACTGCGCCACAGTTTTGCCACTCATTTACTGGATGCCGGTGCCGATCTTCGCAGCGTCCAGGAACTTCTCGGCCATGCTCACCTGATCACCACCCAAATCTATACACACGTTTCCACCGACCGATTGAAACAAGCGTATCAAAAAGCCCATCCCAGAGCGCAATGATGGGTTTACAATTCCAAAGGATTCCACTAAAATGAAAAACGAACGGGCTTCAGGATAATTGATGAATGTGACTTCCGGCATTTGGGAGAAACTGACGAGAATCGTTCAGTTTCTGATTGCGCTGATTGCGATACTGGGGGTTTTCGTCTGGTATCTTCCTTTGATCAAGGAGAATGAAAAAATCAGGACTGAGGTCATTAAGCTTGAGGATGAAATCGAGGCGGAAAGACTGAATGAGAAGAATCTCAATCGGGAGATTGAAGCCCTGAACAGCAACCCGGAAACAGTTGAGACCTTGGCAAGGGAGGTTCTTGGTTTGGCCAAACAGGGCGAAACCATCATCAAGTTCAAGGAATCGGATTAGGAAAAAAACCCGATTCAGACTTTCATGATATCCGTTTCCTTCTTACCAAGATGCACATCCAGATTGGCAACATACTTGTCTGTCAGTTTCTGAACTTCTTTCTCGGCCTTCTCGATATCATCTTCGGGGACACCACTTTTCTTAGTAACCTTCAGGTGCTCAAGGGCATCCCGGCGAATATGACGAATGGAAATACGTGCATCTTCCGTCATTTTCTTCACAATCTTTGTGAATTCAATACGCCTCTCCTCACTCAACTCAGGGAGAACAATCCGGATTAATTTCTGGTCAATGGATGGGTTCAATCCCAACTCACTCTTCATGATAGCCTTTTCGATCGGGTGCAATGCTCCCTGATCCCAAGGTTGAATGACAATCATCCTGGACTCGGGAGTCGAAATGCCGGCGAGTTCACAAAGCCTCATCTTAGATTCGTACATGTCGACCATGAGGTTTTCAACCAACCCGGGCGAAGCTTTCCCTGTTCGGACTCCGGAATAATCATGTACCAGAACTTCCTCGGTTTTCTGCATTTTTCCTTCAGCTTCAAAGAGAATTTCGTCTATTTCCATATCCCTGTTTCCTCTATTCTCCGACCATGGTTCCGATTTTCTTTCCCAGAATTACCTTTTTGATATTCAGGGGCTTGAACAAATTGAAAACTATTATGGGCATTTTATTGTCCATGCAAAGCGAAAAGGCCGTGGAATCCATTACTTTTAAGCGCTGTTGAAGCGCCTCTTCATA
Organism: Verrucomicrobiales bacterium; assembly: GCA_012959985.1. Classification (GTDB taxonomy): domain Bacteria; phylum Verrucomicrobiota; class Verrucomicrobiia; order Limisphaerales; family DUCD01; genus DUCD01. Next base: position 22,499 of record DUCD01000506.1, on the reverse strand, counting down.
AGTGATGGTTTCATACTTCACCGCATCTGGGTATTTCTGGGGATCCTTGTCATAAATTCCATCGACTTTAGTCGCTTTCAGAATGACATCGACACCGATTTCACTCGCCCTCAAGGCGGAAGCGGTATCGGTTGAGAAATACGGATTCCCCGTGCCGCCACCGAAGATAACGACCCGCCCCTTATCGAGATGCCGGACAGCCCGTCGAAGAATGAAAGGCTCGGCCACTTCGAACATCTCGATGGCACTCTGAACCCGAGTCTCGACTCCGAGTTTTTCAAGGGCATCCTGGAGAGCCAATGCATTAATCACGGTAGCCAACATACCCATATAATCGCCCGTCACCCGTTCGATCCCCTGCTCACTGCCAGGTAGCCCTCGAAAGATATTTCCGCCTCCGACGACCACAACCAGTTCCACACCTAACTTTCTGACTTCACCAATCTGTCCAGCGATATCATGTATAACCTCCGGACAAATCCCCTTTCCTGCTTTGCCTCCAAGAGCTTCTCCACTCAGTTTTAATAAAACTCGCTTGTATCGGGGTTTGTTACTGGTTTTTTGGGTAGTGTCCATGTCGGATGGAGATTATTAGCAAGGTGTCCCAGCACAGTCAAATTAAAGCCCTGTCCTGATAAAAAAAAGGGCACACGATACGATTCGAGCGCCCTTTCTAAAATTCAGAATCCTGATCCGACGATCAACTTTCGCCGACCTGAAACCGGACGAACCGGCAAACCGATATTTCGTCTTCAAGAGGTTTGGCCACTTCCAACATGTGGTCTTTCATGGAAATATCCCCGTTTCTCTTCACGAACCCCTGATCGAGCAGGCAGGTATTCTGGTAGAACTTTTCCAACTTACCATTGACTATCTTTTCAATGGCCTGCGCCGGTTTGTCCTTAAACTGCTCAGCAGCGATCTCCTTCTCTTTGGCAACGACCGCAGGATCCAACTGATCTCTGGAAACAGCCACCGGATAAGCAGCGGCAATCTGGAGGGTGATATCTCTCACCAACTGCTTGAATTCGTCGAACTCAACCGTGCTCGATTTCCCTGCGCCGACTTCCACCAGCACTCCCACCTTGCCGCCGGTGTGAATATAAGCTGCCACCATGCCACTACCTTTGATCTTCAGAACCTCATGTCTTGCGATGACGATATTCTCCCCCATCTTGGCAACACGTGACGTTCTGAATTCCTCAAGATCCTGATCCGGATCTTCTGCAATCTTTTTGGCAACTTCTTCGCAAAATCGGAGAAAATCCTCATTTTTTGCCACGAAATCCGTTTCGCAGTTGATTTCCACCAGTACTCCGGTGTCTGCACCGGGACTGATATATTGAGCGACCACACCTTCGTTGGCATCTCTGGAAGCTTTCTTTGCCGCGGAGGCAATTCCCTTCTTCCTCAGAACATCCACTGCGGCATCCAGATTTCCTTCGGCTTCAGAGAGAGCTTTTTTGCAATCCATGAGCCCGGCACCGGTCATTTTCCTGAGCTTGCCTACCTCTGCTGCATTAATTTGAGCCATATCTTATAAAAAGTATCCTTGGTGTTGATTTTGAATTATTCAGCAGCTTTTTCGGAGGAGTCCGCTTCAGGGGCTGTCTTTTCCTTAACCGGCTCGGTAGCTGGAGTCGGAGTCTCGACGGCAGGTGTCGCCGTTTCTGGCGATGCAGGAGTCGGGACTGCTGCAACTGGATCTGCTGATTGAGCTTTAGCGCTTGTTCCGGGAGTGGGCTCTGACGTAGCTGCCTCGCCTTCTGCTGCAGCCTTTTCGGCAGCGGCTTTTTCCGCTGCTTCCTTTTCTACCGCAATCTTGTCAGCCGCCGCTTTTTCGGCAGCAGCCTTTTCGGCTTTAAGCACCACTGTGGCTCGGGCTTTCTTAACTTTTTCTCCGATGGCACTGAGAATCAATCGAACGGAACGGATGGCATCGTCGTTACCTGCAATAGGAACATCCACTTGGTCCGGATCACAATTGGTATCGACCAAAGCGACAATGGGAATCTTGAGCCGGCGAGCTTCGGCTACCGCATTATGCTCACGCTTGACATCAATGATGAACATGACGTCAGGAAATTTCACCATGTTTCGGATTCCATTAAGATTTCGGTAAATCCTTTCAGATTCACGTTTCAGCTTAGACTGTTCCTTCTTCCCATAACCACTCAGGGTACCGTCCGATTCCATTTTCTCGATCTCTTCCAATCGACCAATGGATTTACGGATAGTTTTCAGGTTGGTCAGTGTTCCTCCCAGCCAACGCTCAGTCACATAGAACTGACCACAGGCTTCAGCTGTCTCCTGAATAGCCTGTTGTGCTTGCTTCTTGGTACCGACAAAGAGGATCTTCTCTCCTTTGAGAACGGTCTTGGACAGAAACTTGCAGGCTTCCTCCAACTGGTTGACCGTCTGGGTCAGATCGATGATATGAATGCCGTTTCGAGCATCGAAAATGAATCCCTTCATTTTCGGATTCCATCGACGGGTTTGATGACCGAAATGCACTCCGGCTTCCAAAAGTTCTTTAATCCCTATTTCACTCACAATATTGGTTTTGATCGCCTGCTGTTGTTGCAGGCTATTAACGTATTTTAGTTTTTAAACTTATTTCCTTTCTTCGGCTGTAAACGAAGTCCCAGAAGAATTCCTTCACTGGATCTCCGCATTCCGACATACTGTCGGAATTTACGTCCGATTCGGTTTTGGCCAACCCCGCTTCCAACCACGAGGATTTATATGACCGTGAATCAATGGTGATCGCCCAGACAAGTCTGCCTATGCTGACCACCCCTTTTCCTGAAGAATCCAAAAAGCCGGATTCCATCGGAAAAGCCTAGAAAAATAGCAGAGCATTTCCAACGAGCAACTATTATTTCCAGTTTTCGATAGGTTTTTCAACAAATTTGTTGAAATCTCACCAAATAGCTTGCTCTACTGCCATTCGATTAAGCCTGATCGGTCATCCATAGGAAAGCGGCGACTCCGTCGCACGCACTCCAGACCGCTGACGCGTTCCTCAAAGCGCTCTGATTTCCCGGTGGGTATTGGACTGCGTGCGACGTAGTCGCCGCTTTGGATCATGAGGGGCCCGGGATTAACTGGATAAGAACGATAATGTTGCCCTTAACGGAATGGCTGTGGCTCTCACTCAGAGCGCGGAACCATGACAACTGAACTTACAGAAAATCAGGGCACGACACCAACATCCAACACTCAAGATGCCAGTAACCGATAAGTGGAAGGACATGGATGGTGCGGTCTGTGTTCTGGCCGGGGGGGGAAGCCGCCGAATGGGAAAAAACAAAGCTCGACTGAAACTGGCCGGTGTCAGCTTGTTGCGTCACACCATTCGTTCAGTGAGTTTTTTAAACTGGCCGGTCCATGTCATACGTCACGATCGGATTCAGAAATGCGGTCCATTAAGCGGGATCTATACGGCCTTCTTGAATACCCAAAAACAGGTATTGTTGATTCTGCCTTGCGACATGCCCTTATTGACCTCGGCGCTTCTGTTGGAATTACTACAGAAGTTTGATAACAGCTCGCATGGAATATTCTCCTTTGCAGGAGACCGCTACGGGTTTCCTATTTTACTGAAACGCAAATCAATGGACGGAATACTCAACCAGATCGAACAGGGTGACTACTCAATCCAATCCCTTGCAGAACGCCTTCCCGGAATGAAATACACCGTACCGAAAGAGAAAACCAGGGAGCTTATGAATATCAACACGACCAAGGAATTGACCCATGCAGCAAGCCTGGTTTCAAAAAATCATTAAAGAATAACCTCGGGATAAATTCCCATCACAATACTTGCATCCCTCCCAAATGGTCATGTAGATTTGCCCCATGATAAAAGGGCTTGTCACGATTTTCCTGAGTGTATTTTCGATCAACACACTGGCCCAGCATATCGAAGTCATTCTGAAGGACAATGCATCCGTGCAGGGCGAATTAATCAGGGCGAAGGATGACCGGGTATTTCTGGACATCGGTTATACTGTCCTGCCAATTCCACGCGATAAAATCGTCACCATCAAGACGATCAGATCGGACTTGGACGATAATCCCCGTTCAGCAAACAACAATCCCGGAACGGCCGGGCCCAATGGCGAAGAATCGGGAGATGCCTCAATCGGTGGAAACGGAATTTATTTCAACTCCAGAGGATACACAGAAGAGAAGCCTGTCCGTGAGTGGGTCGAGGAGTTAGGGGAAGGGGTTGTTCAGGTCAAGACACCCCGCGGATTCGGTTCCGGATTCATCATCAATAAAAAAGGATACCTTATGACGAACTATCACGTCATCCAAGGAGAGTCCCGAATTTCCATAGAAGTATTCCACCGGAAAGAAGATCGTCTGGACCGTAAGACTTACCAACAGATCCGAATCATAGCATTGAATAAATTTGCGGATCTCGCGCTGTTGAAAATTGAAGATTCTCTACCTGATAATATCATCCCTGTAAAACTGGGTGACAATGAGGAACTGGAGGTCGGCGAACCGGTATTCGCGATTGGAAATCCCCTGGGGCTGGAACGAACGGTTACTGAAGGGATCATCAGCACGAAAACACGCCCGATTTCGGGAACCCTTTTTCTTCAGACAACCGCCCAGATTAATCCAGGTAATAGTGGTGGCCCCTTGTTCAATCTGAAAGGAGAAGTCATCGGCATCACCAATATGAAGATGAGTTTCGGTGAAGGTTTGGCGTTCGCCATTCCTGTTTCTTCGGTTAAGCACTTCCTTGTTCATCGCGATGCTTTCGCCTACGACAATAAAAACCCAAGCAGCCCTTTTATCTATCTAGCCCCTCCAGGGAATCAGAACCACTGAATTCAGTATCACCCATGATTAAACCCCTTCGCTTTTTCTATTTCGCCTGTGTCCTGCTTGCTGGGATGACCGGAATTCTGCAGGCTGAGATTGTATCGGCCCCGAAACTCCTACCCGGCGGGACTTTTTTTGTATTAACCGCTCCTGATTTCGGCAAAATTCGCTCGTTCACAGCCAGTTCATCAAAGGGACAATTATGGAACGATCCTGTAATGAAACCATTCAGGTCCCGGTTCATGGAGCACTTCAACAAATCGATCATCGCGCAGATTGAATCCGAATTGAAAATGAACCCCATAGAGGAATTCGACTTATTGAAAGGGCAGATTACCTGGGCAATGGCGAGACCGGAAACGGGCACTGACTTTGATGAGCTTCAGTGGATTCTCTTGATGGACACAAAAGATCAGGCCGAAAAGCTGGAATCCGTCTATCAGAAAATACTGACTGAACTACGTGAAACGGAGACACCGATGGAATCCAAATTGATCCGGAATATCCAGATGACTTCTCTCCCGCCGGATAGCACTGCGGATAATCAGCCACTGCATTTCGGACGGATCGAGACTATATTTCTTGCGGGCAATTCCATCTCGTTGATCGAAAAAATCCTAGCCCGAAAGGATGACCCTTCCATTCCAAGTTTGGCGGATTCAGAGCTCTTCAATGAGGATTACAACAAAAGGTTACGCGGACGGGTCGCCTACGCCTGGCTGGATTTTGAGTTTA
>DUCD01000506.1:2491-16912 GCA_012959985.1 Verrucomicrobiales bacterium | reverse complement strand
GGAAAAAACTGTAGATACAAAAGGTCACCACATATCATTTAGTATAACATTTTTGGAGGATGAATAACATATATTTGAGTTTATTAAACAAGAACTGAAAATGGAGGAAACAACTCCACCTTCCACCGGCTCCGTCACTGGTTTGGAGCAGATGTTCGATCCCGAAAAACTATTATCAGTTCTGGGGATCAGCGCCATCCGTTCGGTTTCATTCACCATGTCCGAAAAGGATCGAGGCTTGCTCATGGAGAATTTCATCAATGTGCCGGAACTTGAAAGAAGGGGATTGATGAGAATCCTCATCGGCGAACCGAAGGATTCTATTCCCCCCGGATTTGTCAGCTCGAATGTTTCAAAATTCTATCGGGGGCGATGGGATTTAGGAAACGTTTGGAGTTCGATTGAAAACATGGTGACCGGCCTCAATTCTGAGATGGGTGAACTGTTGAAAATAGTTTTGAGTACCATTGGAAAAGACAAAGATCCCCATTTCGATTTAAAATCGAGCTTCCTGAACAATCTGGGCGATGACATCATCTCCTTCAGCAAACCGGCGACCTCGTCGCCTTCCGATACCGATTTACGGACACTTCAAAATTCAAGACTTCTTCTGGTTCAATCGAGAAACCCAACTGAAACCATGAAAGCGGCAACTATCTTAATGAGCCTGCTGCCTCCCCCCATGAACGAGGCGGAAGTCCGGGAATTTCTTGGCAGAAAAATCTACCGGTTTAATCTCCCTAAAATTGCGGATAGCAGCGGCAGGACACCGAGCGGTCTGAACACGGTGGAATTCACCACAGAAAACGACTATCTGGTCGCCTCCACATCCATATCCATGTTGGAAGAATTTCTGCGGAGCAACAGCACGGAAACCGATCCACTAAATCACCTTTCGGGGATTCATTTGGCGGCGGAGAAAGTGGGAGGAATGGCGACCGGATTTTTCGGATACGAAAACAACCGAGATAATATCCGCATCATTCTGCAAAAACTAAAGGAGGATCCTGATCACCTGCTTTCCCAATTAAACTTGATCGATTCCATTCAAGCTGATGTCGGTGACGGTTTCAACCTGGATGAATTGAAGGAATGGTGTCAGTTCGAAGTGCTCCCCGATTTCCAACAAATAGAGAAGTATTTTCACTTTATGGTGTATTCCGGAGAATCCACCCCAGAGGGTTTGCGCTTCCTACTCTTCATGCCTCATCCTCCCGGTTTGAATTAACAGACAGCCCAGAATGGCACTAAGTTAAGGCATTTTGTTCCGTCCTGATTGGTTTTCCATTGTCCGGGGTCGACACCCCCGGCTTCAGGCACAAAATCATGTCCAGGGCCTTTTCAAACTTGAAGCTGGCCGCGGTGAGGCCGGATTTAACATCGTTCCGGTCATGTCAATCCCAGACCCAATTGCCCAGAAATCCCATCGATGCACATCCATAACTTAGTGCCATTCCAGACAACCCGGGTAACAATTGAATTGCCTTTTATGAACTGAGGCCGATTTTCTTCAGCGTTCAGCATTGGAAACAGACAATAGGCTATTGCCTGACTCATTAATCCTGAGGATAGAGAAGAATTCGATCGTGAACTAGAACCACTAGATCGGGTTTACCATCATTGGTGAAATCATCCACGAGGACTTCCCTGGGTTCGGGAATCTTAACCTGCCCTGGACGGGCCTGAAAGGATCGCTCTTCAAAAACCTTCCAACGCAATTCAGACGTTAACAATTTCTCTGAATCGATGGTGACGATATCCAGATGGTGACGGAGAGTTTCCAGGAAAACGAGTTCACGGGATCCATCCTGATCAAAGTCTCCCGGCAGGACATCCATCAGGTTTCCATTTCGAATCGGAGTTTCATAGATGCTCTCTTCCTTAATCCCCCAGCGTTCTGTGTTAAAAGTCAGTATTCCGATTGAATTTTGACTTTGAAAAGACAAACCATGAAGTTGACCTTCCTTGTTGGAAACCGAAATATCCCGCAAGGTGGTAAACCCGTTCAAAGGCAATTTGAGATTCCGAATCACCTGCCAGACACCGGACCCGTCTTTTTGTGTCATTGTCAACCGCTTGAGTCCGGCATCCATTAGAAAAAGCACCGATGGATCCTGAGCAGACGGAAAAGTCATCATAGCTGCGCCCACAATGCGTGAACGGCTATCCGTCCCGTTTATCTGCTCCTTGACCTCGAAAGTCCAATCCGAATCATCGGTCCGACGGTTTGATTTAAGGTAAACGGCCCGCACAAAATTCTTTTTTGCCAGCAACAGTTCAGGGCGTCCGTCTTCGTCGATATCAGCGATACTGAACCAAGGCGACTCCATGGCTCCTCCCGGTGGCAGGATATCCAGTTCAGAAAAATCTCCTGATTCCTCCTGCAGTAGAATCTTGATCTTTTCGTAGGGAACAAAGATCAGCAGATCGTTTAAACCATCTTGATTGATATCATGGAATGCAACGGAATCAGGCGTCGACTTGAATGCGTCATTCAACGGAATCTCCCGGATGGTTTCAATGTCGGTATAAATCACAAGGGCCCGCTTCCCGTTTCGATCCACGACCACTGCAGGCACGGCATTGGAATGCGGCAACAACCGACCCACCGTCATCACTAGAGGACGTCCGCGGATCGGGAGAAGCGTTGGAAAGGGGATGCGTTGCTCCCGATTCCAGCTAGTCACTCCCACCTGCCGTTCCTCCTTGCTTAAAAGAAACAGTTCGGGAGTTCCGTCGCCATCCCAATCTCCAACTTGAATATCGGAAATCCCGGTCAAGGTTGAAAAGGATTTTCCAGAACCATACTCTCCGTCACCGATTTGAAAATACACCGATATTTGACCACTTTCCGGCTCAGCAGCCAGAATATCAGGCAAGTCGTCAGCATTGAGATCCGCAAAGGTAAACCCCCGTTTCCGTGAGGTCGATCGATTCAACGGAGTAACTCGAAAAGCCCCCTCAGTGATTCCCTCCGAAAGTTGTTCACCGGGTCGCTGCACAAATGAAGACAATTGAACTCTTCCCGACCCATCGCGGATGCAGACAGTTTCGGTATGTCCGTCACCATTCAGATCACCGGCCCAATAGGAACGAATCCTTGAGAAAGCGACGAAATTTTCGGCGCCTATACGCCCATCTTCCGACTGAAACCTCAGACAAAACGGATTGGCATTGGTCCAGTCAACCAGTAACAGGTCATTTCGCCCGTCCCGAAGTAAATCCAGGACCTGGATCGATTTCGGGGTCCCGGAGCAAGGAATGCTCGTTGGTTGGGAAAGCTTTCCATTGGAATTTCCAATCAATGTATAGATTTTTGATTCACCGAGGAGAATCAGATCCTGGGTCCCATCTCCGTTCACGTCACCTGTAATCAGGGCGTTTGGAGAAAAAAGTCCATCGCGAATCGGGATTCTTTCGGGCTTAGCCCATTGGACTCTGGCTACAGAATAATGAATCACCAATTCCCTGGGATCTCCGTAATAGGCAATATCCGGCAACTGATCTCCGTTCAGATCCTCAACCACCAAGGCGCTGATTCGATTTTCAGAAGCTATCCAATCCATACGAAATCGGGCGTCGGGTGGCAATTCGTTGAGATCTGTATCGATCAGTGAGTCCGACAAGGACTCTGAAAGCTCATTGCCGGTCTGGTTATAGAGAAGACAGATTCTCGATCGACTGTTTAATACGACAACTAGATCAGCCACCCCATCTGCATCCAGATCCGCAGAGTTGAGGAGAACCGGTACGTTCCCAATTGGGAAAACCTCTGGACCGGAGAAACCGAAACGAGACGCTGCATTGCTCCATTGAGAATTATGCAGGAATCCAATAAAAAGGAGAATGAAGAAAAGGCGAACACCTACTCTCCGGTCAGATGCAATGTGATGGTACGCGTATGAGGTTGATGTCTGTGTTCCCATAAAAAGATCCCTTGCCAAGTTCCTAAAGTTAAGTGTCCATTGGAGATTGGAATGCACATATTTACCTGAGTCAATGCAGTCCGCACATGAGCCGGCATATCATCCGGTCCTTCCATCGTGTGATCGAAAAGGGAATACCCATCCGGAACAAGCTGACTGAAAAACCGCTCCATATCCGATCGCACATCAGGATCCGCGTTCTCCTGAATGAGCAATGATGCCGAGGTGTGGTGAAGATGAAGAGCAGCCAAGCCGCATTGAATTCCGGATGCATCAACAAAACGACTTACATCCCGAGTTATCTCACAAAACCCTCGGCCTTGGGTCGAGAATTTCAATTGTGTCTGGGCCTGTTTCATGGAATCAGCCGCCAGCCGCCGTTTATTCTCCGGGATTCAGAAGTTTTTCCAAATCTGCAACCTTTGGTTTTCCCAGTGAAAGGGATTTTTCATAATGCCAGCGTGCCAATTCCAAGTAAGGAGGTTTTTGCGTGGCGTACACGACGGCAAGGTGATAATGAGCCAAGCCGTATCTAGGATTCAATTGAACCGATTTTCTAAGCGCACTTTCCGCAGGTTCTCTGAACCCATTCTGGCTTAAGGCCACACCCAGGTAATTGTAGGGTTCGGGATTAGTAGAATCGCTTGCAACAGCCAAACTCAAAATGGAAATGGCATCATCGAGCATTCCCTGTTTGAACTTTACAATTCCAAGAAGATTGAGGCTGCTTCCATCATCTGCCTTTATTGATAACGCTTTCCTCAGGTAGGTTTCGGCATCTTCATATTTTTCCTGATTCAACATGATGGTACCGAGATCACTCAAGGTTCCAATGTTTTCTGGGTCAAGCTTTAGAATTTCCAGATATTTCGCTTCGGCGGTAGCAATGTCATTGGAATTGAAAGCAGCTTCAGCTTCTGCAGCCAGGAGTTCCGCCCCTTCAGGCATAGCCGGTCCGGATACCCGCGAGCTTCCGGCATCATCCTTCTTGAAAAAATCGAACTTGATTTCCTTTTGGTTCATCAGGGCAAGCTCCTCAGACAGGTAAGGAACCCGACGTGCTTCAAAAACGGCGAGTTTTGCCTTCAATATCTGCAGTTCGGGCACTTCATTTCCCTCGGGTGACCCGATAGCCTCACTGACCGATGCCGTGCTTTTGATCTGATTCAACTCCTGATTGAGTTTCTGCACTGTCTGCTGAAGCCCTTGATTCTGCCGGGTCAGCTCTCGAAGAGAATCGGATAACACAGAAGCTGCTTCGTTATTGGGTGACTCAGAGCTTGGAGTCCGAACGGATTTTGCGACAACTGCCATGCTCCCTATGAAATCACCACCGTCCAAGCTGCGTTGAAGAGAATCGATACGGAGCTGTAGCACTTCACTGTGGGGCTTTGCGGGATTCAGTGCCGTAGTCAATTGGTCAATTCTGACCTGAAGTACGCCGCCTCCCTGCATGGCTTCGCCGGAAGTGGGCACAGCGACCACTGTCGCCGCATTTTGAAGTTCCTGAATTTGTGCCTGCAATTGCCCATTCTGCCGTTCGAAGGCTTCGACTTCCTCTATTACTGCCGTTGAGGCAGTATCCTTATCCTTGGATTTCAATTTCCGAATGCGGCTCTCAAGTTTTGCATTCTCTCCCTGAAGATCCTTGCGGACTTTAGCCAATCGTTTTTCGCCTTTGCTGAGATCACGCTCCAAGTCAGCCACCTTACCCGCCAATTTCCGGTTTTGCTTCTGATATCCCTTAGCTGCAACTTGCTTCGCTTCATAATCTGAAATTTTTGATTCCAAATTCTCCTTCTTTTCCTCCAAATCTTCAATCTTCCGTAACTGCTTTAAAGATTCCTTTCCGGTTGCGTCCACTTGAACTTGAAGATTGCGATAGGCATCGGATTCCTTGACCACTACCGATGCCTGCTTCTCTTGATTGAGGGCTTGCTCAACCTGTTTTTCCAATTGCCCGATACGTTGTCGAGCGCTACTCAACACTCTTGAATCCACCGTGGTCGGCTGGGCAACAAGGGCTTCCTTCAATTTTGCTTTTAACAGAATATTATTGGAATTAAGGGTCAATAACTGCTGGGTCAATCGTTCCACCTGAACCTTCAACGCCTCAGAGGATCCCGGAGCAACTGGTTGAATGTTATTTTGTTTCGAATCTGTATTGGAATCGGGTTTTACCGTGTGGGAAATAGCATCAACCTTTTCGGTTACATATCGCAATCGGAATCCAACCAAGCTCTTTTTCCAATCCGGATAGAGAGTCGATAAGGTTTTCAACCGGTTTTGGGCTTTAAGGTAACTCTGAAGAGCTGCCGGTTCATTCCCAGCTTCAAAAATTCGATCCGCTTCCCGGATCGAACTTAAAGCCTGTATAAAGAATGAATCCGGTCCACGTTCGTTCTGTGTGGATCCAGTCCACGAAAACATCAGAAGGAGGAGTAATATCAAAAACCGTTTCATAACCTGATTGGGTGTGTTTTGGTCGTTTAGTGTGCCGAACTTAGGTCCCGCCGCTGGCTTGTTAGGTAGAAAAAATTTACCACAGAGGACAAAGAGAGCACAGAGAAAAAGGAAAGCATTGCAGTATCCGGTAATGAGGTATCTGCTTAATGCTAACATACCAATTCAAACTACCTGCAGAAAATCGAAATCGAAATCGAAATCGAAATCGAAATCGGGATCGGAAAATAATTTTACTGAACTCGGAGCTATTTGAGCATTTCAATTACGATGCTATGAAAATCGATTTCGATACCGATTTCGATTTCGATAAAACAAAAGATCCCCCTCCCAAAGCGTTACTTTATAATCCCTTTTCCTCTGTGTTCTCTGTGTTCTCTGTCGTGAAACTTTTCTTCATTTTATACATATACAGGAAGGCATTGACGGATTTGAGTGGATTAGTATAAATTCCCATAACCTTTGAAAAGAAAATTGGAAATTCAATAGGTTCTGCACATTCGGTGTTTCGAGGATTAGTGATGTCTTGGAGATATTCTATCCGGGAAAAGGTCGGTAGTAGATAGAGATCTCCTCATGAGTGTCCTGAATTTAAACCAACAAGTATTGGTCCTGAATCGACTCTGGCAGGCAGTCAACATCTGCACTGTCAGGCGTGCATTAACCCTACTCTTCGAAGACCGTGCCCAGGCGGTCACCGGCTTTGAGGACGGATCCTTTCAAACTTTCGATTTTCTACAGTGGAAGGATTTTTCCGAAGACAGTGCTAGCCAGGAAAACATTCGGACGATTTCCTTCAACCTCCGTATACCCAAGGTCATTCTGCTCCGTGTTTATGACAGACTTCCCTATAAGGAAGTCAAATTCTCGAGATTGAATATTTTCGAAAGGGACAAGAACACCTGCCAATACTGCGCCCTGCGGTTGGATCGAATCGACTTGAATCTGGATCATGTGATTCCCAGAGATCAAGGCGGACCAACCAGTTGGGAGAATATCGTCACTTCCTGCATTCCATGCAATACCCGGAAGTCCAACAAATCCCCAAGTGAAGCGGGTCTGAAATTGATCCGCAAACCCAAAAAACCCAAATGGAGGCCATTTTTACAGGTCAGTGTGGGTTTAAAACCACATGACAGTTGGAAACATTTCCTGGATGTCGCTTACTGGAACGTTGAATTGGGAGACGGGTAGAGGAGTAATGGAAAACGTTTTAAACACGCGCTTCGTTATGATCACTAAGACAAGGAAGAAAATTTTCAAACAAACACAAAAATCAGTAAAGCGTCCCTGCGATGCTTAGTCAGAAAAGGATTAGATAAAAAAAAGGAATTGAACCTGGAATTTCGATTCCCTTGATTTAGGTTTAGTCATTCTACTGAACTCCGAAACTACTCCCAGATACTTTTTCTTCCTTGTCTTCGTGATCTCAGCTAAGCGGGTGTTCTATTATTTTTCTTTTTTCACCCGGAAGTCTTTTGTGAAGCTAGTTTGGCTGTTTCGATTAAATCCCAGAATTTTGGGTTTTCTTCCAGAGCCTTATCTTCACCCAGGGGTAGGCTGGAGCGATAAAGAAAATCCTTAAGGGTGTTACGATGCAGGATGCGGTGTACCACTACTCCCAATTCATGTTTTTCGAAATAGATCCGATAATCTCCAATCCGGAATCGATATAAAGTTTTAGAATTTCTTTGAAGTCGTCCGAATTCTTCCAAATCGGTACTGATCACTTCATGCGGTAATCCTCTAAAATCCCCAAGAATCTCCAATTGCATTTCCTTAGGCATCTTTGAAAGCTCTGCCGCACTGGTTGGATTGAAAATGATTTGAAATGGAGTCATTGATTATGCAGGCTTGAAATATTCTCACGCAGAGCCGTGTGAGGCCGAGTTGAGAAAAAATGGAAAAAGACCGAGGATGAATAACTTTAATTTCCTCTTCGGCTCAGCGTCTTTGTGGACAATAAATTTTTGGTAAAAAAAAACCGCCCCCGAAGGGACGGTTTTCGAGAACACACTCTTTTACTTACGACGACGGAACAGCATTGCTGCTGCACCTAAAAGACCAAGTAAAATTGTGGAAGGCTCAGGAACAAGAGCGAGCTGAACCGTATTGAGTCCAGTCAAGTTTGATGGTGGAGTTGGAGGAGTTCCAGGACCACCCAAGGTGACACCGATTACATCGGTTGCACCCACTTGCCCATTACCAGCATAGCTAACTTGAGCAAATGCCGAAGATCCACCAGCAAGACCATCAACTGTGACGGTTCCACCGAGGAAGTAGCCTGCACCTGCACCAGACAGAAATCCATCCTTAGTGGCAACTGCGGTTAAGCTATCAGCACTGGCACCAACTGAAAGAACAGCAGTCCAAGCAGCACCATCAAGAGCGGCACCGGACAAATCAGTCACCTGTGCATCCACGCCTGGAGGGGCAAAATTAGTAAAATTAATTTGTCCCTGCCCGAAAGCCACTGCGCTTGTTAGAGCACAAATAGCTATAGTTAGTATCAATTTTTTCATAAGCTTATTTTTATTTTCCCAGTTGGTTTGTCTAGAAAAAAGTGTTTTACGTATTGTGTAAATTAGTCGTTCACCGAGAAGGTGCGAACCCAATCATCAGCAGCAGCTTTACTGACGAAGAAGCCTTCAGCAACACTCACGGTTGGCTCTTCAGGAGACCAGCTACCGAAAACTTGGGAGAAAACTTGGAACTCACCTGCACGGAACAGATAGACTGTGTCACCGCTTCCAGCAGGAAAAGCCAAATCTGTGCTGATAAGACCTTCTTGAGGGACCTGTGAGCTAGCCATTGAGAAACCAGCTGGCAACACTGTAGTCAGCTCGCCTTGGCGGACTTCACCAATGAACGTGCTGGTGAAAGCATCTGTTCCCGGATTGAAAATGTAAACGCCTTGACCCGGCTCCAAGCCTGCGTCAGGAGCGGACCAGCTACCGAAAACAAACGAATTAATACTGAAGAGACCAGTACCTGCGTCGAATTCATAAATGGTTGTTCCGTTCGGTACATCAGTAAATAAAGCACCGACAGTGTTACTCTCTGCATCGAGAGGATTGGCGATGATTGAGAATCCTGAAGGAACCTCAACATTCACATAACCGACGGCATTGACCGAGAAAACGGTCTGAGCCTGTAGAGAAGTCAGTCCCGCCACAACGAGCAGGGCTCCAGTTAAAAGTAGTGCTTTTGTTCTCATGTTTTATTTTAGTGTTATTCCGCGTGTGTATTCACTCTGTCAAACACCCTCATTGAAGTCAACGTTTTTATTTTTTTTATAGCTCATCAGGCAATTCTTTTAATGCCTGAGGAACCTTCCAATGATGTAATTTACAGACCACACTTAAACTTCCCATTTCAGACCCTCAAAATCAAGGTTTTTTTTTGGGAGTTTTCAGATCGTTTTCAGGGGTATTCTTTGATGGTCTTTCTCTGCTAATTTCTTCCTTTTTCTTCTTTTTCCCTCATGTTTTGACCCATTTCCAAAAAAACGGATGCATTAGGTTTAAGGATTCATAACATGATCCGGCCTCAACGCGGTCAGTTTCAGGAACTCCACCGACTGCCATCCAATGAAGCATAAATTGCAACAGAGGACAGATTTTCTTACCTGCTTCTTCCTGAACTACCCCCCTATCCAAATCGTCGACTTCGTCGCGCGCACTCCAAAACCTGCCGGAATTTCAAAATATTAGGGACAAAGTCGCCACTTTCCTTTGCATACCAGACCAGAGGGTGTGATTAAAAGTGCGGGGAGAGCACAGGATAACGCCTTGAACTGTAGCGTGCGCTGTCCTCAGCGCATTTCCAGTGAAACCAGCGGTATTTTCGGCTGAGGACAGCCGACGCTACAGCAAATCATTCCCCGCACTTTTAATCGCACCCCAGATCAGACAATGTTCGCCCCTTAATTGACTAGCATTACCGTTCGGTCGAAACGCTATTTGTTTCAACTTATTGATCACCAATGAACTGAGAAAACCATATTTCAGGATTTGAGTGAAACTCCCAATCTTTTCCAAAGGCTGTAAAAGCCAGTTTCTGGGCATGAAGTGCGTGATTTGGCAGAATCAACTTTTCCTTCTGGGATGGGGATAATTTTCCAACGACAAAATCCAGGTAACAATTTTCATCGTGACCGTATAATTTGTCGCCCACGATAGGATTCCCGATATGAGCCAGATGAATCCGGATTTGGTGCTTTTTCCCGGTTTCGGGTGTCACCTCCAGCAGGGAAAACACTTCACCTATTCTGGCAAAGGTTTTCAGGACACGATAATGTGTCCGACAGGTGGACTCATTGATGGAAATCACCTTGTCTTTAATGGCTACCGGGCTGTCTGAATCCGGACCTAGAGTGGCAGAAACGATTCCCCTGTCGGGTGCCGGTGTCCCGTGAACAATGGCCTGATACACTTTTCGAACCTGTCGTTTTTCCCAGAGAATTCTGAGTTCACGTGCTACCTGTGGGTTTTTTGCCACCATGACCAAACCGCTGGTTTCACGATCCAAACGATTGATCATCTGAGGTTTAGAATCCTCTCCAAAGTAAATTCGAAGGCGACTGATCAGACTTGAAAAAGCATCCCCTTTGGTTGGGTGGCAAACCAGATCGGCGGGCTTATCGACGACCAGCAAGCGTTCGTCTTCAAAAACCACATTCAGGACAGAAGGAGAATCAACCTGCATCAGTTCTTTGCAGATGAAGGCCCAGAACCGGTAATGTAATCCAGCAACCCGGAAACCTCCTCAATGCTCAAGCCCTGCAGAAGTCCTTGCGGCATAAATGATTGAGTATGTTTCTCCAGACTTTTTATTTCATCGAAGTGAAACACCTGATCCAAGGCAGAAGCCTGACGCAAGGTGAAAACCTCAGCATTGATGGCTGTCACGATTCCGGTGAAGGTCTCATCGGATGCATCGGTCACGGTATGCCCCATGTAAATGGGGTTCACTTCGCGATCCGGATTGATAATGTTCAATAAAATCGTTTCCCGACCTCCAGCCACAACCGATTCAAGATCGGGACCCACTTGGAAACCGGCTCCACGAAGCCGATGACAGGTTGCACAGCGCGTTTCATGAATAGTTCTGCCGACGTCTGGATCCCCATGAGACCCTATGGCTGGAGAATACTTCGCGAGCAAAGCCTCAGGGGAGCTGTCTTGATCGGGATCAATTCCTAAAATTTCACGGGATTCCGAACGAATTTCGGAATCAGGATGCAGTGTCATGGACCGGATCAGGTCGTCCGAAATCCAGGATCTTTCGAACTTTTCGCCCTCAATCCATGACAACAAAATCCGGGCCTGTGAAGACCGCGAGACCATTCTTGGAAACAGCCTTTCCCGGATAATGGACGAAGCTTCAGAATTCGATAACAACAGCCTCAAAACCTTCGAGGACTCCCAGGACCGAAACAGCACCGAAACAATATCATCGATGAAAATTGAATCGATGTCCGAAGTGAGGATTCCCTGTGCAGCCACAATGGATACAGGCTCTCTGACCAGTGAAAGGTAACGAAACGCGTAAAGTTGCAATGCTAAAGCTTGTTCCGAATCCTCCAGGACACCCATCGAATGATTCCTCAATGGAACCCACTCATCTGTAGAAAGCCAGGGCATGGGAGATTTGCCACGAGAGTTCCCTGAAATTTCAACCAGAAATCGGACGGCATCCGGTGAATTCCCAAACTGTTGCACAACCTGCCTGATGTTCGATTCCGACGTTTCTGAATCAGCACTCAACAGGGCGCGCCCAAGCTCTTTGACTCCCTGCCAGAATGTCTCCGGCATTCTGCCCCTCTCTATCTCAGCTAAGACAATTTTCAAGGCCTGCATAGAAACACCCGGAGCAGAGGTCAATGGATAAAGAGCTGCAAACCTCAAATAGGGATCGTCGGAATACCAATCCGATGATTCGACAAGCTTGCGAATCGCCTCTTTTTTCAGTGGTTCGTTTTTCATTATGTCGAACAACCCTCTGAGAACGATGGAATAGCGGTAACGAACCTTCGGATCCTCATCGGATTGAATTTCGAGGAATGCTTTCATCAAGGCAGGATGGGTTTCCATTTGGTCTAGGAAGGCATAACACAAACGAACCGCATGCGAACGAACGCGAGGGTCAGAATCCCGGAGAGGCGCTATCAGATCATCCGGCTTCAAGCCGTTTAATCCTCTCAATGCGTATAGTCCGTGAATTCGCCCGACGGACATTTCAGATTCCTTAACCAGATCACGCAATGCCGGAATCAGGCTCTCATCCCTGCTGTGAAAGATCAATCGGGCGGCGGTTTCCCTATGCCAGGCATTCGCATGTCTGAGCAGGGCCACCCATGACTCTTTCTCCAGATTTCCGGGATAATCGAGGGTCTGACGTTGACGTTTTTCCGGAACGATACGGTAGATTCTGCCACGATCGTTCCCACTGTTGAGATCCAGATACTTTTTTATTTCAGGAGGCAAAGACCAAGGGTGCTCTATCACCTCACGGTACATATCCAGGACATACAGATTACCGTCGGGCCCGTTAAGGCATTGCACGGGCCGAAACCAGTTGTCTGAAGATCTCAGGAACTCGGATTCCTCATCGGGGATGGGTCGATGGGCTTTGGGGATTATCCCGGACCGGTCAATCATTTTATGATGAACGAGATTACTGCCGGCATCGGCGATAAAAGCAGAGCCTTTGAAACCCTCGCCAAAGGCGTTTCCCCGGTAGATATCAATTCCGGTGGCTGCGGTAAAATAGCCGGAAGGCCTTCCTCCTCCTTCCACCGGCCCCTCCTCAAGACCGGCCGCCCTCCAATGTGTCCGAATAATTCTCCATGGTTCGTCCGGACTGGTGCGAAAAACTTCAGCGGACGCACCATCCATGGCAATATCCAGCAAATGCCGTGGAGGGGTCCCCCTGGCTGATTGTTCTCTGATGATGCGGTAATCCAGACAATACTGAATATGGTGACTATTGCTGCAGACGTATTTATCTCCGAAATCATCAAAGGCTAAACCATGCTGCCCACCTCCTTCCGAAAGGATCAGGCTTCCATGGAAGGGATCCAACCGAAAGTCCTGTCGATTCAGTCTCAGCGGCTCAGCCTGTGGATCTGAGGTTACTTGAATCATGCCCCCGTTGGTCCCACCGGCTCCATGGAATTCATTGTCCAGCGTCCAGCGGAGATTGTTAGGCAATCCCTGCATATTCAAGCGGGTCGCCGTTGAACCGAATCCCGTGGCAATCAATTTGCGTAGATCCGATTTTCCGTCCTGATCCGTGTCCTTGAAATACAACAAATTCGGAGTTTCGATGACAAACACGCCCCCATCCCAGCAGGCGATTCCCGTCGGCCAGGCCAATCCGTCGGCAAAAATTACGCTGGATTCGTAAAAACCATCCTGATCTTCATCCCGCAACAACCGAATTCGGCCCAGACGATCATCCCTCCGTTCGGAATAACCCCGCATTTCGACCACGTAAAGATTGCCGAGTTCATCAAAAGCCATAGCGACCGGGTCCACCACCTGTGGTTCTGAAGCTGCGAGTTCGACTCTGAAACCCGGCTGAACCTGGAGGGAATCAAGAGAATGCTCGGGAGAGCGGGGAAGTAATCGAGGTAAATCATAGGATTCAACGCTCTTGAAAGGATCTGTCTGGGAAAAGGCAGTCCCGATAAAAAGAGGTAAGACAAGAATCCAACCAAAAAGACTTTTAGGTAGAAAAAAATTCATATCTACCGCCTATTCAACCGAGATCAACCCGTCTTGCCAAAGTTTTTTTTTCTGAAGAGTTTGACAGCCCCTAATCAGACCACTACGTTTCACCAGAGCTATGGCAGAAAACAATCAGAATCCACCGGCAGGCGGACAGCCTCCAAGGCAGGCAGAGGCCGCTACAACGCCCTGAGAGTACTTTTTTAATAGCTTGTAGTCAACTCTGGGATAGCGGTAGTAATTCTCTGGATTGAACGATTCAGAGATCAACGAGAAGAGATTGTTCAATCCTTCTTGGT
>DUCD01000506.1:1890-2481 GCA_012959985.1 Verrucomicrobiales bacterium | reverse complement strand
CGCCGCACCGGCAGCCGCTCAGGGTGCTCCAAGTTCGGCCAAGACCATCCCCTCTTCCAAATCCAAGGCAGCTCCAGTAAAATCCGCACCGGCAGCAGGAGCCATGGCTGGAGGAGCACCGGCGATGCCGCGAAGAACTCCGGCAGCGGCTTCAGCAGGATCGACTTTATCGGGCTTGGACATGGGATTGGGTGTTGTTGCAGCACTGGCGGGCGCCGCTGGGCTCGCAGGTGCCATTTTACTGATTCTTTAAAATTTCCGGCGATCGTCCCTCGGTTTTTCATTTCATAACAAGGAAAAGGTAAACTCAAATACTTTCATTATGGCAAGCGAATCAATCCTCAATTTATCGGCCGAATCTTTCGAAGGAGAGGTCCTGGAATCAGAAAACCCGGTTCTGGTTGATTTCTGGGCGGAATGGTGTGGGCCCTGCAAAATGATCGCCCCGGTTCTGGATGAACTGGTTTCCGAATACAAAGACCGGCTGAAAATCTGCAAGGTCAATATCGATGATGAGCAAAGCATTGCCAGCAAGTACGGCATCCGAGCCATCCCCACGATGCTGATTTTCCAGAATGGAGAAGTCGCAGA
>DUCD01000506.1:0-1876 GCA_012959985.1 Verrucomicrobiales bacterium | reverse complement strand
CCCCATTGTGCCAAGCAAGCACCAAGAAACAATGCCCACAACCGCAAAAAATTGACCAACTGACTTCTTGATTCTTCCAACAGGTTCCTGACGGTGATACTTTCCATACGGTATGACCGCTCTATTCACTCCCAAACAACTTACTGCCAGAGGTGAGTTGTTTCACCAGTTGGCTACGATGCTCGGAGCGGGAATTGCCCTGCCCGCAGCGCTCGCTGAAATCCTCAAGAACAAGCATGATCGGGACACCCAGAGAGCCTTGGAATCCATCCTGAAGGATCTCAGATCCGGCGGGACCTTTACCGAATCATTGAAATCGGTAATACCCTGGGCATCGCCGTTCGATATTTCAATGATCGAGGCAGGCGAACAATCCGGCCGCCTGGATTCCTGCTGCGCACTGATAACACAATGTTACGAAAACCGTGCTTCCATCGTCCGAGTCCTGATTACAAATCTCACCTACCCGGCATTCATCGTTCACATGGCATCCTGCGTCTTTCCTCTGCCGGGATTGGTCACTGACGGAGATTTCGTCGCCTTTTCTCTGAGCGTCCTGATGGTCCTGACCCCGGTCTATCTCGTCTCGGGATTCATCATCTATATGAGTATGGGCAACCTGGGACCCGACTGGAAACGCAGAGTGGAACGGGTTTTCGGATGGATCCCATTGCTGGGCAAAGCAAACAGCGAGTTGGCATTGGCGCGCTTGAGCGCTGCTCTGGAAGCATTAGTCACCGCAGGAGTTCCAATCATTCAAGCCTGGCAACTGGCCGTAAAAGCCTCGGGGTCCGTTTTGTTGATTGAAGAAATCAAAAAGTGGGAACGCCTCATGGAAAATGGATCGCTGCCTTCCAGCTTGGTTTATTCCTCAAAATCCTTCCCGGATATGTACCGAGGTCTTTATAAAACCGGCGAAGTCAGCGGTCAACTGGATGATGCCCTCACCCGGTTGCAAAAGTATTATCAGGAAGAAGGAACAAGACATCTGAAGGGATTTGCCTCCCTGCTCACCAACTTGATTTTTGCGGGTGTCGCTGGATTTATCGGGTACAAAGTCATTAATTACTACCTCGGTTACTTCGAAATGATAAATGAACTGAGCAACTAGGAGCGAATTGAAATGCTTTGGATAAATTGGCATGAGTGAATCACTTCCCCTGAGTATTCCGGATCTACTTAGTGACGAATCCAAAAGGTGCGCAGAATTCCCGGTGGTCCGCGATTCAATATTCCTAGGCCATGCCGCCGTCTGTCCTCTACCGACCAAGGTCCTCAACGCATGCACTCACTATTTGGAGCAGGCCGCCCTGAATGATCAGGAATCCGTGTTTTCGGGAGTTCAAGTACACTCAATCCGGCGGGTTGCCGCGGAAATCATCCAGTGTTCCCTTGAAGAAGTGGCCTTGATCGGCCCCACTTCAAATGCTCTGAGCATGATCGCAGAAGGCTTACCTTATGGGAAGGGAGACGAAATTCTGGTCTATTTTGATGACTACCCATCCAATGTTTACCCATGGGTTGCCCTTGAGGAAAAGGGAGTGACCATACGGTATATCCAAACCCGCAGTTTGGGAGAAATCGGCATCAGAGAATTGGAACAATCCATCAACAAGCAGACTCGATTGGTGGCGCTTGCATCCTGCCATTATCTCTCAGGATACCGGATCGATATCGACCGGATCGGCGAATACCTTCACACACTGGGCATCAAATTCTGCCTGGACGCCATTCAAACGGTGGGCGCCTTCCCGACAACCATGCAGCACGTCGATTTCATGGCGGCGGATTCACACAAATGGATGCTGGGACCTTGTGGTGCCGGGATCCTATTCGTAAAAAAGGATCTTCAGGATTTCCTGAAACCCCGGGTTTA
>DUCD01000505.1 GCA_012959985.1 Verrucomicrobiales bacterium | reverse complement strand
AATTGAATAGATGATGTCTTCGGTATAAACCCCCGGATCCGTATTCAGAATGCCTCTACCATTATTCAATCCATAAACCGAATTCCCGTTGAAAAAGTGGACCCCGGATGCACTGACCCCGTAACCTCCGGCTTTCTTACCATAGGCCTTATCTGAAAAATGAAAGTATTTCATTTCTCCGGTTAACCGGTCAAAACCGGCCGGAACAGATCGTCCACCGGAGACCAGCAAAACCTCTTCGGTCGCTGTTAAATATCCCTGGGGGGAAATCCCAGCAAAGGCAGAACTATTGTGCGGCTGTTCAGTATAAGTGGAGCCGGCACCTGTATTCGACCAAATTACCGTTCCGGTCCCGGCATCCACCGCGTGAATAAAGATTCCCATGGAAGACCAAATGCCTGCCCCAAAATACACAATACCATCATAAAGAACGGGAGCTCCTCGAACCGGCCAGGTGCTCACCAAACGATTATTCCCCAAAATTCGACGTTCAGCAGGCCCCCCACGGAATTTCCATTGAAGCTGACCGGTCTGCGAATGAACCGCATAGAGGAACCCATCATCAGAAGCAAAGATCACCGAATCCAGATGCCCTACCGGGGCAAACCGTATCGGCCCTTCGGTGTAAAACCGCCAGTTCTCCTGCCCACTGTCCGTATCGAACGCGATCAGACAATCAGAGGTCATCGAGGGTACGAACAGGGTTCCACCTAGAACAATAGGCTCGTAGGATTCATCAAAGCGAAGTTTCAATTGGTTCGCGGGCCAGGCCGGAACCGGTTTCCGTAATTCCCGTATCCAGATCGGCTTCAGATCATCAGAAAGAACCTGGGGTGTTACGGCCGTCCTGCCGGCATCGTAACGCCACATCGGCCAATCCTCACAAATCGATCGGCTCGACGTAAAAAAGAATACGATTACTACCAGTAATCCTTTCAAAAAATGATCTCCAACAGAGTGCATTAATAAATCCAGTAAATAAAAATAATCCGCACATGGGCAGCCTGAAATCAGACATATGCGTCGTAATGCAGATTAAATTGTATGAAATCTTAATAGGAATCACGTTAATTCTCACGAAAATGAGGAAAAAAACCTTCTTAGGTGTAATTACAATGTGCCGTCTCGATTATAATGGATTCCCCTCCTCAATTGTTCTATTATAATCACCGTAATCATCGGAGATGTAACAACATCAATAAGGAACCAAAATGCCGGAGGTATTCAAAGAATCTTTGTCATTGATCAATATACCACTGACCGTGGCATTGGGAGTCATGGCACTGTATTGGTTTTCAGTGATAATCGGGGCCATCGACATCGACGCCCTGGATGTGGATTTTGATGGGGACATCGATGTCGATGGAGGTGTGGATATGGATGTCGATGCTGATGTCGGTTCAGGATCATTCCTGAAGGGAATTCTGCAATTCTTCAATGTCGGTGAAATCCCGATCATGGCCGTATTCAGTATTTTCATTCTCAGTCTTTGGGCCATTGCCATAAACCTGAACCATTTTCTAAATCCGGAATCCTACCTACTTCCAGCCATGGGTTTACTGATCCCGAATATTCTCATCAGTTCGATAATCACCAAAGTCTGCAACTATCCACTCAGGAAGCTTTTCAACGCCCTGAACCGCCAGGACTCGCTGGATCAGTCATCCATTATTGGAGAGACCTGCATTGTCACCACGAGTGAAGTCAACACCACTTCAGGCCAGGCAGAAATCCGACGTGACGGAGGCCCGCCGATTGTCATTAATGCCCGAACTGAATGCGAGAATCCGATTCTGCAAGAGGGAGATCCAGCCGTCGTACTGGAAGAACTGAAAAACAACACCTATATCATCTATTAACGAATCCCCAAATCACGCTATGAACCACCTCAATGATACCGAGCTCCTTTTAGCTGCCGCAAGTGTTCCGAAAGAAACAGCGGTGGTCATTTTAGGCTTTGTCGTCCTTATGATTTTCGGACTTCTGGCCTTGTTAATAAAATGCTATCGAAAAATCGAACAGGGCCGAGCCCTCGTGCGCACCGGCATGGGCGGTTCAAAGGTTTCCTTTTCAGGGGTTTTTGTCGTTCCCATTCTCCACAGAGCCGAGATCATGGACATCTCCGTCAAACGTATTGAAATTGACCGCAACGGGAGCACGGGCCTGATCTGCAAAGACAACATTCGTGCAGACATCAAGGTGGCGTTTTTTGTCCGAGTCAATAAAACGGAAAACGACGTTTTGAAAGTCGCCCAGGCCATTGGCTGTCTACGTGCCTCTGCCCAAATTGCTTTGGTTGAATTATTCGATGCCAAATTCTCGGAGGCATTGAAGACCGCTGGAAAACAATTCAATTTTGCCGATCTCTACAGCTCTCGAGATAGCTTTAAGGAAGAAATCCTGAAAGTCATTGGCACCGATCTGAATGGTTACGTTCTTGAAGATGCAGCCATTGATCATCTGGAACAAACCGGCATCGAATACATGGATGAACATAATATTCTGGACGCTGAAGGTATCAGAAAAATTACTGAACTCACCTCCGCTCAGAAAATCCTTTCCAACGAGATCGATCAGAATCGAATAAAAACCATCACCAAGGAAAAGGTAGAAGCCAAAAAAGCCATCCTGGAGCTGAACAAGCATCTAGCTGAAAGCGAAGAACGGCAGAAACAGGAAATTGCCTCAATCACGGCGCGAGAGAACGCTGAAGCGAAAAAGGTTCAAGAAGAGGAACGACAGAAATCAGAACAGGCGCGCATTTCCGCAGAACAGGAAATCGGGATTGCCGAAGAGAACAAGAGTCGACAAATCATCGTCGCTCGAAAAAATAAGGAACGAACCGAAGCCATCGAGTCCGAACGGGTTGAAAAGGACCGACTCCTGGAAGTGAACGAACGCGAGCGTATTGTGACCCTTGCTGAAATCGAGAAAAAGAAGATCATCGAAACCGAGCAGAAGAACATTCAGGAAGTCATCCGGGAGCGGGTGGAACTCGAAAAAACCGTAGTCGAGGAAAAAGAGAGTATCAAGGACCTCGAGGCGTTTGCCGCTGCTGACCGTGAAAAGAAAGTAGCCATCACCCATGCGGAAAAAGTAGCGGAAGAAGCATTGGTCAAGGACATCAAGGCAGCCGAAGCCAACCGCCAGGCGGCCGAATTGAAAGCGAAAGAGGATAAATACAAAATGGTGATGGAGGCACAGGCGGGCAAAGAATCCGGACAACTGGGCGCCGAGAAACTTGTTATTGAAGCCGATGCCGATGAGAAAGCCGCGGAGAAACAATCCTCCGCCCGTAAAATGGAAGCGGAAGCTGAGTCGGCCATGGCGGCTGCAAAAGGATTGGCGGAAGCCGAGGTTATGAACGCCAAGGCTGAAGCTTCAAGAAACCAAGGTTCGGCGGAAGCCGATGTGATGAGTTTGAAATACGGAGCAGAAGCCAAGGGAATCGTTGAAAAGGCGGAAGCCATGAAACTCTTTGATGGCGTTGGCCGGGAACACGAAGAGTTCAAGCTCAGACTCAATAAGGACATAGAAATCGAATTGGCTCAGATCCAGGTGGAGAAGGACGTTGCCGCCGAACAGGCCAAAATAGTCGGCGAAGCTTTGAAGAGCGCCAAAATCGATATTGTAGGCGGCGAGAGTGTATTCTTCGATAAGATCGTAAGTTCGATCACCCAAGGCAAAGCCATCGATCGGACCACCGATAACAGCCGGGTTCTTACCGATATCAAAGAAACATTCTTCAATTCCAATCCGGACTACTTCAAATCCCAGTTGAAAAAATGGGTCAACCAGTTCGGGATTTCCAGTGAAGATGTGAAGAATTTGACGATCTCTGCGGCCTTAAGTCGCCTCCTGAACTTGACGGATGACTCGGAGACGAAATCTTCGATTCAAGCAGCTGTCGCACTGGCAAACCGTCTCGGTCTCGGTGACTCCCCACTGTCCAGCATCACCGGTGCGGGACGTGCCAAGAAAACAAAATCCTGAGACGGATCCGGCGGGAAACATTCTTAATAAACGATCTGAACTTTTGACCGGACTGGGTGAATGCCTGAAGAACAAGCTGATATCGAATCGGAAACGACCGCGGAACAACCGGTCCTGGATTCAGGAACTTACGAAATCATCCGGCGACGACTCACCGGTCAAGCTGACGTCCTTCTGCAAAGACTGAATCAGTTGAATGAAGAACGTAAGAAGGTTTTCGGTTCCGTGGAAACGACGCTCCTCAGATCACTGAGAATCACAACCGAGCATAATTGTATTCCGCGGGATATCGTCCGAATCGGAAAGAATCATCTGGTTTTCGGTTACAATGTTCACTTTGGTCTGAAAACAGAGATTACTTTGGGGGATGTATTCGGAATCTACGACTACGGGGACAATGGATTCCACCCGATCTCAACCGATCTACTACTTAAAGGTCGATTCGAGGAGGACTTCAAAAGCCTCTATAAATACTACAAAAATACTGCCTTTGTAAAATTCTCAGTTATCGGTCCGCATCTGTTCATGGTCTTCCGAGTCGGAAAAAGCGAATCCGATGTGAAGACCTTCAAATGGGTGCTGAAAGAGGACGAACTCGTTTATATCGACAACCGCAGCGACCACGAATACCGCTTCCCATCTCAATACGAATTTGATTGGAAACGCACTTACAGGGACCATCACCGATCCGGCAAACATCCTCATATTTCCATAGAAGATCGAGTTTTTGTAGAATGCATTGGAGGCACCCTGACCATCAAAGTAGAAGACAATACCGAAACCGGTAATGGAATCTATTCCGAAAAGGTGGATCACATTGACCAGACCCTTGACGATGCCGAGGTTTCCTACGCATGTCTTGACAATCTGATCCTGCTGAAAATCCGACCTTTCCAGGAAAAAGCAACAAGGTTTTTCCTCTATAACGAAAAATTAAACGAGGTCCATCGGATTGATTCATTAAGCCGATCCTGTGTGCGACTTCCGGGCGATCAGGGCATCATCTTTCCAGACGGATACTACCTCCAGACGGGTGAATTGAAACAATTCGACACCGATCTGTCGGACATGTTGTTTGAACGGCAAGTAGTATCGCCTAATGGTGAGGATACTCTTTATGTTTTCTACAACCGTCTCCGAGGGGATTATATTCTTCTGTCTTATAACGTCATTTCTCAATCGGTCGAAACTCCAATACACGGACATGGCTTTGTATTATTCGAAAATGGCATTTTGGGTTTCTTTAAGACAGAAAACGAACCTCAGAAACACCATGCCGTTCAGATCTGGCAGACTCCTTATGTAGACAGCGATTTTGAAATCAGTCGTGAAAACGACTCGTTTCTTTACCAAGTAGGCAACCGGGATATCGTCCGCTGCATGTCGGAATGCCACGAAATCTACAATCTGCTACGACGGGAAGACAGCTATTCAGGCCTCTATATTGATCTAGTCAAACGCTGTGCTGATGTCATGGACAGTTATTTCTGGATCGATAAGCCAGAATCTTTCCAAATCAAGGACGTTCTGGAATCCGCTCGCGAAACCGCCGGAAAAGCAATCGATGAATTCCAGAAAGTTCAGCGACTTAAAAAGGAAACCGCAGAAAAGAGTCGCCAGGTAGAGGACCGGGTAAAGGAAATCATTCAGAACATTCAGAAGGAATCCCTCAACCATATTGACCCGTTTGTAAACAATCTAACCTCTCTTCGATCGATACGCGGTCAAATTATTTCTCTGAAGAATCTCCGCTACATTGACTTGGAAAAAGTCACCGAACTGGATCAGGAGGTATCGGAGAAAACCAGTGAGTTGTCCACCAGGTGCGTCGAATTTTTATTGAATCCAGAATCCCTTGAACCGTACCGCCTACGGATTGAAAAGGAAGCGGAACAGATTGAAGGACTGAAGAAGGTCACGGACGCGGAATCCGTCCAGGAAGAGATCACCGCATTTGCCGAGGAACTGGAAATGCTCATTGAAATCGTCAGCAACCTTAAGATTGAAGATTCGACTCAGACCACGCAAATCATCGACGGGATCAGCGCGATTTTCTCTACACTGAACCAAGTGAAAACCGCACTGAAGAAGAAAACCCGATCCTTGTTCAGCGTCGAGGGCAAAGCTCAGTTCAATGCCCAGCTCAAGTTACTGAATCAATCAGTAATCAATTATCTGGATGTCTGCGAAACACCAGAGAAATGCGAAGAATACCTGAATAAGGTAATGGTTCAGCTGGAGGAACTCGAGGGCAGATTCGCAGACCTCGATGAATTCACCGTCCAGTTGTCGGAAAAACGCACGGAAATTTATGAAGCTTTTGAAGCTAGAAAATTAAACCTCATTGAACAGCGGAACAAGAAGGCCGACTCCCTGATGACGGCCTCGGAGCGAATCCTGAAAGTGATCCAGCATCGTGCGGAGGGCATGAAGACGGTCAATGATATCAACGGTTACTTCGCTTCGGATCTGATGATTGAACGCATTCGCGACATCGTGAAACGTTTACTCGGGCTGGATGACTCGGTCAAAGCCGATGACCTGGAAGGCCGGATCAAGACGATTCAACAGGATGCGGTGAGACGTCTGAAGGATCGTCTTGATCTCTATGTCGAAGGCACCAATATCATCCGGTTCGGCCAACACAATTTTTCTGTAAACATTCAACCTCTGGACCTGACGACCGTCCTGCGGGGTGACACCCTGTTCCTACACATGACAGGCACGAAGTTCTTCCTGCCGATGGAGGACAAAGCTTTGATCGCAACACGCCCGGTCTGGTCACAGCAACTCCCCTCCGAGAATGACACTGTCTACCGGGCGGAATATCTGGCCTGCCTGATGCTGGAACAAGCCGAATGTGAAGGCAAAGACCAATTGAAAGTCCTGTCGGAATCAACCGACAAGGCATTGGCGGAGAAAGTCCGGGAATTCATGGGACCTCGTTTTACAGAATCCTACACCAAAGGGATTCACGATCATGATGCCACGTTGATCCTGAAAACACTGCTGAAAATGCACACTTCTCTAGGCTTGGCCCGATATCGACCGGCGGCCCGGGCTTGCGCCAATCTCTTTTGGCTGGTTTTCATTCCTACGGACCAGAAACAGCTCTGGCATGGTCGATTGAAGAGTTGCGGTTCCCGGAAAACAGTTTTTCCAGGTGCGGCTCAGCAGGACGACACCATCAAGCGACTGAACCTTCTGGTCCTCGAGTTCATCCAGACCAAAAAACTGTTTCCCGAACAGATTTCCATGGAGGCAGCGGAATACCTGTTTGAGGAATTGACTGTTGGTGATGCATTCTCCATCAGTCAGGAAGCCGCGGAAATTTGGAAAGATTTCCATCAACATCTTAAGGATTCCTCTTCACTCACCGCCTTGGAAAAGGCTCGAGCATCTGTTCGGGTTTCACCGGAAACCGATTACGAAGTTGTTCGCGATTGGGTCAACGGTTTCATTCGGCATTCTAAATCAAAGAACGCCAAATGGTTTTTGGAGGAAACCGCTGCCTTGATTTTCACCGATACTTACCATGAAACAGCCGTTGTCAAATCCGGGGTCCTGGAAAGTATCAGTGACATGAAAGGAGATCATCCGGTCGTCCAGGAAAACCGCTACGAATTAAACTACCTGGAATTCAATTCGAAACTCCGGGAATTCCGCCAAACCACACTTCCTGCTTTCGAGACTTACCAGGAACGCAAACGCGTCCTGTTAGAAGAAGCCGGAAACCGACTTCGCCTGGAGGAGTTTCAACCCAAGGTGCTGACCAGCTTTGTCCGCAATCAACTGATCGATCAAGTTTTCCTGCCGATGATCGGAGATAATCTCGCCAAACAGATCGGCACCACCGGTGGAACAAAAAGAACGGATCTCATGGGTTTGCTCCTACTGGTTTCCCCCCCCGGTTATGGCAAGACCACCTTGATGGAATACCTCGCCAACCGGTTGGGTCTCATCTTCGTCAAGATAAACGGTCCGGCCCTGGGGCATAATGTCGTCTCCTTAGATCCATCGGAACCGTCCAATGCATCGGCAAAACAGGAAGTTGAGAAACTGAATCTTTCCTTGGAAATGGGTGACAACATCATGATTTACCTGGATGACATTCAGCACTGCAATCCGGAGTTCCTCCAGAAATTCATTTCGCTATGCGATGGACAACGTCGGATTACAGTGGCGAGACTCCATATCCAGTCGCAACGTTGGGACGGAGTCTTGAATTGCATCCGGCGACCGCAATAGCGTTGTCATGGCCGGGAATCCCTATACCGAAAGCGGCGAAAAATTCAGAATTCCGGATATGCTTGCCAACCGGGCAGACACCTACAATCTGGGAGATATCATTGGAGGACATGCGGCGGCTTTCAAATCCAGCTACCTGGAAAACGCCATCACTTCAAACCGGGTTCTACAGAAACTTTCCCACCAAAGTCAGAAGGATGTTCAAAGTTTCATTGGCATTGCTGAATCCGGCTCTCGGGAAGGCGTAGACTTCGAAGCCAATTATTCTGTGGAGGAAATGAATGAGATCGTCTCTGTTCTTGAAAAAATGATTCGGGTTCGGGACGTGATTCTCCAAGTGAATCTTGAGTATATTCATTCTGCAGCTCAGGCAGAGGAGTACCGGACAGAGCCTGCCTTTAAGCTCCAGGGATCTTACCGGAACATGAATCGACTGGCAGAGAAGGTCATGCCCATCATGAATGATGAGGAAATCACGGCTTTGTTGATGGATCATTATTCCAATGAATCACAGACATTAACAACCGGTGCCGAATCGAACCTACTGAGATTCAAGGAAATGATCGGCATTCAATCCGATGAAGAAAAAAACCGCTGGAATGATATCAAGAAAACATTTCAGAGAAACCTGGTCATGGGACAGGGAGATCCGTCCGATCCGATTGGAAGGGTGGTCAATCAGTTGTCGGTATTCGGAGACGGTTTGGATGGCATTGAGAGTACGCTGTCTGAGGCATTATCATGGCAACAGGACAAATCGAATCTGTCCTCAGCGAAGGCACCCATCCAACTTCCTAAGGAGATTCTTTCCGGCATCACCAAATTGGGCAGCAGTTTTACCGAACTGAAGGAAATCCTGTCGAAAGGGGTCCATAAACTGTCCGCAAAGCAAACGATCTCTGAGGATCACCCCTTCACTCAGCAGATGAACTCCGTCACGAAAAACATTCTGGAATTGAAGACAATTCTCGAATCCCGATTGGCTCAATTGTCAGCAGCGGGTCAGCATGGCCAGGAAACCGACACGCAGAAAGTGTCCTCCGAAATGATCGATCTCAGCGAAATGGCCATCACTCGTGAGACATTGAACAAGATCTATCAGCTCATCGATTCGGATGAAAAAGTCATCGGAAAAAAACAAAGTAGGTCTGCCTAAAAGGGAAAAGATCATTGTAAAAAATAAAAAAGGTAGTTCAAGAGATTGGAAAGTTGTTGAAGGAGAATCAGCTAGATCCTTTTTTAATAATCTTTCAACTCTAAATGATGATGAAAAACGCATCTTATTAATAGAATCTGCTATAATACTTTCTAAGTGTGGAGATCCAAATAAAATCAGGAATAGTATTACAGGATTAGTGATTGGCTATGTTCAAAGTGGGAAGACACTGTCTTTTACTTCATTATTATCTTTGGCAAAAGATAATGGGTATAGAGGGGCAATTATCCTCGCTGGAACTAAAACAAACCTTAGAAATCAAACAACAGATAGGCTTAA
>DUCD01000504.1:4201-9746 GCA_012959985.1 Verrucomicrobiales bacterium | reverse complement strand
CAACATAGAGACGCAATTGGCTCTTCATATCATCGTAATCCGTACCGTCCTGGATTGGGATGATCAGGTACTTGTTCTGGATCGTGAATTCCTTCTGTTGATCTTGAGGTGTCTCGGGATCTGATATCGGCACCGGCTGTGCTGACAAACGTGTAATGGTTAACAGTATGGTACAGAGGACCACCATCTTTGACACAGATCGCCATTGATATCTCATGCTCTCCTCCTCTTACTTTGCAGAAAGTTGATTTGGCTCGAAAGTGGCGATTGGATTTGAACTACTAATACTAAGTCGAGGAATTTGCTTATCGAGCATTATGAGAGAATGGGCGTTCCGAGGTGTTGAGTCAATGAAACAAGCCCTTAAACCCTTCATGAAAAGCAGATCCTTCTTCCCCCGAACCCTTTTAAACAAAAAAATTGTGACGTGATTTTAGCGCCATTAGATCAAATTGCCTACCTTCAGCCGACCGTGAAATTTTGCAAACGTTTTGCTAAATCCGGTTCGCCTCCCCTCTCGAATTTGAGCAACCAATTGTTTGGGTTCGAATCTGAAAACTCGCAGGAAATCTCCATTATAGATACCTGATTGGACGGATGGGAGGGCGAGTGTCCCCGCCATTCGGTTAAGGAGATAATAGACACTGCTGGATATTATAGCTGACCGCGCAGAGGCCGGAAAATCCGAATCATATGATTCGAAACCCACACTCTGGAGGCAGCGCCACCGGCCACAACACACGTTGCTCTTAACCCACGGCATCATTGGATGCACATTTCACAATAAATGTTCACGAATATGTCCTGAATTTGTGGAGTGAAGGTGTAACACATTACATTTCTGATTCCGAAACGGAATGCAGGATTGAGAAAATCTATGAACCACGTTTCATATAAAATATTATTTCTGCTGATTCTTGCGCTATCAGGATGCATGTCATCCAAGTCGCATGTAAAAAAAGCTGATCAAGTAGCGGCTGAAATTATCAGTGAATACCAGCAGGAGGCATTGGGTCACTCGGAGCCCTTTACCATTGAGGAGTCGGCAAATTCCCTGCGACTCCGGCTTATGATATCCCAGGAACTGCCGGGCCACGTGTCCGGTGTGACCTCAGAGGAGTTGTTCAAATCGAATACCCCATTAAAGATCACCCTGCTTGACGCCTTGCAGTTTGGGGCGCGCAATAACCGGAATTTTCAACAGAAAAAGGAAAGTGTTTTCTCGGCGGCGCTGAATCTGGACCTTTCCCGCGCTTCTTACAGAAATTCCTACTCGGGGCTCCTGTCATCCATGTTTTCCGGCACGGGTAGTGGTGACAATGCCACCCGACGAACGGTGCAGGATGGCTCAGCCCGAATCAGTCGCAAGCTCCAAAGCGGCGCGACTTTGAGCAGTAGACTTGGCTTAGACCTCGTCAAGCTACTTACAATGGACAAGACGTCAACGTTCGGAGTTCTCGCCGACGCAACCATATCCATCCCTCTACTCCGGGGAGCAGGCAGTGACATTGCCAGGGAACCGCTGACTCAGGCAGAACGTAATACGATTTATGCTATGTGGGAATTTGAGAGATTCAAGAAGACCTTCGCAGTGAACGTGGCTAGAGATTATCTGAGAACACTTGAAATTGAAAAACAAATACAAAACTCCGAGGCAAACTACAAAAGCATCGTTGCCGCGCGTGAGCGAGTGGAGGATATGAGCAAGGCCGGACGCACCTCACAAACTCAGGTGGATCAGGCAAAGCAGAACGAACTGCAGGCCAGCAACAGTCTAATCCTAACGAGACAGAACCTCGAAGCTCAGTTGGATTCCTTAAAGATGACGATAGGCATTCCCGTCGACGCTATGATCGAATTGGAGGCTTCAGAACTAACCAAGCTTTCAAACGAGACAATGAGCAAGTTAAGTGAAGAAACCACCATGTCGGCGTCGGATGTCGAGAAACAGGCGGCACAATATGTCCTCACAGCGTTGGAATTCCGTTTGGATCTGAAGACCACAAAGTCCAGGTACGAGGACGCCAAACGCAAAGTGAAAGTAGCCGAAGACTCGCTTGATCCGGACATGAGACTTATCCTATCGGGTTCGACGCGCAAGAATGATGACAAGGTCAGTTTCAGTGACAGCGTCCATTACAATACGCTCCTGACACTCGATTTACCCTGGGACAAAACTCAAGAGCGCGTTGCATTCAGGAGAAGTATTATCGCCTTGAGAAATGCCGAGCGCTCTATTGAGGAAAAGGAAGACAGCGTAAAGCAGGAACTGCGGAGCGCAGCAAGAAAGATCGCGGCATTAAGGGAAACCTACCTAATCCAAGAGCTTTCAGTAGAACTGGCAGCAAGGCGGGTGGAGAGTACGGACTTGTTCCTTCAGGCCGGACAGTCGCAAATACGCGATCTGCTGGAGGCGCAGGAAGATCTGGTGGAAGCGCAGGATAATCTAGTGTCTGCGGTGGTCAATTACCACATCGAAACACTCAATCTACAACGAAACCTTGAATTGCTTGAGGTAAATGAAAAAGGACTATGGCGACAAAATGAAATCAACTGAAACACATAAACGACTGTCTGAAAGGCTGGCCGGACGCCCGGCCTATTCGATAGGAGCGGGAATTCTCCTGTTAGCCATTGTGCTGCTCCTCGTAGGCGGCGGAGGGAGAGGCCCGGAACAAAACGATGATCCGCTCTTCACCGTAAAGAGCGGCCCCTTAACCATCAGCGTCTCAGAATCGGGAAGACTTAAGAACAAGGATGAGATCATCCTTAAGAACGAAACCTCGCGCTCCTTGAAAATCCTGGTACTTGCGGAAGAAGGAACCATGGTAAAAAAGGGTGACATTATCGTTGAACTGGACGGAGCAAACCTTGAGACAGCACGGGATAATGGCGAGTTGAACATAAAGCGTATCGAATCTGACCTTACATCAGCTCAGAAACAAAGGGAAATCCTGCAAAACCAGAAGCAGGCGGACATAGAAAAAGCGGCACTAAACCTCAAGTTTGCCAAGTTGGACCTCAAACGGTTTACCGAAGGAGTTCACCCGAAAAACCTGGAAGCGGCTGAGGCGCTCATCACGATGGCCGAAGCGAACCTGGAACGGGCGGAAAAGGATCATATGTGGTCGATAAAGCTGCTTGCCAAGGGATTTATAACAGAAAGGGACCTGAAAGCGGATGAACTGACAGCAAAACAGTATAAAATCAATCTGAAAAACAGGAAAACCGAGCTAGATTTATTGGTGCAGTTCACACATCCACAAGCGATCGAGAGCATGGAATCCACTGTCACGCAAAACGAGATGGCGCTTCAGCGCGCCAAACTGAGGTCTGAGGCGGAATTAACAGGCCAGATGGCCGGATTGTTTCATCATGAGATAAAGTTGGAGAATGGAAAAAAGGAACTCGAGAAAGCCCAAACCAGACTGGATGCCTGCAAGATAGCTGCCCCGGCAGATGGCATGGTCATTTTCGGAACCAGCGGAGGTGAGGGCCGTGAGCGGGATCGCATGGAGGTAGGAGCAACGGTTCACCCTATGCATAAGCTGATTCGAATGCCTATGAGTTCCATCATGCTGGCCGAAATGTCAGTGCAGGAAGCCACCAAACCAAAGCTCCACGAAAGCATGCCGGCGGTAGTCACGGTTGATGCATTACCCGGCAGAGTATTTACCGGAAAACTCACTGAAATCGGAATATTACCCGACGCCACCCAGTCATGGCTGAACCCCGATCTAAAGGTATACAAGTGTGAAGTCGAGTTGGATTCCGGAAACAATACGATGAGGCCCGGCATGAACTGTCAGGTTGACATAGTCATCGAGGAATATAAAAAAGCCTTCTTTGTTCCCATCCAATGCGTGGTGCACGTTGACGGAAAACCGACCGTTTACCTAAAGGAAACCGGATCAATTACGAAGCGTTCGGTCAAGACCGGAATGGATAACAGCGTAATGATCCATATCCTCAGTGGGCTGGAAGACGGAGATAAAGTCATGCTCGATCCACCGCTTGACGAGGCAATGAAGAAGAATGAAACCGGTTTAGCTACCGACAAACCTGCTGAAGAATCCACCGACCAGGGCACAGCAGAATCCACTGGAAAGAACACTGTGGGAACCTGACCCCTTAAAAAACGACTCAAGCATGACTGAAGATGATTTGATAGTTCTAGAGGATGTTCGAAAAATTTACCAGATGGGAGAGGAACGAGTTCATGCGTTGGCTGGCGTGTCCATTACCTTCAAAAAAGGAGACTTTTGGGCAATTATGGGCCCCAGCGGCTCAGGCAAGAGTACTATGATGAACCTCATCGGTTGCCTCGACCGTCCTACTTCTGGCAACTATAGACTAAACAACCATGACGTGAGCCAGCTTAACGATGATCAGTTGAGCAACATACGTCTTCAGAACATCGGCTTTATTTTTCAGAGTTTCAACCTGATCCCTCAGTTGACGGTGCTTGAGAACATAGAATTGCCAATGTTCTATCAGGATCTCCCCCCCGAGCATTGCACTGAAAAAGCCACTGAGATGGCCAAAATGGTCGGGCTTGGATCCAGGCTGAAGCACCGACCTTCAGAGCTCTCGGGAGGTCAACAGCAGCGAGTAGCAATTGCCCGATCCCTAGTAAACGACCCACCCCTTATCCTTGCCGATGAGCCTACCGGCAACCTGGATACCGCTACGGGCGATCAGATTCTCAACCTCCTGATCGACCAGAACCAGCAGGGCAAAACAGTCATTATTATTACGCATGAACGTGATGTCGCTGCCCACGCAAAACATAACCTACACATGCGTGACGGTATCATTGACAGAACTGAGACGAATGGCATATGAAGCACTCTAGATTATCGCGAAATATCAAGCTGGGATTGAAGGACCTCCTTCTTCATAAAGGCCGTTCGATTTTAACGTCGCTGGGTGTTGTATTTGGTGTCGGCAGTGTTATTTCAATGCTCTCCGTCGGCGAGGGCGCCAGCGAACAGGCCATGAGTCAGATACGAAAACTGGGGAGCAATAATATCCTTTTAACCTCCATAAAACCCGCGGATAGCGACGACACCGGAACGTCTACAAGAAAACAATACATCAATATATACGGCCTGCTCTACGACGATGTATTACGCATCCGAACCTCCCTTCCTCATGTGAAGAGTACTGCCCCGGCGAGAATCATCAGAAAACAAGCGCGCTTGGGTGACAAAAGTATGGAGTTGAGAATAGTGGGAACCACTGCGGATTGGTTCCAGTTGGTAAGGCGCTCGCTCCTCGCCGGACGCTATTTCAACAAACAGGATTGCGAGAAACATGCCGCCGTCTGTGTTCTTACCGAACATGGAGCGAGAAAACTGCTGGCAAACGAAAGCGCCATTGGACAGGGCGTTGTCCTGGGCGGAGATTCCTTCATTGTGGTCGGAATCATCAGCGGTGATGACGCCGCCGAAGCAATCCACCCATTGGCGCCGCTCGAAAACCGTCCAGTCCACTTGCGAGAAGCGGTTTAGCCCATCGTTCACAAGGCGCACGAACCCCTCTT
>DUCD01000504.1:0-4191 GCA_012959985.1 Verrucomicrobiales bacterium | reverse complement strand
CCTGACTTGAAGACCGATGCATATATCCCGATCACTACCTACACCGGTACTTTCGGTGAATCCTCCTACACTAGAAGAGCCGGTTCACGCAACCTGGAAAAGGTCGAACTGCATAACATAATCGTCGAGATAGACGCCATGGATAATGTCCAGAAGACGGCAAATGCTATCGAGGCCATGCTCAAAAAATTTCACAAGAAAAAGGATTACGATATGAGCGTCCCTCTTGCCCTCCTGCGCCAGGCGGAGGCATCCAAAAGAACTTTCAATATCGTCCTCGGCTCGATAGCAGGTATCAGCCTGCTCGTTGGCGGAATAGGCATCATGAACATCATGCTCGCGTCCGTAACCGAACGCACTGGGGAGATCGGCACCCGCCGGGCCATCGGCGCGAAACGCAGTCAGATAATCACGCAGTTTCTTATTGAAACGGTCGTGCTTTCAGGAATGGGGGGGATCATCGGTATCATGGTCGGGGTGATGATACCCTGGGTAATCACAAGAGTGACCGGCATGCCCACCATAGTGCCATTATACAGTATCGTGCTCTCATTGGGAATCAGCATGACCATTGGGATCGTATTCGGCATCTACCCCGCGATGCGCGCCGCGAACCTCGATCCGATAGATGCCCTGCGACACGAGTGATCCTCACGACGACATAAAGAGCATTACCGCAAACAGTCTGCGCCGCCAGCTTGCAACCTGGGGCTAGGCATTTCCTGGAGACCCGGAATGAGATAGATACGTCACGGGCAATCGTCCCCCCCGGTGCTCGGAGTTTCTTGGAGGCCATGGGTGTTCGGCAGCGACCCACCTGTGCCTTGGCTGAATCGACGGCCTCGAGGCAGCTATTCGGTCTTCTTGGTCTCGAGAAGAATTTCGGGCAACCCGGTTCTTCGATCGAGGCGGATCAGCACATTTTGTGGCAGAACGATTCCAGGAAAGTCCGTTGACAACGCCTGTATTCCAGGTTTCATGCCGAAATAGTTATTGCCTGAATCGATTGACTCAAAGTGCAGTCTAACCGTAAATTCAGGCAGAGCAATATCGTAGAACGCCACTTCATCGATGATTCCGGTGAACGGCTCTCCACCACCTATGGGAGAGTTGCCTATCGTCGCTCTGCCCGAACCGCCGCTGAGTATGCGCGTGCCTGTCGGATACCCATACTCCGTGGCTAACACACCATCGATGAACAGTCGCTTTTTTCCGGAATCCGTGTCGTAGGTTGCAACAAAGTGGTGTATTTCACCGTCTGTCAGTTCGGAAAGACTCGGGCGTCCATCCTGACCGTCCAACGGTAGCTCAAGCTCATGGTAGTCTTCACCCACGAGGTAGAGACCAAAGGCCAGGGTCGGACCGACATCGACCTTGGGGACAGCGGTCATCTTGGGTCACTGGTTGTATCAGAATATTACTCCTTGTCATATGATGAATGTAGGCTGGTTCTACAGACCCCCGTCAATGGAGGTAGTCATTAAATGGTTGGACAACGATGCGATTTTCATACCTTACTGCAGAATAATCGATTCTCTCCGATCCGAAAACCGGAGTGAATCGATCCATTTTATTACAAACAAACAACAGGCAAACTGTTTCAATCCACACTCCGCCCCATTAACCGGAGTGAATGCAACCCCACCAAATGATTGAGTCACAAAATGTCGTCCATCATTTTCCACGAACCCTTACAATGATGCTCAGAATAATTCAAACCCATTGACGAAGAGCGGTTGATCTCGCCAAAACCCACCCTCATTCATGTCGCTTAAACAGCCGTACGCCACGGGGCAATTCCCGCAGTTCAACTGATATTCGGCGAAAGACTGGGGGAATCCCCCGCCCCCATTCAGTCTCACTTCGATTCCTTCAAAAAGTATATGGGCGTGAGCGCAACCGAGGCGGGCTTCACTTCTATTCCGCTCGGCATTATTTTCATGCTGAGTACCGACATGCTCAAAATCATAAATGCCGCGAACCACCATTTCCCCTCGAGTGGCGGAACGATCATGCTCGAACATGTGATTGATCGCTTTGAAAAAAAGGACCAAGTCCGCGTTCGTGAATCCGGTACGTTCGGCGAAGGCGGGAGATATGTAGATCTTGGCGGCGTACAGGGCGTAGGGAACAATGTGTTTATGCCCCATGGTGCGTTCCTTCCGCTCATCTTCTTCCTTTGTCACGGCGCAGCGGGTGATGGAAATCTCCATTGGTGTGATGGCATGAATGGACTGGGCAAAGGTAAATTGCACAGGTCCGCGAACCTGCCCCCACGCGGTCCCCCTCATAATATCGCCTCCGGTTGAGAGCACAGAGCCGAAAGTGCGAACATCAAAAAACTCACGACACAGCCATTTCATGGCGGCTTCCTGTTTCTCCGACTTTGAAGCGTTGGAAGCGAGAAGTTCACCGCTCTTTTCAATGCCGTTGGAGATTTCAGCATTGAGCACATTGCCCTGCCTGACCAGCAGATTGTAACCATTGGCTTCGGCGCCGGAACGTTCCGGACGGAAGAGATCCACCCAGTTACGCACTTTTCGTTTGAGGCATACGTCGGTAACAATGCCGCGATTGCTGGTGGGATTCAGTCGTGGTAGATTGCCGGCATCGGGGTCGCCGTTGGGGTTGCCATTGGTGACTTCAAAGAACAGAAGAATGTCATGTCTGTTCGTCAGAATGTCATTGCTGTTGTTCATGAATACTTGTTTTACTCAAAGGCTTATCAAGGGTTGTTTTCTCTATTTAATTCTTGCCGCTTCAATGGCAAACCGATCCGCGGCCTTCTGCTGATAATAGCCAATGGCGAAACGCCCTTGCGCGTGTAGATCCAGCGTGCGGGGAAAGTTGTCCACCTTGGTAAGGATGTTCTGAATCGCTTCATCGAGAAACCGCTCGCGGCCTCGGTATTTATCGCATCTACCGATCATGTTTAAGTGATGTCGATTGAGTTTGAGCAAGATGGAAAACACCGAAGCCGGCGAGGCCATCGCGACTCCGAAGTAACGTTGGACCACACTGAATCCTTTTAGTTTATAGTCGTGCGCCTTGGCCTGTATCTCGGCCAGAACGGCAAGCAGACATCCGCATTGGTAGGCGGCATCGGTCGTTTCCGTCTTTTTTTGTTCGGTAATTTCCATGATCTCTATTTTTCGATTACGATTCAAGATGAGCTTCGCAAAAGCGAAGCGAGAGTGATGAAATAAAGCCGCATCGCCGTCTCGGGCCATATCGACGCGGAGCCGGTTAAGCAAAGGCTGTCTCAGCAGAGAAAGGCGTTGGGCTTGATGCTTAAGATGAGGCTCCGGGACAGCGCACGCTACACCTTGCTCTGATGTGAGTTGTTCTCCTATCCGCGTGCTGACCGCGAGGTTGGCGACAGCTCAGGCTGCTTTGGTGGATGCAAAAATAATTTCCGCCATGAAGTCCGGTAAAATGAAAGCTTCCAAAAAGAAGGAATGGAATTCGAGATTCAAGACCGAACTTAGAATTAAAAAATAACCGCCTGGACTTTCATCCAGACGGTTTTTTTGTCATTCATTCTGTTGATCCCGCGGTCACGGAAATTTTAGACTCTCATTAGGATTATCGTCGCCGTCCCGGCGTCCAGGATCCCGCGGACGATCCGGAATTTCTCCAGCGTCAGAGCCTGTCACCTCTCCACTCGAAGAGGAGTTGTGATGAACGCCTTTAGTTACAGAACGAGCCAGATGTATGCATCAATGCGGTGCGGTGGATTATGTCCACTCACCGATTCTCCGCTCAACAAACCGATATTCGGAACTTTATTTTCCAGAAATTCAGAAAAATTGAGAATTCACCCCGGAGATTCAGTTTTCATCACTGTATGCGGCGCGCTGGGACAGCACGCCCCACTGCCACTAGTTTAAGGGATTTTAATACGGATTATCAGATTAGTGGCCGTACGTTGTAGCGTCGGCTGTCTCAGCCGAAAATGCCTTTTTAGTCGACCCTGAAAAACTATGTTCCGAACGAGCGGAAAGCTGCCTAAAACTCAGCTGATCTATTTTCCGAATACTACGGCTTCGGCCGAAGTTCGAGTGAGCTTTCCACACTTGATGACGGAAGCACCGTAGCCTTCCTGAAAAATTTCCATATTTCTTCAGAGGCATTAATAATGCCTTCTTTACTTACTTTATTGGGATTATGACCATTCGCTGGCCATATATG
>DUCD01000503.1:6184-9772 GCA_012959985.1 Verrucomicrobiales bacterium | reverse complement strand
AGGGTTTCAAACTCGATATAGGCATCTGGATCCGGGTTTGTGTAAACCTCAATACTGCTGTTGTTGTCGGGGTATTCTCGACCCTCGCTGCGTGGCGAATAAAGTTTCAAGGCCTGCGTTTCACCAACCCATAGCATTGTTTCTCCATCGAATCCAACCTTATGGGAGCTGCCGGGATCACGCCAAAATGTGTGAAAGCCGTTCCTGATCCGCATCCGCGGAGGCGGAGTGGCCGACTGAATATTAAAACCTCGAGGATAGATTGAGTTTTCAAGGTTCGGCACATAAATCCGATCCGGATTCTTCAGTTGGGCAACGACCCACACACTGACTCGGCGTGCTCTCCCGGAAACCTTTTCAAAGGTCGTCGTAATTTTCATGACCGGGTGTTCCGGGGCGAGTTGAATTCTTCGAATGGTTCGAATGCCGAAATGAGGATCGACCGGCGATGTCAATATGACCGTGCCCAATTCGATTTCTGCTTCAATGGGCATTGAGTCGAATGCCTGTGGTGGGGGCCAGCTTCTAGGTGTGATGGCAGGCCAATCAGCCTGAGGAGCCGGCCAGGTTTTATCGCCACCGAAGTTCTTCCATGAGGATGATAAGGGATCAGGAGCTTGACCGTCCAGACTTCGGTTTTCCCAGAACGGGCCTTCCTCTCCGATGAAATTAAATTGCATAACTCGACCGATATTGGGAACGATGACCACTTCCACAATACCATTGGAAATCCAGATTGAATCCAACCAGCCATTATGGACTTCCGTAGTGGCCGAGTTCGGAGGAAAGGACTTGGATCGATAAAACCGGGCGACTGTATTTCGATCCAGATTTTCCGTTATGGTCAGATTAGTGGTTTCGGCCAGGTCGAAGAAGATCGGTTTCCAATGCTGCAGGTTACCCGATGCTTCCAATGTAAAGATTCGGTTTTCGTCGCCAAGAATAGTAAATTCGATCTCGCCTGAATTCAGGAGTTTGGGCTTTCCCAGTTTGGGGGTTTGAGGGTTCTGGGCTCTAATGGGTTTGCAGAGGCAAAAAAAAAGCACCGTGCAAGCTAGGATGATTCCAGAAAGTGAAGGGCATTGAGTCATGCTCCAATTCGTTTCAATAGGTTTGTGCGCGATTCAAGTCCAAAGCACTCGGTAACTTATCCGAGGCTCGCCAGACACGTGATCCTTAACCATGGGGTTAATATAGTTCGGTTTCGGTTGCTTAGAAATAGGAAAATTCATATTTCCCCATTCCTCCGGTGTGATTACCAGTGCGGGAAGAAGACAGGTTAACGCCTTGAACTGTAGCGTGCGCTGTCCTCAGCGCATTTCCAGTGAAACCAGCGGTATTTTCGGCCGAGGACAGCGGTATTTTCGGCTGAGGACAGCCGACGCTACAGCAAATCATTCCCCGCACTGGTAATCGCATCCCCATTCCTCTGCAATCTGAATTATGTGCTTTTCAGTGGTTAAGAATTATTTTGTCGATCCGTTTCCCTGAGTTTACGGATATTCTGTTGGAGGACGGTTTCCAGAATGCGCAGTTCTTTTTCGGTGGGGGTGTTTTCCAGTAAGAG
Organism: Verrucomicrobiales bacterium; assembly: GCA_012959985.1. Classification (GTDB taxonomy): domain Bacteria; phylum Verrucomicrobiota; class Verrucomicrobiia; order Limisphaerales; family DUCD01; genus DUCD01. Next base: position 8,205 of record DUCD01000503.1, on the reverse strand, counting down.
GCGGTTCAGGACAGTGAAAACATTAAGCCGTTGCTGCGATAGGTCAAACCCGAGAGTTTCCAGCCAGGTTTGAATGGTTTGTTCCGGATGGTATGTCGGTTTCGGTCGGGGTTCATTTTCAGAAGGTCGCTCTGTAGAAGGTGGGTTGGTCTTTGTTTCAGATTCAGCTATATCTTCGAGTAATCGACGGAAGATGAAAAAGGTCAACAGAACGGCTTGAGCCAGGTTGAGACTAGTATAATCGCTGTAAGTGGGAAGGTGGCATTGCCGATGACAAAGATGAAGATCCTCCAGACTCAGTCCGGAATCTTCGGGGCCGAAGATAAAGTAGATCTGGCCTGAATGGGTCCAGAGTTCGTTGTTTTTCTCGCTGAATTCCTGTAGAGCCTTATCCAGTCGAACCGTCGGGCGAACTTTTCTCGAGCGCGCTGTCATGGCAATGCGCAGGCCCTCACCTTCCTTCTTCTGAAAATCTTTCAGAGAGGGGTAGATGGTGCAATTCTTCAAGAGAGCTTGGGCATGAGATGCCGCCATTCGCGCTTCGGCATCGAGTTCGCATTTGGGAGCGATCAGCACGAGACGATTTACTCCCATGTTGGCCATAGCGCGGCAGACCGCCCCGATATTGCGACTGTATATCGGGCGGACCAACACCGTGGATACTGTTTTTTGTTGCATACGTGAAACTAACGAGAACGTGAAAAGATAGTCAGGTTGTTCCGGGGCGTCGATGTTTTCTGTGGTGTTCGAAAGCGTAAAGTTATTAACCACAGAGGACACAGAGAGCACAAAGGAAAAAGAGTGGTGATGTTTGGTCTCCCGATATGTCGTTGGTGTGGGCTGGTTCTTCAAAATGAATCAATAATTGTCTGGATTCCTTGCTGGATTGCTATGAAAATGCTGGGCATCCCGCATTAATTGAATGGTACGATATGGAAGCTGATACTCTAGAAGAATCCCGCCCCGAGGACTGGAACCGGGTATTTTTGAATTCGAGAAGCGAAGTGGTGACGATTCTGTTGATTTGGTTGTTTTTTTTTATCTGGGTGGTCGGAGTCTCGTCGTTTTTCGGTTTTCAGGGAACGGAAGTAACTGCTGAGATTCCATTGGTGTTCGGGTTTCCTGCTTGGGTTTTCTGGGGCGTTGCGGTGCCTTGGTTCGCTTCCAATGTGGTGACCTTCTGGTTTTGTTTTTTCCGTTTATCTGATGATCCTCTCGGTGAGGAGATGCCTTCGTCCGTCAGTTCCAACGCTTCCAAGTGACCATGGACAACCACAATTATAGGGAAACCATTCTTCAACCGGTCTTTGGCGCTGTTGCCGCCTCTAATTCCGCCTTGGTCACCTTCGGTATTTATATGATCCTGGTTTTCCTGTTGGCCGGATTGTCCGGTCGACTCCTTAAAAAAAGGAATTTCATTGGGGAGTATTTCCTGGGTAGCCGAAATCTGGGATTATGGGCTTTCGCCCTGACTTTTGCGGCAACCAGTGCGTCCGGAGGCAGTTTTATGGGGTTTCCTTCGCGGATCTATACCCACGGATGGGTCCTGGCTTTCTGGATCAGTAGTTATATGGTGGTTCCGCTTGTCGCCATGGGTTTATTGGCCAAACGATTGAACCAGGTCGCTCGCATCGGGAACGCCGTTACCATTCCCGAAGTTTTCCGTGAACGGTATGAAAGCCGGACAACAGGATTAGTAGCAACCAGTCTTCTGAGTTTCTTCATGTTCTTTTACATTCTGGCCCAATTCAAAGCCGGTAGTAAAATCCTCACAACCCTGTTCGGAGAGGTTGAACTCTTTCAACAGGCCGTTCTCTGGACTTCCCGCTTGACGGAAGGGTGGGTCTGGTTCGGTTCAGCCGAGCCGGATTATTTGCTGTGCTTGATGTTTTTTTCAGCAGTTGTGATTGTTTACACTGCCTACGGGGGATTTCGGGCGGTGGTATGGACGGATGTCATGCAGGGAATCCTAATGGGGGTGGGGGTCATCATCATGCTAGGGTTGGCTTTGTACCAAGTCG
>DUCD01000503.1:0-6134 GCA_012959985.1 Verrucomicrobiales bacterium | reverse complement strand
CACTAAGGCGACTCGTGAAATGGCTGAAATGACGACGCCCGAAAATGGTAAAGCTCGCTTATTCATTTCAGATACCCAGGAGAAGGATTGGATAATTCCCAAAGGAACCTGGCTTCGCATATCGGAAGGGCCTGAGAACCGGGATGGCATTGTGCGAACCGCAGCTCAAGCAGAAATATCTGCCGGACAGTTGCAGTCTGAAGAAATCGAGATTCTCAAGATTACCAGTCCCTCGGAAATCCAGAGAATATCACCGGATGATCTTTCAATTCCGGTTGAAGTTCAGATTACCGATATGAAACCCTATCGATTCGGGGGGGGGAGAAAGGGTGTATATGTCACGGCCCCTGGCCCTGATCCTGATAACTCGGGCGGATTTCTTTCGATATGGCTCGCCATGAGCTTTTTTGTGTTCTGGGCTTTTGGGGGAGCCGGCCAACCCAGTAACATGGTCCGTTTGATGGCGTTTCGCAGCTCAGCTGTGCTCAAGAAGTCCATTTTTGCGGTCTCGATTTATTATACCCTCATTTATGGTTCCCTAGTGGTTATTTTCTGTTGTGCCCGTATTCTACTGCCGGGGATGGAAATAGATTCAGATCGTGTGATGCCCGATATGGCAGCTCTGCTGACGGCCAACGCCGGCGTTCCCTGGTTGGCGGGATTGCTGGTTGCCGCACCGTTTGCCGCGGTTATGTCGAGTGTGGACAGTTTCCTCTTGGTGCTTTCTTCTGCACTGGTAAGGGATGTTTACCAGAGAAACATCAACCCGGATGCCTCGGATAGGAAAATGAAGAAGTTGACCTATCTGGTGACCGGTATCATTGGAATTCTGGCGACTTTGGTTGCCGTTCATCCTCCGAAGTATCTTCAGGATTTAATTATTTTTGCGACCAGCGGTCTGGCGGCCTGTTTCCTTGTTCCGATGTTTCTGGGGCTTTACTGGCCACGTATGACGGCTTCCGGAACCATTGCCGGAATGATCGGGGGATGTGTCACGCATCTGTTGCTCTACATTATCGGATATGTGGTAGAAGGGCGATTTGCGGTTTATCAGTTGCTGGGTTTTCAACCCTTTCTCTGGGATGTGCTGGGTTCCACGTTGGTAGCTGTGGGGGTCAGTCTGAAATCGCAACCTCCAGCTCCGGAGATTGTCGACCGGTATTTCAAAGGTAATTAAGGGGACCAAAATAGCGTTTGAAGCTGGCCGCGTTGAGGCCGGATCATGGAGATTAAGCCGTTTCGTTCAGTTTTGATTGTTTTCCATATATTTCCTTATCCATCCGGGGTCAGCGCCCCCAGCTTCAGGAATTGCTTTTTTCTCTTATCAGGGATGAAAAGGGGGGGTGGGGAGGGTGTTTTCACCCTTGATCATTTTTTGGAGGTAATCGGTCACTCGCTCTGTGATGCGGTGAATGAATTCATGACCGGTTTTGGCGGTCGCCATAGCCGGGGTGGGGTCGGATTGAGCCCCGAGTGCTTCGATGCGGACGTTTTCGGGAAAAGCAGCCATCGCCATGGAAGTTTCAAACTCCTGGGCGTGTCCGGGTAAGTCCTGAGGTAGTCGTCGGCCACTTTTGAGGAGTTCGAGGGCATCGGATTCATTCAGAACCTCCCAATAGGGGAGAAAGTGGACATTCACCTGGACTCGACGCAGGAGTTGATCCCATATCCCGCGACAGGCGTCGATGTTCCCTCCGTGGCCGTTGAGCACTAGAATATTGGTAAAGCCCGCGCGGGCCAGGCTGTCCACCAGATCGAAGACCACATTGATGAAGGTACCGGGATTCAAAGTCAGAGTGCCCGGGTGTTTCATATGATGTTCACTGATGCCTGCCATGATTCCTTCGGCGACCAAAACCTCGGGATTAAGGTTTTGGGCGACCTGGTTTGCAATGAGGCAGACGCTTCGCCAGTCATGTTCCATTTCCAGATGTTCCAGATGCTGTTCGATGGCAGCAATCGGGAGAATGCAGGCTTTCAGTTCACCGGCCTGCATGCGTCCCCTGAATTCACGACGGGTCATTTTACGAAGAAGTATTTCCTTTGAGTTCATTAAAGGCTGGATTCAGTTCTGTGTTCTCTGTGCGGTCATTCGATCGAAGGAGTCATTCCAGTTGTTATTTCGAAATCCAGTGCACGATTTCAGTCAGAAGAGAGTCAGGTGAACCCGTATAGATGGAAAGAGAGGATTCCTTTCCGGATTTCCGGTAGATGTCCGAGGGAATTCGAAGGGAGTCTTTTGTTTCGCCGGCCACCCACAACTTCCTGGGGGCATTGAGGGCGAGCAGGCCCGGCAGGTCATCATATTTAGCGCCGCCGGGTAGGAAATCCGGATTACGATAGCTGTCCAGATTTAAGAATCGAAATCCTCCGGTATCCACCGCCGTCTGTTGCAAAACTTTTCCACACTGAGTGGCTGCTGCTGCAGCAAGGGGTCCGGCTCCATGGGTGCCGATCAGGCTGATTTTTTCTGAAACCCGTTCCGAATGGGAGTGGATATAGGAAACCATACTCAGGATATCATGCACTCTTCTCACAAAGAGTGTTGGATTGTAACCGAAGGAATAACCTGCGAATTCTCTGGAATTCTCGACCGTTCGAGTTAATCCGGAGAAGCCGGATACGTTCTGAAATTCCCCTTGGTTCAGCAGATCCACCGTGGCAACCGTAATTCCCGATTTCAGCAGTTTCGCGACTTCCTTGATCGGCTGACCATTCGAATCAAATAAACCGTCTTTTCCCTTGCCGTGAACCCAGATTGCGGTGTGACCATTCCATTCTTTCGGGTGGAGGAATACGACCGGTAACGCTTCACCGTGGTGGATATTCCGGAGAGATCCGGTCATCACCAGGTAGCCGACAGCTTCATTCTTGTCTGTCATCGTAAATTCAAGATTGCCCGCCGTCTTGATTTGACGGCCGATGAGGCTTTCTATAGCCCCTCCCGCCAATTTTCGGTAAGCCTCCACGGAGTTTCGCGCTTTCGTCAACTGCATTTCAGAGTCTGACCGAAGCCCCTTCAGCAATCGGCGTTCGAATGATGGACCTCCTTTCGGAACTGGGTGATTCTGATTCCAGACGGACATTTCCTTCCGGGATAAGCGGGTGTAAGCCTCTTCGACCACGGGCTCATTCCAACCCAGTTTGAAATGGTGGTTGAACCACGAATACATGGCTGCCCGGCTGACATAGTTATAATTATGTCCGAAATGAATCAGGGGTTTCAGCATCACCGTATTCGGGCTTTTCAGCATTTGATAGAGTTTTTTCAGTTCAGGAAATCCTTTGGTTTCCATCTCAACGGTCCAGTCATCGGCTGCCGTCAGTCCCAATGGTTTGGGGGCGAACATGGCGGCAAACTCAACATTCCCGGATCCAACGCGGAGGACACAGGCATTTTCACAGGTGCAGCCACCCTGCATCGCAGTGGAGGCCATGACGGCAGGGAAGGCGACCGTCAGTCTCGGATCCAGGGCGCCGAGAATGAAAGTCTGGGTTCCCCCTCCGCTTGCACCGGTCATCCCGATCCTTGTTTGATCCACATTCGGAAGACTCATCAGAAAATCAAGGGCACGGATAGAATTGTAAGTCTGTAGTCCCATGACGCTCTGAAGATAGGCTTCGGCTTGAGGGCTGAACAATCCCCACTCGGTAGACCTGTTCATTTCAGGCCGTTGCTTGGCGAAACGGTGAGCCAGTTCATAGGAGATTTGAATGCTGTCGGCATATCCGATCATATCGTAATGGAATACCATGCAGCCCATGCGTGCGAGTTGAACACATCGACTTTGCAGTGGGCTGCGTCCGCCTTCTTCAAACCTTTCTGCACCCTGGACAATCTGCTTTCGGACTTCCTCTCGTCCGAAATCCATGAATCGTCCGTTGCTCCAATGTCCATGCGGACTGAGAATAGCCGGGATGTTTCTGCTGCTTGATGTGGGACGGTAGAGATTGCCTGTGACAAAGAATCCCGGTCGGCTTTCGAAATAAACTTTTTCAACAGAGTAACCTTCCCGATCGATTTTGCCATGGATGACGGCGTTCAGTGGCGTTTGATTCGGCATGGGCCATAAGCCCAGGGCAACCAGGATTCTCCGGTGGGTTGCCTCGCGTTGTTTCTGCCATGCCTCAATGGAATCAGGGACATGGAATGGAAAATAACCATTCAAATCCTTCAAGGGAGCCAAGCGCTTGTCTGAGGGTGGTTTTCCGTCTGAATAGACTTTGGGTGCCTGGGCTGTGAGATCGCCTTTGCCGATCATCCAAACAAGGAGTAAAGCTGCTGTGGAGATCAGGGTCGGAGCTGGTTGATTAAATTTTAACATAGGTCTTCGACGGATCATTATGGAATTCTGATGAATAATTAAGGAGTGGATTTTCCCGAATAATCTGCGGGGAAGCAAGTGTTTTGGATAAGGGGTGAAAAATATTTCAAGCGGCACCTAAAGGAAAGATCCCCTTTGGCCGATCTATAGGTTGGAAGGGAAAAACGGACACAAGAAACCGAACCTTCCACCGGAATCCCTGAGCGGTGAAAACCGCTTCTCTAAGGATAGATATGGGATCTCCGGTCAGACGAAACTCAATGGAAGGAGTTTGCAATGCAGTTTGACATTATTAAACCTACCTTTGAAATAAAGGCTGAAGCCTCATTTTTCCCTACCTCGGGAATATCGGACCCTAACTCCTATTTGTCCGATTTGTCTGTTCTCGACCCTCACCCACCCTCTCAGCGAAATTTTCCGATTTTATCGTGAAGTGACGGTAAAATGTCGGCTGGATTTACAGCCGACTAGGTCTCAGTGGGTGCCTGTTATAAAGTCCCGCAGTACGGCAGGGATGCCGTGCGTTTAACTCGCCTCAATAAAGAGGCTACTCAATGGAAGGAGTAAAAAATGATAGTAATCAATACAAATACGTCAGCAGCAAACGCGTCGCGTTTATTGTCTGAATCGTCCAGTCAACTGTCCAAATCACTGGCACGTTTGTCGTCCGGATCCAAATTGGTTTCTCCGGGTGATGATGCGGCAGGGATGGCGGTATCACTCCGTTTCGACGCCCAGGTTAATCGAATCCAGTCTGCGAAAGACAACGTTGGCAATGCCGTTTCCTTTGCACAGACCCAGGACGGGTTTCTGTCGAAGGTGGGCAAGGCGCTTGACAGAATGAGTGAATTGTCGGTTCTTGCTCAGGATGCTACGAAAACCGACGCGGATAGAGCGTTGTACGATAAGGAGTTCCAGGCTCTGGACGACTACATCGTCGACATTGCCGGGAAGGACTTCAATGGAGTGAGTCTGTTTTCCAGCACAGCTATGTCCGTGACGACAGACAGTGATGCGAACAAGTTCAGCATGACCGGAATAGACCTAGCAGCAGATGCTGATTACACAGGTCTCAATGGTCTTGCAGTGGGGACAACCACCGGTGCTGCATCTGCCTTGACGGCAGTCAAAGCGGCGATCACACAACTGGCGACCGACCGTGCTACGGTTGGAGCGAGTGTGTCCAGATTGGATCATACCAGTGATCAATTGAGTGTCCTGAAAGACAACATATCCGCGGCGAACAGTCGCATTAAGGATGTGGATGTGGCAGAGGAAAGCACCCAGTTTGCCAGATATAATATTCTGGTGCAATCCGGGACGGCGATGTTGGCACAAGCCAACGTACAGCCTCAATCGGCCTTGCGACTGTTGGGTTAACCCGTTACAGTTCATGGTTTCAATACTCGGTCGGATTCTTCCGGCCGAGTTTTTTTGCTTAAAAGGGACAGCGCACCCTACAATTGAGTTTGGGGGCAGAGATTCGAACGGAAAAGGATGTATTGAGAGGATCGTTCATAAAAGGGTTAAGTAATCGGGAGGTTTGCCGATAGATAGGGTGTAAGTGATCAATACTCAACGATAAAAACGCTGAAAGGGGAGGCGGCCTCCTAAAATAAAGTGCCGCCCGAGGGCACGGATGCCATCGAGCAAACTGGCCGCAAAACGGCCGAACTCAAAGGAATGAGTTATGTCAGTTATAATTAATACAAATCCATCAGCACAAGGCGCAGCACGAATATTAGGCGTGTTTCCTCATAAAAAAAGACACCGAAGGGGAGGAGGAGGAAGGAAGGAAAGCTTCCCGTT
>DUCD01000502.1 GCA_012959985.1 Verrucomicrobiales bacterium | reverse complement strand
GTTTCCAAATCCATGAAATTTCATTATACAGGATTTCTTTTTAACACTCAATTCCACTGAAAGTGTCGAGGAACCCTTTTTGTAAAGGTTCTTTCTCGGTTGCTTCTTTTACGGGTAGGGAGCACTGCTCGCTCAAGCGGTCTACAATAAAATTGATATCACAATTGCCCGACAGGTGTTGGACCGCGAGAATCGATAGTTGAAAATCGGAGAGGATATTGGAGAATAATTGTGACAACGCATCAAAACCACCCGCCGATGTCCCGACCACTACGGTGCCCATGTTGCGTCCTGGTTGCATCAAGGGGTTCTCTTTCGATATAATTTTTCTTTATCACCGACTGATACATAGTGATCATCAATCTCCGAAAACATTAAACTCTCTTTTGTGCCCAGGCACAGAAATCCATTATGAATCAGGCTGCGGTCAATCAGGTCGAAGACGCGGTGTTGTAGCTGCCGGTTGAAATAGATCATAACATTGCGACACAAAATAAAGTGCATCTGGTTGAACTCTGTATCGGTCACGAGATTATGGTTTGAGAAAACTATATTCTGCTTCAGGTCATTGCGGACAATCGAGTATTCGTAATTGGCATGGTAGTAGTCCGAGAAGGAGCGCTTGCCACCGGCCTCCTGATAGTTACGAGTATTGATGCGGATCTGATCCAGAGAGTAGATGCCTTCCTTTGCTTTTTTTAATGAACTCTGATTAATGTCGGTGGCCTAGATTGTCGCGCGCTCGTACAAGCCTTCTTCGTGCAGGAGAATTGCCAGAGAGTAGACCTCGTCACCGGTTGCGCAACCCGCGTGCCAGATGTTGAATCGAGGATAGGTTGCGAGCTGCGGGAGCAGTACCCGGCGAATCTGCTGATAGACAAAGGGGTCCCGAAACATCTCGGTTACCGTTACAGAAAGTGCCTCAACCATTGCTCGAAACTGATTGGCATCACGCAGCACTAGTGGAATTAGGTCGGAGAAATTGTCAACGTTGATTGAGGCTTTGAAATTGGTAAGACGACGTTGGAGGGAAGCCCGTGAGTAGTCGCGGAAATCATACCCGTATTGTTTGACTAGGGCTTCCAGCAATAGATCAATTTCGAGATTATCGAGGGATTTGTCCGAGCGAATCATCCTCTTACTCTGGGTTATCGCCATAAACTTGAGCGTGATTTTTGTATTTCATTTCTTGCATTGCTATTGCATCATAACCCAACCATCTAGAACTTGAATACTTTTTGGTCTGTGAATTCCATATTAACGGTTGTGAGGCACCTTGTTCGTTTTTTAACGGATTGCGGGAGAAACCTTCTCTTTCCTGCTTGGCTCCTTTTCTTGATATCTGTCCTATTTGTCATGATGACGATTGATGGCCAGTCATTGGGTTTGAAGATTCTATTAACCAATGATGACGGTTTCAGAGCCCCCGGAATCACTGCGATGCGGAAGGTTCTTATCGAAAACGGACACAAAGTGACGCTCGTGGCACCGCTGGGTAATCAGTCGGGAAGTAGTGCGAAACTAACGATTTCCGGTACATTGAATTGTCAGGAATATGAGGATAGGGTCTGGTCGGTTGACGGGAGTCCGGCGGATGCCGTATCACTTGCCATTCATCAGATCATGACCCTTGATCTTCCCGACCTCGTGATTTCCGGGGTGAATTCCGGACAGAATCTTGGGAGTGACATTAATATCTCAGGAACTGTTGGTGCCGTTGTCTTTGCGAGGAGATTGGGGATTCCGGGCATTGCGGTTTCGGTGGGATTTGATCCGAAAGAAAGTAATGTAAAACCAAAACGGTATCCCGGCACCTACGCCGCATTTAAACCTGCTGCTCAGTTTATTGCTGAATTGATCGATGAATTACAGGACAGTAGGGAGGAATTGGAACTGCTGCTACCAGGACGTATTGTTCTGAATGTCAATTATCCTCCCCTCAACTCAGAAAAAATCCGTGGGGTGAGGTTGGTGAAAATATCCCGCAAAGGAGGATTCATCATCTCCTATCAGAAAACCGATATGTCTGGACAGATCGTGCCAAGATTGGAGATTGCTACCCATGACGATTCTCCAGGAGTTACCGATTTAAAATTGTTTCTTGAAGGATACATTACTCTTTCCGCTCTCGACGGATCCTGGAGTGTCGGGCAAGACTCGTACTCCTTAATGGCCGAGCGATTGAAATCAATAATCAAATGAATAAACTCAAAGATAAAGTAGTTCTTGTAATAGGTGGGGGTACTGGAATTGGACTGGGTATCGGGGTAGCCTTTGCTCGGGAAGGATGTCAGGTCATGCTTTCCGGTCGTAGACAATCCTGCCTCGATGCAGCCAAGCAGTTGCCCGAGGTCGGTTCGTTATTTTACACCAAAACGGCCGATGCGACTGATCGTGGGCAAATAGCCGAACTGATGGCATCGGTTGACGATCAGGTAGGCGCGATTGATATTCTGGTATACAGTGCGGGCATGAACGTGCCGAAACGCATGTTTGCCGACCTGGATCCGGAGGAGTTTGATCAGATCATGAATGCAAATGCCACTGGGGCGTTCAATTGTATGCATGCTGTGTTGCCATCAATGAGGAAGCGAGGATCCGGATTGATTATCAACATTGTCTCGCTTGCAGGATTAAGAAATATGAAAATGGCCGGATTGGGTTATTGTGCTTCGAAGTTTGCACAGAGTTCTATCGGAACCTACGCTAATCTGGAAGCTTTGCCCGACGGGGTCGCCATCACCAACTTGTTTCCAGGAGAAACCAACACCCCGATTCTTGACAAACGCCCGGTACCGCCACCGCCTGAAAAACGAGAGCAGATGGTTCATCCCGAGGATATCGCCGCCATGGCCGTTGCGATTGCAAGGCTTCCCGCGCGGGCCACCGTTCCTGAAATTGTAATTACTCCGCGGCATATGCCACTCACCTAAATCCTGGATTTATTTCAGGCAGATAGCAAAAGAGAATCATTCCATCACCGTGAACAAACGATTTTTTGGATGTTGCTTTCTCCTTTGCACGCTGTGGCTACCTGCTGATGGGACGCGGCACTCACTGCGTACGGGTGTTCTGTATATTTCTGACACCGTGGAATTGTCTGCAGGTGTTACCGATCTCGTCCTGCATCTTCACGGTGCTTCCAAGGTGGTGGAGCAGAATTTCGATCGCACTCGGCATCAGGCGGTTTTGGTAAATATCACCTTGCCCGGGTTATCAAGTGTGTACCGGAAGCATTTTGACGATCCGGCTGTTTTTCCTGCATTGATGAATGAAGTTCGGGGAAAACTCGCAGCACAGAACCAGGGTAACGAGGTTTTGATCCGTCATCTGACCCTGATGTCCTTCAGCGCCGGATTCGGAGGAGTGCGTGAATTACTTAAACAATCTGGGGCCGTCGAACGAATCGATGCCTTGGTGATGGCTGATTCTCTTTACTCCGGTTTCACGGGCGATCCCGAAAATCGAAAAGTGAATCCGGTCCATTTAACGCCTTTTCTCGAATATGCCCGAATGGCTGCCAACGGAAAAAAACAGATGGTTCTGTCACACACTCAGCTCTTTACTCCCCACTACGCTTCCACGAAAGAGACGGCGGATTACCTGATTCGAGGACTGGGCGGCGAACGGGAATTGAAAACAGGGAAGCACTCTGCTGGGCTGACAGAATTGAGTCGGTACAGAAAAGGGCGCTTCCTCCTGATGGGTTTTGAAGGAGAAACAGGTGAAGATCACATGAACCATTTGAGATCGATTCATCTGTTTCTGAATGAAATTCGAACCTAGCCCGATTTTCGCTATTCGAGCATCCAAAACCCGGGATCTTACAAATATCGTGTTTCGCATTTTACAAAGCCCAAACCTATCACTATAGGGGTCCACGGAAGACGTAAAGAATTTGCTTCGATCTGCTAAGGTTTCAGTCTGGAAACGGGGGCAGGGGACGACACAAGGTGTCGTTATGAAACTTCGCACACAGCTCCTCTCGGGTTTCCTCTTGGTTATCCTTTTCATGGTCGGACTCGCCGGGATTTCCTATCGCGCTTTTATTTCCTACTCGGAAAGCTCCAAAATGATCTCGCACACCTACGAAGTCATTGGTCAGGCCCATTTAATTGAGAAACTGTTGTCGGACATGGAGACCGGTCAACGAGGGTTTCTTCTGGCCGGGCAGGAGACGTTTCTACAGCCCTACACCAATGCCGTTAATATTTACAAAAGCACATATTCCGGTCTTAGGGGTCTGGTATCTGACAACCCGGTGCAAATCAAACGGCTGGAGGTCATCGCCGAGCTTGTCCAGGACTGGCAAACAGATGCGGCAGACCCTGAAATCTCTGAAAAACGGAAGGTCAGCAAAGGCGTGATCAATGCCAGGAAACTTCAAGATATTCTGACTGAGGGCCTAGGGAAATCAATCCTGGATGAGATGCGACTAGTTATGGATTCAATGATTGAACGTTACGAGCAAGACAATAACCTTTTCGGGGAACTCCTCACGGAGAGAATTGCCAAGGCCATGGTGGACCTGGAAACCGGGCAGCGTGGTTTTCTGATAACTGGGAAGGATGTGTTTCTGGAACCTTACTATTTCGGACGGACCCAACTCGCAATGCATTTTAAGGCGATTCGTGAAATGGTCGGCAATGTTCCCAATCCAGAGCGCATCACCGGCGACCTGGATGAATTGGATCGTCTGTCGAAGGAATGGCTTTCGGTGGCCGGAGATCCGGAGATAGAAGTGCGGCGTCAGATTGATGCCGGAAATAAATCGTTTGATGATCTTCAAACGATGCTGATTCAGGGCAAGGGAAAAATAACGCTCGACCGGATGCGAGAGGTCATAGATCGACTGGAAGTCGCATTCAATAATTCGAAGAATCAAAAGGCTCGTAATCTGGTCACTCAACTGGCTAAAGGCATTGTTGATCAGGAAACCGGGCAGCGCGGTTTCATGCTGACTGGGGAGGATGATTTCCTGACCCCTTTCCGGGGTGGCCAGGTGCTGTTTCAGTCCAGCATGGATGCATTGCTCAGACTCAGAGGCAACGTCTACGACTCCAAAACAATGGCTTCTGATATAGAACAGTTGGAACAGCTGTCGAGGTCCTGGGACAAGGACGCTGCCGTTCCGGAGATTGCCATCCGTCGTCAAATGAACTTGTCCACCACGTCGAATGAAAAGATCGTTACCTTGATTCGGGAGGGCATCGGAAAGAAATTCATGGACAAATTGCGAGCTCAACTGAAGGCCTTCATCGAAGAGGAGGAAGGCCTGTTGCTAGAGCGGGAAGCCAAGGCACAGGCGTTGACGAAAGTAGGTGTCTCAAAGGGACCGCTTTTGGCCGGGACTATGATCGGAATCGTGATCATTGGAATTATGACCATGCTGTTCATTACCCATCGAGTAGAACGGTTGGTGGGCGGGGAACCCACGGAAATCGCCCTGATCGCGGAACGAGTTGCCTCGGGTGATCTCAATATTGAATTCGACTCTGAAGAATCCACGAGCGGCATACTCCTGTCCGTTCAGCGAATGGTTGAATCCCTGAAAATCAATCAACAAAAAGCTGAAACCCTGGAATGGCTCAATTCAGGCATCAACCGACTCGATGAAAAAATGCGTGGTCAACTGAATGTAAGCGAAATGACTCAAAATGTTCTCACTGAATTGGCCACCACCCTGAATGCCCACTTGGGGACCTTCTACCTTGTCGATTCCGATGCCCGGGAATCAACCCTGACCTTGCAGAGCAGTTATGCCTACACCCAGCGCAAGAATCTGTCGAATCGATATCAGTTCGGGGAAGGGCTGGTCGGCCAGGTGGCGTTGGAAAAGGAACCGATCATCATCCGTAACGTCCCGGCCGATTACCTGCTCGTTTCTTCGGGGCTCGGGGAATCCGTGCCGAAATCAATCCTGGTCACGCCATTGGTCTACGAAGGGGAGGTCACCGGCGTCATCGAGTTAGCCTGGTTAGGCCAGACAAATGAAGAACAGTTGACTCTTATGGAACGGGTCGCACCCTCGATTGCCATTAATATTGAAGCGGCCAAGTCGAGAGAAAGCTTGGCCAAAGCCGCCAAAGCTATCTGAACCGTGCCGGTCAGGAACCGAGTAAAGCGCTGAGATGTTCGCGGCAGTAAGTTCCGGGAAGTTTCTTGCGATCGGGATGGGAATAATAACCGGCAAAGTTGGCGGAGTTTCCGTCAACCGCCTTTACCGTGACAAGAAACCGTTGTTTTTCACCGGTCTTCCAGGATGGGTCCAGCGAGTCACACCATTGCGTTTCGAGATGCGCAATGCATTGGTGTCGGGTAGAGTATAGGCAGTGAATGCCGGAATTCGAACTTCCGTTTGAACAAAAGTGATCGACGAGGCCAAAAGGCACAGTGATAGAATCGTCCTGAAATAACGCATAGTCGGCTCGAGACTATCCGGAACCCATTCGTGTTTCAAGTGTCTGTTGGAATCTCGCTAAGGAGATTCAATGGCTCGGTAATGATCTTGCGTTTGTTACTACCTCGTGATTAAAACAGGTAGCTGGGACGGAAAAAATGCGATATTATATAACAGGATTTGTAACAGGCCTCTTTTCATTTTGTCTATATGGTCAGGAGCTTACGATTCATCGGGCTGTTGAAATGGAATTGCACAGTGTGGTAGGTATTTACTATCAACTGCAGACTTCTGCTGATTTGTCGACTTGGCAGAATGTCGACGCACCGTTTCGGGGCACGGGGCGCACCCTCTTGAAGACGCTTCGGACTACGGGGAATCAGAAGTTTGTTCGCACTATTGAAGTTGATTCCGGGTCGTTGACGGATGAGGATGTGATCTTTCAGCATTCCACTTTGGGTGCTTTGTTAATCGGTTTGTACGAAGGTGATTTGCCTTTTGGTGAGGTTCTTCAGCGAGGGAATATCGGCTTGGGCACCTTCCAGGGAGTGGATGGCGAATTGGTTGTTCTGGACGGAAAAGCGTATCGGATTCGAGTGGATGGCAGCGTATCTCAGGTTGAAGATTCGACCTTGACGCCCTTTGCCGTAGTCACTTTTTTTGAGCCTGATTTGACGTTTGAACTTGAAAATGTAGAGAGCTACGAATCATTTCAACAGCAGCTTGATGCTCTGCTTCCCAGTCAGAATCTCCTCTATGCTTTACGGGTGAAAGCAACATTTGATACGTTAACGACGAGGAGCGTGCCTGTGCAGACGCGTCCCTATCCTCCCCTGGTGGACGTCGTCGCCAACCAGACGACCTTTGATTTGGCCGGCAGTTCCGGGACGATGGTCGGTTTCAAACTCCCGCCGTATCTATCCGAAATCAATGCAACCGGGTATCACTTTCATTTCATCGACGACGCACGATCGAAGGGCGGACACGTGTTGAACTTTTCCGGGGTGAATCTGAAAGTGGAAGTGGATGTCAGCGATCGATTGGAACTGGATCTACCGGAGCAGGATGATTTTCTAAACGCTGATTTGGAATAAGTGTGTCGAACTTTTCTGGAGAGGCTAATGCGACACCTTGTCGAATGGCAGACTTTGGCGTTTCATACCAGGACCTTCCATGTCGAGTTCTAGAATAGCTTCGCCACCCGCCTCAAAGAATTCCAAGCGCAGGTGGTGCTTACCTCTGCTAAGCCTTGCCTTACCGCTTAACTCAAGAGGACTGTGGTCGCCGTCGTTGTCGATGATGACTTTGTCGTTGATGAAGAGCTTGCTGCCATCGTCGGAGTTAAGATGGAAGGTGTATTCTCCCGCTTTGTCGATCTCCAGATTGCCTTCAAGGACCATGCCCCAATTGTCAGCCCAGAGTTGACGGGATTCGACATTTAGATTGGTGGTAATACTTTCAAACAGAGGTGTTAACTGGCTGTAGTCGGGTAAACGCGTCCAACTACCCTTGTAGAATCGGTAACGAAGACCACTGCCTGCAGGGACGGATTTGTAGGATTGGGTCTCGGTTGTGGTGCCGTGTCCATTATCGTTGAACATGCGGGCTCTGATAGTTTTATTGCCATGGATATTGAATGGGGATTGGTATACCGGAGAGGATAGCATCGGAGTGGTGCCATCAATCGTATAGCGAATGGTGTGATTTTCCTGGGTATCCGTCATGGCAATTTCCAGGGAATCGATATACTCGGGCGCCACGGTGTTGATGATGGGAAGGGTGCTGGGCTTGAAGGCGATGTTCCGTTTACCATTGAGGAAGAGATCTTCTTCCCCTTTGAGTTGGTAACCCATGGTCCATGCAAGTTGTATCAGCGTTGGATCTTCCAATGGGATTACTTCGGTTGATTGAAGATCCACTTTAATGATCTTATTACTGTTTGGCGGCAGGATTGTATCGATAGCATTCGGCTCCATGCTGACTTGGTGACCGTGCATGAAGTGGGCTTTGACGATGAGCTCATTGGGTGAGGGGTTCTTGAATTCCAGATAAAGCGTGCCCGATTTCACCCTGTCTTCACCGTCAGTCAACAGCGTGTAAGGCATACGTGTGGCGCCAATCAGTGCGCGTGTTATTTCGTAATCGGCACGAGTAGTGACGTCGTGGGGCAGGATGCCGTCGAGCCTAAGGTTAGCCATAACCGGGCCATCATCTGTGATGGTAATTAGCGATACATGGTCGAACTCACCGAAACGAGCACCCCGTAAATGGCTGCCTCCTCCCGTGGTGCCTAGGATGTAGTAGTTGGTATTGTTGCGTCGTTCGAAGACATAGTTGTGTCTGTGCCCTGCAATAACGGTGTGTTTTCGGCCTTCGAGCATCTTTTCAATTCGGGTGAAACCACCGGGATTCTTGTATAACCATAATGGGTGATGCATGAATACAAAAGTCCATCGGGCATCTGCGTGTTTTGCCAGTGCTTTTTTCATGGACTCCACCTGGTAGTCCGGGATGATGTAGCCCTTTTCACCGGTGGTATCCAAGGCTAAAAAGAGAACATCCTTGTAGACGAATGAGTAAAAGGGCACCCCGGAACGCTCCATCCATACTTGTCGCATGACATCGTTATTGATGTCGTGATTTCCTGGGAGAAAAAAGAAGGGTGCTTTGAGTGGGTTGAGTTCTTTATCAAATTCGGCCCACTCTTTGATCAGTTGTCCGCGGTCAGAACTATTGCCGGGAATAAAGTCTCCCACACTCATGACAAACTCCGGCATCAGCAGATTGAGCTTTTTCACGGCATCCAGAAATACACCGGGGCGAACCCCGCCGGCACGGTCGCTCAGGATGGCAAATTGAAAATTCTGTGGGTCGTTATAAAAGTTCAGATGAGTCCATGGCTTGATCTCGCTGACCACGTCACTTTCGAAATGTTCTGTTTTTTCCGGTTGATTTTCCGGAGAGCTGAAACCGTACGAAACCATCACCAATTCCGCCAGGAGAATGTGGAATGAGCTTAATATTTGATTTTTAACTTTCATGGGTGTTCTTTGAATGACCGGATCAGACATGTTCACTCCTTTACCCAATGGCAGTAGTGAGTTTGAGGCCGCTGTTTTTTACCGACCGGATTCAGGTGCGGGGGGCAGTGCCGCTTTGATCGCTTCCGCCACTTTTCCCGCGAGCTTGAGGTTGGCATCCTTGGTGAAATGGACATTGCCTTTGCTGCTTTTCCACTGATTTTGATTGGGTTTGACGAAAGCAAATAGATCATCAGTTTGAATCTTCGGGAGTTTTTGCATCACCTCATGGGCCACTTGGTTATAAATTCTGGAATCTCCGGGGATCCTTCCGTTAGCGCCTTCTTCTGGAACG
>DUCD01000501.1:50391-54051 GCA_012959985.1 Verrucomicrobiales bacterium | reverse complement strand
ACTGCTGGTTTCGATGGACCCTGCCACGTCGATGCCTACTGTTGAGCAAATGTTGACTTACGGCAGTATTGATGACCAACAGGAAGCATTGAATCTTCTCAGTCGGATGAAAACTCCCAGGGCCGACAGGATGTTGGTGCAATGGATGAACAACCTGTTGAATGACGGAATCCAAAATGGTATTCGTCTCGAGACCGTTGCTGCGGCGGAAAGCAGAAAGGAGAATCCCGAGTTGAACCAACTTCTTGGAAAATACCGGACCTATCTGGAATCCGATTCATGGAATCAATTCAAAGGTGCCCTGGAAGGTGGGAATATCGCCAGGGGTGAAGTTGTATTTTTCAACAAGCCGGAAGCGCAATGTATCCGATGTCATCAGGTGAATGGAAGAGGGGGGACCATGGGCCCCCAATTGGCCGACATCTCACAGCGTCTGGATCGACAACAGATTCTGGAATCCATTTTATTTCCCAATAAGGCAATCGCAGAAGGTTTCGAAACCTCACTGATCACTATGAAGAATGGGACCGTTTATCAAGGTCGGATTTTTGAGGAGACCGATTCACAGCTTGTCGTGGAGACTTTTCCCGATGATGAAGAACTTGCTTTTTCCGGGCGATTGCCTAAAGCGGTCAAACAAATTCTTGACGTTAATCAGATTGAATCGAGAACTCGGGCTCTCTCTTCAATGCCCGAAGGCATTGCAGAATTATTGAGTATTTCCGACTTGCGTGATCTGGTGGAATTCTTATTTACTTCAGAGCTTGAAGAGAATTGACAAGATGAAAAACAACACAATGAAATGGATCTGGGCAGTCCTGATAGGCTTTGCCTCGACATCCTTAATTTCCAGTGAGTCCTGGACTCGATTTCGGGGTGAAAACGGACAAGGTCGAAGTCAGTCAGAATCCATTCCGAGCGAATGGAATGAATCCGATTACCGCTGGAAAGTTGAGTTGCCAGGTGGGGGCCATTCCTCACCGGTCATCTGGAAAGAGCGGATTTTTCTGACAGGAACAGATGAAGCTACCGGAAAGTCCAATACCTTTTGTCTCGATGTAAAGGATGGGCGAACGCTGTGGAAAAAAAGCGTATCGTTTCGTTCTCATGGAAAGCACAAATTCAACAGTTTTGCTACTGTGACCGGAGTTGTGGACGAGCGTCATTTTTACGTTGCATGGCCTACTCCTACAGAAAATAGAATCTATGCCTTTGATCATGATGGCAACATAGTGTGGCAGAAAAGTATGGAGGCATTTAAATGCAACCATGCCGGATATACGTCCCTGATGCTTCACGATAACAAATTAATTCTGCCCTATGATCATGCCGGTGAAAGTTTCATTGCCGCGTTGAATAGCGGGAATGGGGAAATCGTCTGGAAAAGTCCCCGTCGTCAAGCCAAAGCAGCCTATTCCACCCCATGTGTTTATTCTCCGAAAGGAAGCAAGCCGCAGTTGATTTTCAATAGTATGGCACACGGAATAACGGGAGTAGACCCGAGCACTGGGAGGACTCTCTGGGAATTGGATGGTGTGTTTGATAAACGCAGTGTCAGCTCTCCGGTCATTGCAGGCGATTTGATTATCGGAAGTTGCGGCAGCGGCGGTGGCGGAAATTATGTGGTGGCAATAAGACCGGGAGATCCTGGGAGTGGAGAAGCTCCCAAGAAGGAATATCAGATCCGTCGATCTGCTCCTTATGTTCCGACCAGTGTGGCCAGAGAGGGATATCTTTACCTGTGGAGTGATTCCGGCATTATTTCATGTGTTAAAGCGGAGTCGGGTCAGGTCATCTGGAATGAGCGGGTTGGGGGACGGTATTTCGGATCTCCCATATGTATTCAGAATCGTCTCTATTGCATGTCAGACACTGGTCAAGTGGTGGTTGTGGCTGCAGAGCCGGAGTTCAAACTATTGGCTCGAAACGACTTGGACGAAATGACTCATGCTACACCTGCTGCAGTGGGTGGAAGATTGTATCTCCGAACTTTTAAGCACCTCATCAGCCTTAGTGGAAAACAGGAACGTATTCCCTGCATCACATGCTGAATAAAGACCTCTTTCTGTAGGCCACACAATTATGATTGAAAAAGCAATTCGGGTATCGGTGCGTCCTTCTATTCGGGCTTGGCCGTTCTTCCTGATCTGGATCCTAGCTGCCGGATTTCTGATCTGGATCTGGAAATTCAATCCTGAAATTCAGCATCAGCAAAGGAATCTGAAAACCGGGGCAGCTCTGGCAATCGGAACAGGGCTAACACTGCTTTGGATGTTGTTATTTTCACGGTTGAGGTGGGCTATCCGTTTTTTGTGGTTAAGTATGTTTCTTAACGGCCTGCTCCTTTGCATTATTCTGTTGGAATTCAAAGGAGTCACCGGTGACTTGGTTCCTATTTTCGAGTTTCGGTTCACTGAATCTCTGTACGGGTCGGAGTCACCTTCAGAGAAAACAGAAACGGTAAGTTCGGATACAAAAAAAGCGTTGGGCGCACGACAGTTACCATTCGCCTACCCTCAGTTTCAGGGGGTGAGTCGAGACAGTCGGATTGAAGGGTTTAAGTTGAACCGAGACTGGGATCAGAATCCTCCGGAGTTATTGTGGCGACGTTCCATCGGGGCAGCCTGGTCGGGGTTTGTTGCACAGGATCGATATGCCATTACCCAGGAGCAGGGGGAAAGCATGGAATTAGTGACATGTTATGATCCCTTTACCGGAGAGCTGCTCTGGTCACATTCCGATACAGGCCGGTACGATTCACCGATTGGGGGACTCGGCCCGAGGGCCACGCCCTTAATTTCAGGATCTCGAGTATACACCATGGGAGCAACAGGCATTCTGAACTGCCTGGAGATTGAAACCGGAAACCCAGTGTGGTCCAGGAATGTAATCAAGGAAAACGAAGCATCGATCTTGGATTGGGGAGTCAGTCATTCCCCACTGATCGTCGGTGAAAATATTATTGTCACGCCGGGAGGATCTTCTGGGCGATCCGTGGTCGCTTATCAAAAAGATACCGGAGAGTTGGTTTGGAGTGGCGGTGAAAGGGGATCTTCCTACAGCTCTCCCTTTTTGCCGACCGTGCATGGTAATCAGCAAATTGTCGTTTTCAATAAGGATGGCATTACGGGACATTCAATCCATGACGGAACGGTTGTCTGGGATTATCCATGGTCAGGCAGAAATCCCAATGTGGCGATTCCTCTCGCCTTGCCGGGGAATAAATTTCTGGCAAGTTCGGGATACGGGGTGGGGTGTGCGTTACTCAATATCCACATCGGCGAAGACCAAAAATTGACGGTCGAAAGGGAATGGAAATCCTTACGTCTGAAATCTAAATTTTCAAACGTTATCGAAAAAGAGGGTTATATTTACGGCTTGGATGATGGGATTATGGTCTGTCTTGACCTTGCTGATGGGAAACGAAAATGGAAAGAAGGACGCTACGGGCATGGTCAATTTATTTTGGTAGGTGATCTATTGCTCATTTCAACCGAAAAAAGTGAAATCGTTCTTTTTGAACCCGTCCCGGATGAGCCCCGTGAGCTTCATCGAATCCAAGTTTTGGAAGGGAAAACATGGAATCCACCTTGCCTCGCCGGTCCCTATTTACTGGTCAGGAATCATAAGGAAGCTGCCTGTTACCGAATTCCCATTATC
>DUCD01000501.1:48662-50381 GCA_012959985.1 Verrucomicrobiales bacterium | reverse complement strand
AAGTATGATAATAAATCCTTCAAAAGATGATATAATTATTCAACCTATTGAGTGGGCGCTATAAATTGTGTGAGGCGCATGTAAATCAGTAGGGTGTGCCGGCGTCCCCTGCGCGTTTTCAGAGGGGGCAGCAGCACTTTCGGCTGAGGACAGCCGATCACTTTCCAAACTTTTAATTTATCACTATGGTTTTCGTGAGACTGGCAACGTAAATGCTCCTAAATAAAGTGCGGACGGAAATAGCCGTGTTTCATTTTTGGGAGGCTGTGGTGAAACGTATCAGTCAAGAAGGTGGGGGTGGGGATTCTTTCAGTCAGGTGGATTGGTTATAATGAAGCGTGAAAACTCTTGTTACTTTGCTCGCATCCATTCTTGGTTGAATCGGGCGATGGCGAGATTTTTACGGGATGTGTGTTTACCGGTTTCGTAAACACAGAGAATCATTTTATTCGGTAACACTGCCAGATCGGAATAGGCGGTTGGGGACTCATCAATTTCACGTAGCCGTTTCCAGCTTATTCCTTCGTCAGGACTGACACTGATGGTTAGTCCTCTTCTTTTCGGTCCCGGCACATTGGATAGTAGGAAAATGCGTTTGTCGTTTGCTTTGTCGATCATGGTCGTTAGGCCGGCGTGGCACAATGCATCTTTGAAGTCGCTGGATACCGCTTCTTCTATGGTAATGCCTCCGTCGTTGCTGATCGCTGACCAGCGTTGGCCCTTTCGTCCGGGTGATGGTCGCTGGTTCAAGTAAATGGAGCCATCGGACCGCTCAGCAATGGAACATTCGCCAAGTCCCGGTCCACTGCGTCCCCCCGGGATCCAAGTTAATCCACCATCGTCACTGAACAGCAGCCCATTGCTTTGGAATTTCAGATCATGCTTTCCAGGATCCGAGTCTGGGCAGTAGCAGCGGACTGGTAGCACCAGCCTTCCGGCGTGTGTCCCGGAAGCAAGTTGGATACCGGTATGGACCGGAGACCATTCCTGCCAATGCTGCTTTTTAATGAGCTGTGAGGTGATTTCATTTGGGTAACTCCAGGTAGCACCTTGATCATCGCTGTAAATTAGAAACCAAGCCCTTCCCAGCGAACGGGTTTCTTGAATGTTACTGTAGAACCAGCGTTCCTGAATCGGTTGTCCCTCCCGATCAACCAGAGGTGATCGGGAAATAAACACCAGAATCCTACCTGATAGGTGATCGATGACGATACCCGTAGGCTTGAAGTGAAAGTTCTTTCTTTCGGGGAAATCTTCAGGAATTAGCAGAATGCTTGAAGACCATGTTTTCCCTCCATCAAGGCTTCGGATCATTATTGGATCGATGTGGGCTGCCCAGTCACCACCTTGGCGATCCTGCAGTACAACAATCGCAGTGCCTGCTTTTGTCACTACCAGCTTTGGGATGGCATAGGTTCCTTTTTTCTCCCTACGCTCTAAAATTATCTTCTTCTCGAAAAAAGGCTCGGATTCTGCGCCATAACCGAGCATGAGAAAAAGCATCCCCGGGACAAGTTTGATAATTCCGGAAAGCCAATCAGTTTTGTGTTGTTTGGTCATATATTGCTATCATCGCCTTGACAGCATTCAGGTCTCGCGGAAGGACAATGATCCTTAATTTTTTTCTGAATTATTTCGGATTGTGAATTTTGAGTATCCACCCAGATTAAGTTCTTTCCATTCAGTCTCGAACAGCTTTGTTACTGGTGATCGGTATTT
>DUCD01000501.1:48191-48524 GCA_012959985.1 Verrucomicrobiales bacterium | reverse complement strand
TGGTCTATTTCTCTGGGACAAGTGGAGTGTTTTGTTAATCTTATAACTTAGATAATGCTGTTTAACAAAACGTTCCTCCGGTGTCCCTGAAAACCAATCCTAGCAAGACCATGTCAAGATAGGCAGAATCAGGTAAAATATAAAAACCAATCCTAGCAAAAACCGACGCGTCCCGGTGTCCCTTTGCTTTTGAATGAATCGCATGTTCAAGCCTTGCCGAATGTTGTTGATGCGTGATCTTCACGCAATTCGTCATTAAAACACATTCTCTCTTTTTGTCCAGTTACCTGAACAATGGTTTTTCGTTAGGAATTTACTGGATCCCAAAGGGAC
>DUCD01000501.1:38548-48008 GCA_012959985.1 Verrucomicrobiales bacterium | reverse complement strand
AAAATGCCTTAACTTAGTGCCATTCGGGACAGGCATGAAGTAAGGCCGCGATTTACGCAAAATGACGCGAAAAGAAAGAAAAGTTGGAAGGTTGTCAAAAGGACAGGAACCAATGGCTGGTTGAAATGGTGGTTTTGGCTCGAGCGGCACTATATGTGCTGAAATGGGTGATGGCTATGAACCACATTGGAAGAGAAAGGAGTCATTCGCAAATGAAGAAACAATTCTCGGTAGGTGAGGAAGAAAGCTCTTTTGAGCAGAAAATCCGGATTGTTCGAGATCGAGGAATGGCTTTCACAATACGGGAGCTAATGTTGGTTTTGGCACTGTTTTCGGTGGTTGGATTCATTTTCGCTTCGTCGAGGAGAATCACCGCCATAGGTTGTGGTTGAATCAGCTGTGTCACTCAATTGAAACAAATCGGCTTGGCATTTCGGATCTTTGCCACCGATCATGATGATTATTACCCGATGATGCTTTCTACAAACATGGGAGGAAGCAAAGAATGGAGAAACTCGCCCGATCAAATATTTCGTCACTTTCAGGTACTCTCCAATGAGTTGAGTGTGCCGCGGGTGCTGCTTTGTCCATCGGACGTGAAGAATCGTCAGGAATCCACCAATTTTCAAATGGACTTTGAATCGAAAGGGAATGTCGCAATCAGCTATTTTATTGGTGCAGATGCCGATGAAGTTGAACCGTCGATGATGTTGACGGGCGATAGGCACATAACGGATGGCCGGTTTGGGGTGCCAACTGTTCACTCACGGATAGTCAACTTTGGAACTAACCACAGTGCGGCTTTTGGTGCTGCATGGTCTTCACAGTTTGGGAATAAAACACATGGAAATGTTGCCATGGGCGAGGGCCGTGTGAGTCAATTGAAGAGTGTTCAGTTACGAGAAGTCCTTAGAATTTCCAGTGATTTGACGAATCAATTAATGATCCCCTGAGGTTTAGGATTGTTTAATTCTGCTGATGTTATTTCCAGTGAGGGAGGTCGTTTCTTTTTCGGAAACTCGACATATTACCTGAAAGAGTTCAAAAATGGGTCAAACTACTGTGTTCTAATGAATTTAGAAGATCATGGATGGGACGCGTTGAGGTAGATTGAAATGGAGGATCTGCAACTGAGTGACGGACATCCTGCATTGGTATCGGCAGTATACCGGGAGCGTTTCCGCTTGCTAATTGATGGCAGTGGAATATGGGCTCAACCTTCTGGAAAGTTGCGGTTTAATGTACACGAGAAGGGTGATATGCCGGTCGTCGGAGACTGGGTGGTTTATCGGAAATCCTCTGGATTTGGAGATTCGTCCATTGAACGGATTTTGAAGCGAAGAACTTTTTTAGTGAGGAAGGAATCCGGATCGGGGTTTTCCAGACAAATCCTGGCTTCCAATATCGATTATGCCTTCATCCTGAGTTCTCTGAATGCTGAGTTCAATGTGCGCCGAATTGAGCGTTTCATTGCCTTGGCGCAATCAGGTGGTGTTCATCCCATCGTATTGTTGACTAAGGCCGATCTCAATCCTTCCGCCGAATCGATGAAACTTCAGGTGCAGCGTTATCTAATTAACTTGTCGGTTGAATGCATCAGTTCGGTAACCGGTTACGGAATATCTGGTTTGGATACGTTTTTGAAGCCTGGGAAATCCGTTGCTTTTTTAGGGACATCCGGAGTTGGCAAATCAACCTTAGTCAACTGATTGCTGGGATGTGATGCTCAATCCACGAAATCAATCCGCGAATCGGACTCAACGGGACGGCATACGACCAGTCGGCGGGAATTATTTCTCCTTCCCTCGGGGGCCATGGTGATTGATACCCCCGGTTTACGGGAGATTCAATTATGGACTGAATCCGATGCTCTGGATCAGTCATTTGAAGATATTCTGAAGATTCAGAAGTTGTGTGAGTATCGAAATTGCAGCCATCATGGAGAACCGGGATGTGCGGTAAAAGAGGCATTGGATTCAGGTTTTCTGGAACAAGGTCGTTTTTTAAATTATGAAAAACTAATAAAAGAAACGGAACATTGGGAATCAAAAAACCGCATCCACTTGAAACAAAAAAGAAAACAATTCAACAAGCAACAGACAAAAAAAATGAGGCGGATGATTCAAGGTAAATACGGGTCAGGGGAGTTTTAGGATTTCCTTTTTTCCTGTGCCTACGTTTTCAATTTCAACGTAAGTATCTGTCACCTTGAGGCAGCGTATCCTGATGGGGCCGCTCTTTAGCTTGATGGTTTTAACATCGTTCTGCTTGAATGTTTTGCCATTGATTAATGCAATCGGGTTTTTACGGATTTTTAAAATGCCCGTGAGACGAAGTACATCGGGTTTCTGAGTTGTCTTTGTAGATTTGGTCGCGACAACCCCAAATTGTCTTCGATAGGATAGTGTATTGAAAGTGGACAGGCTTTTTTGGTCCAGTTGGTCTCCGGTACCGGTTTTAATCCATTCAAGAATGGTATGGACTGGGTATTGGCGGGTCAGTTTGGTGAGTTGATTTACTTGTCCTTTAGTGTAGGGATTGCTGAGTATTTTATCCAATTGAGATTGGTTCTTTGATTTCTGATTGAGCTTGTAGGCAATCAATTCGCAGATGCCCTCCACAAGGTCAGGATCGATTTTCCGGCCATCCGCCTTGTTTTCGTTTATCCAGAGGTGGGTATATTCGTGAGCACAGACGCTTCTCAGGTCATCTCGGAATTGTCCGCTCAATAGAATCACTCCGTGAACCAAATTGTTACCGGTCTGACGGGAGTGAGAGAAGCCAATCCGGTGCAATGCCCCGCTTCCCTGACCTCCATTTTTTTTGTTCCAGTAATCCACATCGAACATCGATGTGGTGACCTCTGGGTTTTTAAGAGCAAAGACTTTCCCGAATTGTTGAACCAGTGATTTTCTAGTTTTTTGAAATAGGGCTGAGGCGATTTTTTCGTCGAGAACGACATTGGAAATATCGTAAGAGCAGACCAATCTTCCGTCTTTGGTGGATGCGACAGGTTTCGTCACGGGTATGCCACAAAGTGAACATCGGGTTTTAAGTTTTGAACAGGCTTCGCAATAATAGCCGTGGCGATGTTGGTAAACGGTGCCTTTTCGAATCTTCAGTGTGCAGACGCCACAGTTGACCGGAGCAATTTTCTCAATCTGCTCCGCTTTGCCTTGCAGAACGATCAGAAACGCAGCCATCAAAATGGAAATCCATCTTTCCATAGCTCGTAACTATAAGTCACAGATGTTTCACCGTCGAATGGATTCTTCTGAAGACGAATACATCTCTGTGATTAGAGTGGCACTAAATTGTGCGCCCCGGTAGAGGTGTTGCCTTCACCAAAATGAAAACCAGGTTATTTTCTTACCTCTGTGGATTCGACAATGGAGCCGAAAAAAACAGCATTTAGAAACAACTTGCTTGTGCCCAACCAGATGCCTCTGAAATTTGGATTATCGACCATGCTGATTACGGTTCCTTTTCCGATTTTATCGACAATGATGGAGGCGGATCCCTTGAATTTCGGCAGGAAATCATCATGGATATATCCACTGAATAAAGTTTCGTCTGCATAACGAGCGACGGTGCTGTAGGGGTTGTCGGACAGCTTCATCAGAATTCGACTGTTGCGGAATACTGGAAGTTGCCGATCAGCGTATCCGTAGGCAATCGGGTGGGTGATGTCCAAATTCACATTTACTATGGCTCCACTGATAATTTTTGCATCTTCAATTTTTTCATGCTGGATGTAAGAATAGTTTTCTGTTGGAGCGTCATTTTTTTGTGATTCCGTTTTCTCCTTTTCCGGCTTCACCATCTTCACGTTCGAAATTTCTTTATCTGCGGCCCAGTTGACCGCGGTTCGGGTGGCAATCAGGACTCCTCCCCTCCGAATCCATGACTTGATACGATCCACCTCTTTTTGGGAGATGGTCCCATAACTGCCACTGACAAATATCAAGTGAGTGTAGTGGTGTAGATCCAAATTAGTGAAATCATCCATTTCCACCATGACCAGGTTCATGTCCATCCGATAATCCAGAAGGTGCCAGACTTCACCGGCTTCGTAAGCGGAAACCCCGGAACCGATCATCATCAACGGCCTGGGACGTTGAATCGTTTTCAGGTTCGGGCTGCCTAGGTCGATTCCTTCAGGTGTCAGACCACTGATTACAGACTCGATGACGATGCCGTCCTCCAGGCTGATAGTTTCCAGGATTTCGGGAATCCGTTTCAGATTGTCCCCTTGAAAGCCTTTTGGAATAACAATGGAACCTAGAGGAAAGTTCGATGTGCCCGTTTTAGTTCTGGCTTTAAAAGGGCGTGTTGCCACTTTTGCAAAGACGTCTTTTTCCAGAAGTCGGTTCAGGGCTCTTGGGGCATAAAAATGATTCCAATCAAAGACATAGGCATAAGAATCCTCTGCAATTTCAACGGATCCTTTTGGAAAAGGATTGGAAGTCACTTGTTTTCCGCTCAAGTCTTCCGGTACAATTTTTAATTCCGCAAAGGGGATTCCCATTGCAGTGGGGAGAGTCCATGTTGATACATCGTAGAAAATGTTATCGGGAAATTCAGTTCGTTTTTCAAATAGGGCCTGGATTAAACGGAACTGGGGTTGATTCAGATCCAGTAAATAAGAAAACCCGAGCGGAAATAAATGATCGTCCACGGCGAAATTTCTGGATGTTTTCTGAACCTGAATTTGATGAAAGAAAAGAATTTCCAAAAGATGGAATAAGGTATCCGGTTGATTCTCCGAACCGAAGATGTAAGCTTTCACCGGGGCGTTTTCTGCCAGGTTTTCGGAGGCCTGATAGAAATCCCTCTGATACCGGAGTAGGGTTATCCTATGTTTCCTTGCGGCTTTTAAGGTGGATAAGGATGTGAGGCACTGATTTCTTATAGTGAATGGGAAATCCAGTTCGCCATGCACAGATTCCTGAAGGTGACCACGAGAGCTTGCCTGTTCAAACAAAATCCCAATGCTGCCGTTGACATCTGGGTATGTCGATCCTTTGCCATAATAAAAATCGTCAAACCTCTCTTGGGAGTAATAAAGAATTCCAAGTGGATCCAGGATGTCGGCATGCATCTCTGCGATCATTTGAGTCAGTTCAACGTTCTGGTCGGGAGTCAGGGGGTGTCGACGTTCGGGAACACCCGGTTGAAAGAAGAAAGTCGAGTCGGTTCCCATCTCATGAAAATCGGTAAGAACATTGGGTTTCCATTCATGGAATTTGCGAATCCGGGCTTTTGATTCAGGGTGTTGCAGCAGCAACCAATCACGATTCAAATCAAACCAGTAGTGATTGGTGCGGCCACCGGGCCATGCTTCCCTATGTTCACGGTGGATGGAGTCCCCCACTGGGTTTTTTCCTCGATGCATGTTGGCCCAGTGACTGAATCGGCTCAGCCCGTCGGGATTGAGACTGGGATCGAGTAAAATGATGGACTTATCTAAAAGATCTTCGATTTCCGGACCTTTGGCAGCCGCAAGGTAATAGGCGATAATCAGAGAGGCGTTGGAGCCGCTGGATTCATTCCCATGGACCGAATAGCCAAGATTGACAACAACCGGCATCTCATCCAGCGAAAGACTGCTTTGATTTTCCGGTTGACTCAACTTCAGGTGGTTGCTGCGGATTGTTTCGAGGTTTTCCAGATTTGTCGGTGAAGAGATAGTCAGCATCAATAGGGGGCGTTGTTCATATGTGCGTCCTATTTCTTCTATCTGAACGCGTTCACTGGATTCCGCTAATTGCTTCATGTAGTCTACCAATTGATCATGACGCACATGCCATTCTCCCACTTGATATCCAAGGATTTCTTCAGGTGAGGGAATGTCCGGATCAAATTCGACCTTTTCGTTGAGATAATAGGAAATCTCTCTAGTCTCAATCGAAGTGCCAGCCACTTCCAATAATAGAATAGCGGGAATAAAAATACAGATCCATGGAACCTTGTGCATAGTGAGAAATCTAACGTTTTCCCAAAGTGATTCCAGATAATAGTCTCCTGGGTTCCTGGATAGAAGAACCGATTTCTCCAATCCAGAAAATCAGTGATCCGATCCTAGTTGAACATGGTGTTCACCTGTGGTTGAAACGTGACGATCTGGGGGATCCAGTGTTATCCGGCAACAAGAAGCGCAAGCTGAAAAACAATCTGCTTGCTCTATTAAAGCGGACCGAATTGCCAATCCTGACTTTTGGTGGCGCATTTTCAAATCATATTGCCGCCGTTGCACAAGCAGGTAAGCGTTTCGGATTCGAAACTATTGGCGTGATTCGCGGCGAAGAAACACAGCCCCTCAACACAACTCTGCAACGGGCCGTTCAATGTGGCATGAAGCTCAAATACCTGAATCGGCAGAACTATCGACGAAAGGACGCTCCGGATCTACAAAAGCAGTTGAATCTTGAATTCGGTCCATTCCACCTGATCCCTGAAGGGGGATCCAATCGTGAAGGCATTCTTGGGTGCCGTGAAATTCTTGGAGAAATAGACCTGGATTTCGATGTTGTCTGCTGTTCCTGTGGCACAGGCGCCACTCTGGCGGGGTTGACCATGGGCTTGAAACCTAAACAATGCGCCTTGGGGTTTTCCGCATTGAAAGCCGACGGATACCATCAGAAGGCGGTCACCGAATACCTCAAGTGGTTTGATGTTTCGTCATCCTCGTGGACGGTCAATACAGAGTTTCATTTCGGTGGCTATGCCGTCGTTCGGCCGGAATTGGTTCGTTTTATTCAACAATTTCACCTACAGCATACCATCATGCTGGATGCGGTCTATACCGGGAAAATGATGTATGGTATTTATGAATGTATCCGTCGAGGGGGTTTCAGAGTAGGAACTTGCCTGCTGGCAATTCATACCGGAGGTATTCAGGGGAACGACGGTATCGAAAAGAGAAACGGAGTTTTGCTGCGGTTGCCGTAAACGATCTCACTGTGGAAGATAGTTAATCCCCCTTATCGGCAAAAATGCGGAAGTTGTTTTTAATCATCATTTGATCGAATGTCTGCTGGTAATCCTGTTGGGAGAAACCCATTGAATTTCGGAACTGATTCAAAAGCTCCAGCTCTTTTCCACGAAGCAGGGCATCGACCATTGCCATGGAAATCAGATTGGTTAGAAGGCAATTCTTTTGAGGCTGGTTAAGAAGATTCCCAGCTTCTTTGACGATGGAATCTTGACCGACTTTTTCCAGGTGAGAACGACTATGACTGATGATGTCTGGGTCATTGATCACGCGGTATACGAAACCGATTTCGCCATTATCTACAACACCGTCTACCTCCATCATGGCTAACAGAGCGCTGCAGAAAACCTGGCTCGGTGTAGACTCAGAGTTTTCAGATTCGAGGTTTTTAAAAATACGCAAATCGTATTTAACCAGCAGCTGATCGTACATTTGCTGATAATCAGTATCTGAAAGCTCGAATTCTTTACGGAAACTGTCCAGTAATTCCTGTTCTTTACTGCGAAGAATTCCATCACTCATGGCGGCGGCAATCAAATTGGCCATCAGGCAGATTTTCTGGTCTGCGTTGAGTATCTCCTTGAGTTCGGACTGCAGTTGCCGATGTCCTTTCTCAAGGCAGATCTGAATGCCCGACTGGATGACTTCGGGACGTTTGATGATCGATGCCATCGTCTGTATCTCTCCCTGATCGACTTTTCCATCGACCTCAAGCATTGCATAGATTCCGGCGCAAAACCCGGAAAGAGGCGTCATTTTAGATGCCTTGGTTTCGAGGGGGGGGCCGGTGTCCGTGATTTTCGAAACGGGATTGATTCGTTCAGCTAGACGCTTTACCTCTTCCTGTTCCCAAACCGTGAATCTCAAGACGTAATTCCGACTGTCAGTTTTCAATTCGAAGAACAGAAATGGATTGTCGAGCCTGGATTCCGTATTTCGGATATCGTGTAGAGAGATAATGAAAGTTTGATATGGATGGCCGATTTTCTTGGAAAAAAGCACCAGTGAGGATTCGCTCAAAGCAAGGTAGGTTTCTCCCAATTCTCCTTCCAGGTTGTAAAGGGCACGCAGAGTGGCCAAAGGTTTCCGGCTGGAGAATTTTGTGAAAGCTTGTTGCAGGTCGTTCGGTAAAGTCACTTGAAAGTTCCTTTTTGGATTTTGATATATCGATGAATCTCCTGCTTACCACCAGACCTTTTCGCGGAGATAATTGATACGGTCTTTAATCATTTTTTCTAGTTCTCTGCATTCATGCAGAAGTTCAGAATGATCGGGGTTGGGATTCTGTTTGAGCCAGAAGTCGAACATTTCGCTGCAGAACCGACAATCCGAGAGAGCCCATTTGCATTTGACGATGTTCCCGCAGATGGATTCATCATCATAACCCAAACCGTGTCCACCGGCTAAGTTGGCACCAATTTTCCCGGCGGAAAGAAGCAGGATATCCGTTGGTTCCGGGATCGATTCCAACTGGAAAACCTCTGCAGCAAAATTTCGGGCCCGTTTCGCAATTTTGAGGTAGGAGTCCGTCATCAGTGGATCCTCTTCAGAAACATCTTCCTGTAAGAAGATATCTAATTCTGTTTCCGGGTCATCCTCTTCTATTTCCCAGATATCTGTCGACTCAGTTGCGGGCACAATTTTAAAGGTATTCAAATCGGTTGCGACTTCAGAATCCGTTTCTTCCTCCCCGAATATATCGTCCTCCTCAGATAATTCCTCATCCCAATTGTCCAGAACCTGCTCTACGATTTTTTCATTGCGAAGCAGTTCCCGCTCCCACCAAAGCTCGTTGGGAAGATTGTCGGATGGACTCATTTACAAGGAGCAGGATGCCATTGATTTTTTGGAAAATCAATTGAAAGCACGCTGGTGAGGAAAATGATATCTTGAAACGAATCGTGTTGTGGGTGCGGTTTGACGCCAATACCGTTCGTGGCTACGGAAGGCGTCATAAAAGTTGTAGGAATTCACCTTCAGTTTCGGAATATTGTTAGAAAAGACCCCTGATATTTGATGCCCGTCGGGATTATTATTCAGTTGCGTGCCAGTTGCGGAAATTCTAATGGTCCGGGAATCATCCCTGCCTAAATCTTTCCCCTGGTCCGTCAATCTGAACTCGGCATACTGCCGGATTCTGCTGATTCTTTGGGTGTCCGCTACCAATAAGGCGGCCGGGACATTCCGTTCAACTTTTTCTAACCAGAACCCGATGGCATCATTCATTCCATTAGCGTTTTTGCCGAAGGATTCAAAGTGCTTCAATAGAAGATCGGTTACTTCCGGATACCAGAAGTGATTCAAATCCTTGTTCAAGAACCAATCGACAAAATTGTAAGACGGCAGACCTGCCAGAACAATCTCATTGTCGATATCGAGGTAGAATCCCCACAACAACCAGTTGTTGCGAGGGCGCCAATTTTTCCCTTTGTCCCAATAAGGATAACCAAACCAGAAGGGATAAGC
>DUCD01000501.1:29415-38538 GCA_012959985.1 Verrucomicrobiales bacterium | reverse complement strand
ATACGGATTCATCCTTTGCCTCCGATGGATTCTGATGACGGAAGATTTCAAACGGATCGTTGGTTTCGGCGTCAGATTCCTTCAATTCCCATTCGTGCCTGATGTCTTTGACATAATCCCTGATGCAATCCAGAAACAGATCTAGGTCGTCAAATTGGCTCTGAAGCAGAATGGACCAATAAATAAGGATTTCGTTTCTACTGGACACAAGCTCACTGGAACGTTCGCCAGATTTTTCCAGGGTACTAAGTGGAGCTTCGGAATAAGCATCAGCGATTGCTTTGGAGAGATCCGGGTAGTCGGTTAGAAGCGCGAGAACTTCAGGGATATCCAGTAACCGTTGGAAGGCTTGTTGAGATTCTTCGGGCAAAGGGGTGAGTATTTTATTGAAGGAATCCCGGCAATAATCGAAAAGAAGCTCTAGTTTCTGGAGACGATTGAACTGGGTTTGACCGAAACGGACAGCGGTTTTCTGCAAATAGGGTGGGAGCCCTTCCACCAATTCTTCGATTTGTTCCCTGGTTTTTGGTTTGCCGTCTGCAGTGATAGAGCTCAGAAGATCCGGGTAACGTAGAATTTCGTAGAACCGTTTCTGATTGTTGCGGGAATAAGGAGCCATGATTCTCATGAACGAACCATACACTTTCAATTGAATCAGATTCAGTTTCTTTAAGAAATCCGGATGCTGAGTAGCTTGGAATATGTCCTGACGGACCGTTTCAGGATAAAGGACGAGATGGTTCACGACATCCCGGTAACGAACAGCTGGATCCACTGTTTCTGAAGAATCCAGATTGTCGGAATGAAGATTCCCAAAAGGGCTGAAGAATCCAGCCAAAAGTAGGAGCCCGATCGACAGAGTTTTAGCTGAGTGCAGATGTAAATGATTTTTCATCCTGTTGGGTTATTGTAATGAAAAGGTTTTGCAGAGGAAACTATCCATTCGTTCTATTTTTTTGATTCCGGGGGATTTTCATATTCAGCCCACGAACTTGAAGTTTCCCAGACACCTACTCGATCAATCCTGACGCAATTTCGCAACGGGTAGGGGGGGGATTCCCGTTTCCGGTAGTTTTCCAGTTGATGGAGCAGAATGGAGTGGATTGTCTCAGCCATGACTTCCGTTGTGGGATCTCTATCCTTGAACCCGATGATTCGTTCCCCATAGGCCTTCTTCATGGTTTCGTAGTTGGGATCTTCGGTATTCATGCACATGGCGTGATCCCATTTATCCAGGAATTCCTTCATGGCTTCCGCCAGAATTTTGAAATCACAGACCATGTTGTTTTCATCCAGGGAATCAGCTTGGAGGATGAACTCCACTTTTCGAGTATGGCCGTGTGGAAAACGGCACAGATCCGGATGTTTGGACAACATGTGACCGTTTTCAATTTCAAATATTTTACAGACTCTATAGGGCATCGTTGAAAATATACGTAATCTGTCGTCAGTGCCAAGTTTTGAAGGAAACCTGATTCTCGGTCAAATTCCCAACTCCTTTTTGACGATTCCGATTCCCTCGACCATGTTGCCAAGTTTCCGGCGAGCTGCCCAACGGGCGGTTTGGCTCAATCCACAGTCAGGGGCGAAAATCAGTCGATCTGCCGGGGCATACTCAAGGCATTGGCGTACCCGGGTCGCCACTTCCTCAGGAGTTTCGATGTAGTAACCTTTTACATCGATGATGCCTACGGCAACATCCATTTTTGATACAACCTGAGCAATGCATTCAATCTCTGAAAATGCCGTGGTCGCCATTTCCAAATGCATTTCATCCACTTTCATCTCCAAGAAATCGGGGAACATGGCGGAGACCCGACGGCTGCCTACAGATCTACCTTTGTAATTTCCAAAACATAAATGCGTGTCCAATCGACATCGCCCGACCGCTGGTTCTACGGTTCGATTGAAGATATCGACAAATTTTCTGGTGTTTTCTTTATGAGCGTAACAACTCATGGAAGGTTCATCCACGCAGATTTCAGAACAACCGGCATGAATCAGATCGTTCAGTTCTTTTTGAACAATCGGCAACAAGGCTTCGGTTACAGCAAATCGGTCGGGATATTGCTCATTGGGGACTAGGCGTCCACTCAGGGTAAATGGCCCGGGAACACTGGCTTTCAGGGTGACTTCCGGGGGGGCAATTCTTTTGAGCCTAAGAAACTCCTCTACACAGCCCAGTCCGTTTGGGGCACATAAATCTCCGTTGATCTCATGTTTGCCTCTTTGATCATGAGCCGGAGGTCCCCACTTTCTAGGGCTGACGGTTTCAAGTTGGATTCCGTCGAGATACCCGTAAAATGACAAATTGAAGTCGAGGCGAGTCTGTTCTCCATCGGTGATGACATCCAATCCCGCCGACAGTTGGTCATGAACGGCGGCAATGACTGCATCCTCCTGAATCTCTTCCAAATCCTTAGGACCGAATTGATCCAGATGATTGCCCGCAAATTCCACCCACCCCGGAAAGGGATAACTGCCGATTACCGAAGTTCTAAGAGGTCGTTCCTTCATTTTCCGAACAATATATCATTTTAGAGAAAGTTAAGAAATTCCCAAATATCGATTTCTTCCTTCAACCAAGGCGGCAATCTTTCGATCTGCAATGGATCGTTTCAACATCCAGAAACCACAATCGGGATGAATCCATTTAATTCTATCTGACCCTACCTTCTTTTCTGCTTTCTCGATGCGCGATGCAATTTCATCTGCCGTTTCAATATGATTGACCTTTATGTCACACACACCGATTCCGAGCTTGATCGATGGGCTGATCTGGTTCAATGCCTCCAAGTCGTCTTCAGGGCGATGAGCCAGTTCAAGAACCAGGTGGTCAGCGTGAAGACTGTTCAGAAATTGGGTGAGCGCGGACCAGTCTCCTCTCTGAATGGTCTGTCCCCCGTAGTTTCCGAAACAGAAATGAACGGCCTTTTCTCCAGTGACGGCATCCAGAATTGTATTAATGCATTCGGCTGCAAGGGGGGCATCCTCTGGATTGCCTGGAATATTGGCTTCATCCACCTGGACACAGGCACAGGGAAGATTCCTGACCTGTTCAGCCAGAACATCGGCTATGGCTCGATTCAATTTTGGAAAATCCCGGTAATGTTCGTCTACAAGGGTCCGAGCCAGCATATAAGGGCTGGTCAAGGTGAACTTGAATGGACCTTGGGCGACTTCTGCGGCTCTGCGGCAGTCATCAAGCAGATTCAGAGAACCCTCTCCCAATTCTCCGGTGACGACTCCTGCCGGCTTGGCCCGAAAACCCATGTGCTGGGTTCGGTGAAATTCTTCCCAGCGCGAGCGTCCCACTGCCATGGATATACCTGACATTTTCCGTACGAAATAGTCGATCATTCCATTTGTATCCGGGTGATCCGGGTCGAAACGGTACAGTTCACCGTCTGTAGGTAAATCAATGCCCGCTTGTCGCTGAGTATCGAATATGACTCGAGTAGCATCGATCAGTCCCTGTTCGGAGGGTTGCCCCATCAACCAGTCCGGTATGGGGTAGGATCCAACGGTCGTAGTGAGAATCCTCGGTGATTCTGGTATGGATTGATTCTGCATGGATTGAATGATATCGAATTCTTACGAATTCCGCGACATCGTTGCTTGAATTCTCTGTGCCTGCGGGCTAGAAACGTTTTATGGCAGTGGTACCTCAACAGATTGATTTAATAGGCACGGAAGTCGGAATCCGATGGAATGACGGTTCCGAGGATTTTTTCCCGATGGCTAAGTTGAGGGCCGTCTCCCCGAGTGCGGAAACTCAAGGCGAAAAAGATATCTTCGGGAATCAATATGGCGGTGGGGGAGGGCATGACTATACCGGGGTGACTGTGCTGAGGTGGGAACCGGTTGGCTCTTATGCGATCCGGTTTATTTTCAGCGACGGACATTCAACCGGTCTTTACAGTTTTGATTATCTCAAGCAAGTGGCTGAGAAACTGAGTAGCCTTTAGAAAAGGGATGTAGTCCAACTCATTTTTGATTCAGTTTTCGGGCGACTTCTTCGGCAAAGTAGGTCAGGATCAAGTGGGCTCCTGCACGTTTAATGGCCAACAGCGACTCATCCCGAACTTTTTCCAGTTCCAACCAACCGAGTTTGGCCGCGGCGTGGATTTGTGAATATTCTCCGGAAACCTGGTAAGCCGCGACCGGAAGATCGGTTTGCGCTGAGAGATCTGAAATGATATCCAAGTAGGCTCCCGCCGGTTTTACCATGAGGATATCGGCTCCTTCTTCCTCATCCAGCATGGTTTCCATGGATGCTTCCCTCCGGTTGGCCGGATTCAACTGGTAAGTTGACTTATCCAGGTAAACCTTGCCCGCCGCCTTCTTACTCCCGACCGCATCCCGAAAAGGGCCATAATAGGCAGAATTGAATTTAGCCGAATAAGCTAAGATGCCCGTTGCGGTCATGTCTGCTTCGTCCAGAGCATCGCGGATCGCGAGAATCCGTCCGTCCATCATATCGGATGGGGCTACCAAGTCGACGCCGGCTTCCGCTTGAAGGACCGCCATGCGGCAAAGAATATCCACCGTCGCATCATTATCCACAACTGTGCCGTCTTCATTAAAAACCCCATCGTGCCCATGATCGGTGTAGGGATCCAAGGCCACATCGGTAATGACCAACAGTTCGGGAATTTCCTTTTTAATCAACCGTATAGCTTGAAGGATCAATCCGTCCGGATCGAGTCCTTCCGATCCTTCGGAGTC
The DNA here is from genome assembly GCA_012959985.1 of Verrucomicrobiales bacterium. Taxonomy (GTDB): domain Bacteria; phylum Verrucomicrobiota; class Verrucomicrobiia; order Limisphaerales; family DUCD01; genus DUCD01. The sequence goes on along the minus strand of DUCD01000501.1, from coordinate 33,810 downwards.
CTTGATCGACATGGGGAGGCAAGGGAAAATAGCTACGGCTTTAATTCCGATAAGCTTGAGTTCCTGGCAGTGTTTCAACAGGTCGATCAACGAATATCGAAAAACGCCGGGCATGGAATCAACGGGTTCCGGCCGATCCAGGGATTCTTTTACAAACAAAGGAGCAATCAAGTCATCCACGGAAACCCGAGTTTCCTGAACGAGGGCGCGAATAGCTCCTGATTTTCTCAATCTGCGCATTCTACGGGGTAAATCCAATGGGGTATCATTCTTCATAGTACTGAGGGCCTTCCGCCATACCTTTTTGATAAACAACGAATAAATCCATGACTTTACAATCTTTTTATTGAAAGAGGTCGAACACTGGAATTATGTGAGATATTTTCATTTGAAATAGGGTTTGGGAATGAAATTTGCTTGAGTTTCCGGTGCCCCAAGGCTTAGTACGAGGGCGGGCAATGGGTGATCGATATGAAATTGTGGATAAAAGAATCCTGATGAACAAGAGGAAATCGGAAGAGTGTGCATGGTGAAGACCTGTTGGAGTATTTCCAGGAATACCTTCATGGAATTGGTAAGGCAGCCGGTTTTCCTGATTTTGTCTGCTGGAGCACCCAGTTTTATCATTCTTCTGGGAAGTGTTTATTATTTCGGAATGGGGGATGATCCCAAGATGGTGAAGCAGAGCGGTTTGGCTGTTTTGTTACTTGCCGGTTTGTTCTGTGCTGTCTTCGGGGCATCGGCTTCTGTAGCCGGTGAATTAAAGTTGGGGACCGCCCTGATCGTTCTGGCAAAGCCGATCAGCCGATTGTCTTTTCTGATTTCCAAGTTCCTAGGAATCTGTGCTATCATTAATATGCTTTTCCTGAACTGTCTTCTCACCGCACTCCTTGCCGATTTCATGGCCTTTGATGCCCATGGTGAACCTCATTGGATCGGTCTGTCTGTATATTTCGGCTTAATTCTCTGTGCTTTTTTTATCGCCGCACTTACAAATTATTTTCTTAAAAGGTCTTTCATTCAGGATGCCTCGTTCGGGATACTTCTGGGTACGTTGGCGGCATTTATTCTGATAGGATTTGTTATTGATTCCAGTGTGGGCACTTCGCAGGTTCGGGAGATCGATTGGAGAATGGTACCTGTGGGATTTCTGATATTGTTTGCCTTATGGGTTCTGGCGGCAGTGGCGCTGACTTGTTCCACACGCTTGGAAATGGTTCCGACGCTCGTGATCTGTTCCGGAATACTCTTACTGGGATTGGTTTCTGACTATTTCTTTGGGCGGTCGGCAGAGGCGGGGAGGGTGTCCGGGTCTATTCTGTATTCTCTGGTTCCCAACTGGCAGATATTCTGGATGATTGACACGCTGGAAACCCGACGAACCATTCCCTGGTCCTATTTTCTGGTTTCTGCTTTTTACATGCTGAGCTGCCTTACTGGAATTCTGGCATTGGCTAACCACTTGTTCAGGGAAAGGGATCTGAGTTGACGGTTCCCATCTGAACCTCGAACAGAACAAACGATGTCACAAATATCAGCCATTGCAAAATTAACCATTCGAGCCGGGATGCGGCAGAGGCTGTTTTTGTGGATTGGACTACTTCTTGGCTCATTGGTATTTCTGTTGCCTTTTTTCATCGAACACGATGGTTCGGCACAAATGTATGCTCGACTCTTCATTACTTATTCGATGGGGGTTTGTTCGGTTTTCCTGACTTTGCTGGTGCTGTGGCTTTCTTGTTCGAGTATTGCTCAGGAGTTTGAGGAATGCCGCATTCAGATGCTCTTCGCCAAACCGGTGGCGGCCTGGCAGGTCTGGGTTGGGAAATGGCTGGGCATTATGTTCATTAGTTTTGTCTTTCTCTCATTTAGCGGAATAGCGATTTATGGCGCTCTCCAATGGCATGCCAGAGGTTTGGCCCCCTCTGAATCCGATGCTATGCGTCGTGAGGTCATGGTCGCAAGGGAGGCTGTAGGTGAGGATTTTTCCGGAGTTGAATCCGAGGTGGATCGAATCTACAAAGAGCGCATCCGTGGCCAAAGAGATACCCAGTTTGACCGGGAATTTGTCCGACGTAAAACCGAAGATTTTGTAAAAGCAAAATGGGAAGTGATTCCTGCAAAGCATGTCAGAACCTGGAGTTTGAACCTGAATCGTCCTGCCGTCGAATTGCAGAAGGAAACATTGAGAATACGGTTGCGATTTCATGCAGGAGGACCTGATACATCGAAGAATTACGTGGGAGTGTGGAAAGTGGGTCCACCGAACAGTGGAAATGTCTGGTATCATCAAACGGAATTGGTGGCGGATGCATTTCATGAATTTGAATTGCCTGACGGATTGGTGAACGATTCTGGACGAATTGACATCGAATTTCGGAATTTCAGCGACACCACCCTGTTATTTCCATTGAAGGATGGACTGAAAATCCTGTATCCGGCGGGATCCTTTGCTGGAAACCTCGCCCGTGCTTTGGGTATCGTTTTTTGCTTTAACGCATTGGTGGCTGCTCTGGGTTTGGCGGCTTCAGGTGCTTTCTCTTTTTCGGTAGCCGCCTTTCTGGTGACGGGAATGCTGATTGTTTTCTCTTCCGGTAATATTATATCTTCGGTTGTCACGGAGGGAACCATCGGCGGTTTGGATCATGAAACCGGTGAGAAGGCCTTCACCACAATGGATTGGTTGCTGGTGCCTTTTTTTAAGGGAGTCTCGAAACTTTCTGGTTTGTTCGACCGGTTTTCCCCGATCCAGTCACTGGCGACCGGGAGGAATATTGGTTTCCAGAACTTGTTACACGCCTTCCTACTGCTTGTCATAGGATTCGGATGCCTTTTTGGGTGCATTGGGGTCCTGTTGCTTCGTCTCAGAGAACCCGCAAGAATTCAGAATCATTCATGAAATCCCGATTCACTGCCAAGCCTGTATTCTGGTTGATTCTGATTCTGACATCTGTAGGCAGCTTCAATTCTCTCTTGTTGAATCAACTGAATGACTACCGGGACGATTACGGACTCACCCGAATGGAACCTCTGGAAAATGCACCTCCTGCGTTGGCTTTCTCCAGTGTTGCTCTAGGGGGATTCAGGGGCCTGATTGCCAATTATCTTTGGATTCGGACGACGAATCTTGAGGACCGGGGGCAGTATTTTGAGGGGATGACTCTAGCGGGATGGATTACAAAACTTCAGCCTACATTTGGAGCCGTCTGGGCTCATTTAGGATGGAATATGGTCTATAACATTTCCAAGCAGTTCAATGATCCGCAGGATCGATGGACTTGGGTCAACGCAGGAATCCGACTACTTCGGGATGAAGGGCTACGCTACAATCCGCGAGACCCACTCCTCTACCAGGAACTTGCCTGGTTTTATCATCACAAGATCGGAAAGGCTTTCGATGATGCTCATTATTATTACAAGCAGGTGCTTGCTCTGGAAATGAAGACCCTGATCGGCAGCCCTACCCATTGGCCGGCATTGTTGAATCCTCAGACGACAGAGGAACTCAGCAGAGTGATTCAGTTGAAAGAAAAACATGGCTTGCATCCAGAGTTTTTAAAATCTGTGGATGAGGAATTCGGCCCTTTGGATTGGAGACTTCCGGAAAGTCTTGCGATTTACTGGGCGGCTTACGGTTTGGAACAATGCGGTAAGTCTGATCTGCTGCCTTTGCGACGGATTATCTGGCAATCCATGTCATTGGCCTTTCAGCGCGGACGGATGATTGAAGATGAGCTGGACCAGAAGATCGATTATGCGCCCAACTTGGAAATCATCGACAAGGTCAATCAGACTTTTCTCGATTCCAAGGAAGCTGAACCGGAAAAACAGTTCAAAATTTCCAGAGGACATAGAACCTTTTTGAAATTGGCGATTTATTCATTGTTCACCTATGGGCGAATCCAGGAAGCAGCTGATTGGTTCCTATATCTGGGTCGGGAATATCCAGACGATCCGGAGATTATAGGGAAAACCTTAGCCCAGTTCGCCATGGAACAGACCTCCGCTGATGCAGTCAGTGGTAACATGACTCAGAACCGATCGATCATTGGAGGGTTGATCATTAATGCATACAACGCTTTTGTACTGGGCGAAGATGATCGGGGCAATGGATATATGTTACTGGCAATGACCATTCATGAGCGTTATCAGCAAAAGATTGTAGGGGAAGAATCCCGGATCGGATTACCGTCCTTTCAAAAACTAAAGGAGACCGTTTCTTCTGAGATTCTTCAGGGGAAACACGGATTCTCATCATTAAAACTCCAACGATTGGTCAGCCTGTTCGGAACTCAACCAACGGATGGGAATGCTCCGCAGAATTAGCCGAATAGATTGTTCGTACCAAGTAGTGTTTTGCGACTTTACGGCTCGACCGTATCGACGGAACTCCGC
>DUCD01000501.1:26668-29405 GCA_012959985.1 Verrucomicrobiales bacterium | reverse complement strand
TCTGTTTTGTGAATTATACGGCCCATCCAACTTTCATGGGACTGGAGATTATGGAAATTTCCTCGGGATGGTCTGGTTATCTGCAACGCGAAATTGAAAGTCTTCTGGGAGTCGTATGTATGTATTATACCCACGGGACAGAAGGGGATATGGGGCCGGTGTGGGTGTCGGGACTTAGCCCATTCGCCAAGGCGGAATCTGATGGTCGAATGATTATGTATGGAGACGGGCATCGGTCATCATGCGACAGTCGGTATTTTCTGATCCTCTCCTGCAAATGGCTTAGACACATACTTTGCCAGTAAATTCTTCAGTTGATTTATATCAATCGGCTTTGAGAGATAATCATCCATGCCGGCATCCAAACAGGCATCTTTGTCTTCCTCCATGGCACCTGCTGTGACGGCAACAATTGTAACGGCATTCCGACTTTCTTCGATTTCCCAATCACGGATTTTTTTCGTCGTCTCGTAGCCATCTCCTTCGGGCATATGACAATCCATCAAAACCAGATCATAGCTTTTTTTCTGGACCGCTTCAAACGTGGTTCGCCCGGTTTCCGTGGCGTCGATTTCATAGCCGAATTTTCGAAGGTGGCAAACCTCTGGTTCACCTTATTGTCTTCGGCCAAGAGAATTCTTGCCTCTTCCTTTTTTTCTACGGCAGATGATGCTTTTGGAGGAATCGCCTCCATCCGAGGGTGTTCCTTCCTTTTCTGCGTTTGGATTGTGCTGGTTTTCAGTGATCCAAAAATAGAGCATAGAGCATTATGAAGATGTCTGGGTTTAACAGGCTTGGTTACCCATCCGTATATTCCAAGGCGGCGAGCTTCCTCTTTTTGTGGGCACTTTGAAAAAGGTATCAGCAACAGGATGGGGATGTTGCGCGCAAACTCGGACTTTCGAAATTGTTTGATTTCAGAGAAGTCATTCCAAGAGTCATTGCCTGCATCCAGAATGATCAGGTTAACCCGGGGACTCCCCAATCGGGATTGGCTCATTCGCTCCAGAGCCGATTCCAAGCAGTCATCACTTTCGGCCTTCAGACCGATTTTTCCCATACTGTAATCTAAAGCGGTACGTGCGTTGTTATTAGAGTGAACGATGAGAGGACTTAGGTGATTGATCGGTCGGAGATCAAAGGATTCTTTCTTTGGAGAGTGATTTGTAGTGCCAAAGGGGAGCCCCATCCAGAAAGTCGATCCGGTTCCCGTATCACTCGTGATTCCGATCGACCCGTTCAACAGATCAACAAGATTCCGACAAGTAGCCAAACCGAGTCCGGTTCCACGGGCTTGGTTAGAGGCGGATGTATCGGCCTGAGCGAAGGGTTGAAATAAACATTTCTGAGTTTCTTGATCTATGCCGATTCCCGAGTCATGGACTTCAAATCTGATCCGATGTTGAGAATGCGTTGCGTCCATTTGAGTGACTCTCATGCGCACTTCTCCATGATGGGTGAATTTTATCGAATTACCCAGGAGGTTCAAAATAATCTGACGTAAGCGGAACGGATCACCGAGGAAATATTGTGGAAGATCAAGGTCGAGATCGGCGATCAGTTCAAGGTTTTCGATTGAGCGATCTCTGCGACAAGATCCAATGCCGATTCAATGGTTTCCCGTAGATCGAAACGGATGTTTTCCAGGGTCAGATTTCCTGATTCTATCTTTGAAAAATCCAGCATGTCGCTGATGGTTGCCAGCAGGGCATCACTGCTTCCTTTGATTGTGTTTACCAGATTGGCTTGGTCTTCATCTAGGGAACCCTCCAGAAGTAGATTGGACGTGTTCATGATTCCGTTTAGGGGGTACGGAATTCATGACCCATTTTTGTCAGAAAATCACCTTTGATTTGTTTGACAGTCCTGGCTTCCAAGAGGTAGCGGGAGGTCCGGGCCTAGGCTTTTTCCAATTCCTGATTCCTACTCAGGAGATCTGTATTAACCACTTTCAGCTCAAATTCAGCGGTTTTTAATTCCTGGGCTAATTTTCGGTTTCGATGAACCTCTTCCTTCAACTTCTGATTCGTTTCCTCCAACTCTCAGGTGCGTTCTCCGATTCTGGATTCATTCTCTTTCAGTTGGGCGTTTTTCAGCAGGAGTTTATTGGAATCGACCTGATGATTCATCTGTTTTTCATTCGGAACAGGGTATGCGTCTGAGATTTCGCGACTATCTATTTTATCGGAACATAAATGAAAAGATGAAGGGATTTTTTTTGAAAAATTCACGGGGATTTCTCAAAAAAAACCCCGTGCAGCTTTGCGGCGGCGACGGGGCAGGGGAAGACTTGTCCGGAAGTTGTCAGTGGTCGTTAATGTGCGACCTGATGCTCAATGGTATTAATCCAGTTTAATGATCATGACCCTCGTGCCCGGATGAACCAGGGTCATGGGAATGGCCTTCGTCATGGTCGTCTCCCTCAGAATGACCTGCTTTGTCGTGGTCATGGCTGGCAGTATCAATCATTGCGAGAAATTTTTCTGGAGTTTCGGTGAATTCTTCGATGCAGCTTTTGCAGCAGAATCGAACCAAGCGTCCATCATGAACGTAGTCCAGAGGCTCACCCATGCTGTCCAGCGAATCCCCAGTAACTACGCAAGTCTTTAGAGGATAAGCTGCGACTTGCTCTGCAATGATTTCCTTGTCGGTTTTTGCCTGGACAGATTCCGATTGATCGCCTTCGGAAGATTTTGTCCCGCAACCAGTTGTCATTAAGAAGGCAACGGAGATCAAC
>DUCD01000501.1:22931-26643 GCA_012959985.1 Verrucomicrobiales bacterium | reverse complement strand
ATAATTTTTTTCATCTTTTTCATTCTGATAATTACGTTTCCAAGGTCTATATCAAGCGGATTCTTAAAATGCACTCAAAATTTCCTCTTACGAATTAAGCGGAATAGCTTGAATCGTCTAAGAATTATGTTGATTTTGGGTAAAGTCTGGTCAGAATATGTAAAGGTAATCACAGGATTAAGAAAACAAATCAACCTAGATTCATATGAAAAAAATAGTTACCGTTATCTCTACCATCCTCTTCATTGCGACGCTTGGGTTGCAGGCGGATAAAAACGCTAACTGCCCGATTTCAGGCAAAGCGGTGAATCCCGAAGTATCGCTGAACATTAATGGCAAAGAAGTAGGTTTTTGCTGTAATAATTGCCCGAAAGCTTATGAGAAGAAACTCAATGTCACGGACGTTGGCAGTGAGAAGGCCAAATGTGCCATCAGCGGAAAGGAAGTGGCTGCTTCAACCCGTATTCTGCATGCAAAGTCTGAAGTAACCTATTTTTGCTGTGCGAAATGCGAAGCAAAATTTATCAAGAAGAACAAGTTGACCGTTTCCAATAAGGGGCCAAAGACTTGCCCGATCAGTGGCAAAGCGGCGACCAAGGAGTTTTCATTGGTTCACAACGGTGAGTCCGTTTATTTCTGCTGCGAAAAATGTTCAAAAGGCTTCTTAAAGAAAATTCAAGCGGTCGAAACAGCGAAAACCTGTCCGATCAGTGGAGAACCTGCTGATGGAGAACAGAAAATTGTCTTCACAACAACCAAGGCGGTCTATTTCTGTTGTGAGAAATGTCAGGGCAAATATACCAAAGAACATTTTGCCAAGAAGTCCTGATTTCCTTTTCTTGCACTCGTCTGTGCTGTAAGGCTTTTAGCCCGAATTTTCCTTCCACAGGAAATTCGGGCTTTTTTTTAGGTGTGCCCTGTATTAGAAACCTTGCAACGATTTAGAGAGATTAGGTGGTGATTTTATGAAGTTGAAAAAAGCGAGATCCGGATTTCAGTTGCTGTTGATTTTCGTTCTACTCATTTTTACGGGCTGTGGAACACCACGCACTGGATCAGGTTCTTCCGCATCATCGGTTGATTCATCTTCCGGATCCACCAGAGTCGGATCCTCTCGCCCGACCTTGAGAGTTGGAATCCATTCTGATTTTCCTCCATTGATTTATCGAGAGGGTCGGCAGATCAAAGGAATCGAGGCGGATTTAGCCCGGAGTCTTACCAAGGAGTTGGAAATGGAGTTGAAATTCGTCGAAACAAAACAGGAAAACCTGATATCCGGACTGTTGCGCGGAGATTTCGACATTATCATGTCCGGAATGGCCTTCACTCCGCAAAGAGATTTCAGAGTGAAATTCTGCAATCCTTACATCCGCATAGGACTTTCCGCCTTGGTCAAACGATCCGATGCCTACAAATTTCTTTCTGCTCAGGATGTAGTTCTTGGAGATGATACCATAGGGGTTGAGCGGGGAACCTATGGGGATTTCTATATCCAATCTGTCTCCAGATCCATTAAACGTGTTTCTTACAAATCCAAAAAATCGGCTGTAAAGGATTTGGTGAAAGGGAAGATAGACTTGTTTGTGCATGATTCTCCGGTGATTCGTTGGCTCGCAGCTGTATATGAGGACGATGGTGTTATCGATTCCAGAATCATCTTGAACAACAACCAATACCTGGCTTGGGCCGTGCATCCCGAAAGTTCCCAACTCTTAAAGCGAGTCAATGATACTATTGCAAAGTGGGGTAAGTCAGGGTTTTTGGATGCAGAATTTCAACGTTGGGGATCGGTTATACCTCGTTAAGCTGAGTCCTTCGGCAGGGTTTGCTGGACTGCCACCTGGATTACGGGTTTTCCGTGTGCAGTAAGGGGCGAATCCTCTCAGTGTAGGGGGCTGTCCTCACCTGAAATCACAGAAAATGCGCTGGGGACAGCGTATACTGCTTTTCGGAGCGCTGAGACCGCCAGCCCTACCGATTCATACGCCTGATTTTTTCGATCATTTCAGCCCGGTTGAATTTCTTTGAAGGAGTATAATCCTGGTTTTTTTCCAGTTCCTCGATGGATGGAGTAGGGCTGATGATACCCTTCGCTGGAATTTCTGCGCCGGCAGTCCATGCCAAGGCATTGAGTATCATTTTTCGAAATGGATCATTGGCCCAGTTCCAGTGGTAATGCCCACCAGTGAAACCGAAACCGCGTCCACCATCCGGTCTCTCCCTGGCCCAGGCAAGGATCTGAGGTTGCCCTTTTTCGGCACGGACATGAGGGTTTCCGCTATGAGGGCCATCGGGGCGACTCAATGTGCTTTCCGGTGGGATAGCGCTTAAAATTGGAGTTACGCCTTCCATATTTTCCCGAAATCGCATGTGGTAATACCATTCGTCGTTGCACTCGAAAGTGCCGACACCCCGAGTAATCGGATGGTTGGTCGCCAGCTGAGGGTGGGTGAGATTCCAATGTGGGTTGACCGACCAATGGGCTTCAAAGTAGCCACCAATCCAATCGAGGAATTCTTTTCCGCCTTGTTCTTTTGGTACTTCCACTCCGTAGTGCAGGCAGGCGAGGCCGACGCCTTGATTCATCAGTTTACCGATTTCGTCCAAACGGTTTTCATGAATAGCCAAATGTCCTTTGCCTCCGTTCATAAATAAAACGATCGCATCTGCGTTATCGAAAGCGGTGGGGTCTATTGGCCAGCCCTTGAGATAGACGCTGGCATGGACTTGATGCATGTTCGTATTTAATGCATTCGCGAGTAGGAGATTGCCTGCATTAAATTCGTGAGACCCATAACCATGACTGCGATGGCCGGATACCAGGACGATTTTCTTCTGATCGTCCATTCGGAGACGTTTTAAACGGATGTTGCGAAACTGCACCTTCATCGGAGGACCGGCATGCAGTTGGAGTGCCAGTATTCCGCTTCGGCGTCGCATTTCCTTATCCTCGTCCAAACTTTCACTCATGACGATTCCGTTGATTTTCTGAATAAACTGAAAACCTTTTGCGATGATATGATACTCATTCCATTGTTCGGAATGAATTTTTGATTGAAGGACTTCCGGGTTTCCAATGATGCCGGTTTCATCGGGTTTATGGTTGGAGCCGATAGTAGTTTTCTGACCTCTTTTTGCGAGCACGCCTCGAAATCGTTCACCGTAAAGGGTGCCCGACCATGTTGTGCCTGAATCGATGTCGGCCTGATAACCGCCGACAACATACTGGCCCCATTCTTCAGGCTTTTCGAAACTCCTGTATTGAATTCCGCTGTTGCCTCCGACAATCCGGTATTCGAGTTTCAACTCAAAATCATCAATTTCACCATGACGCCAGACTAGGAACGTATTTCCCTGAGTTGGTTTTTCAGATGTGGTCTGACCGGTCAAGGCTCCCTCTTTGACCGTCCAGAATGCGTGGTTTCCATCCCATCCATTTAGGGTTTTCCCGTCAAATATCGGTTTGAAACCCGATTCCTGAGAAAATAGATCGAGTCCAAGCAGAGCTGTGATTCCGATGAGGAAAGGGATGAGCCGTTTGAAGGGGGATATCTGAAACAGATGCTGAAATGTCATGGATGCATGTCCTCTATAAAATGATTTCCGTTCAGCATAACTTTGACCTGTTTACTCAGCAAGTTATACTGATCGGCATCAAGTTTTCGGAAAATCCCAGGGGCTGAAATTGTCGGACTTGATGGGCTGGAATATA
>DUCD01000501.1:0-22908 GCA_012959985.1 Verrucomicrobiales bacterium | reverse complement strand
TCCTGAAGCCCGGGGCGCTGAACCGGGACCTTTTCATGGAGTATAAACACGTGATTTTCCATGAACGGCCTCAGCGCGGCCACCTTCAGGCACCCTGTTCTGCCCGGCATCAAGTTTGTGAAGAATTCCGAGGTTTAAATCCGAAAACTTGATGCGTAAGAGTATAACAGTTGAAAAGTTTGGGTAGTTTGATTTGAAGTTATGCAGTAGTTTCACTACGTTCCGGGGTTTAAAACCGCCTTCCATTTATGTAGATGATATCACGAATACAACTCATTAGTACGGTGCTGTTTTTGTTGGGAATAGTAGGGTGTGCGGTATCCCCGGATAACCAAGCGGGACTATTGGATATAGCATCGCCCGAAAATTTTTCCGCCGATACGGAGATGTCACCCTTTAGGAACAGAGGATGGCTTTTGGATTTCAATGACCCAACTCTGGATCAATTGGTGGTGGAAGCGTTGGAGCACAATTACAATCTACAGGCAGCGGCGGCTCGGCTTAAGGCCGCAATGGCTGAAACGGGAATCGTTTCTTCTTTCCAGTTTCCTCAGCTGAATGTTGATGCGTCAACGGGTCGTTCCAAGCAGGTTTTTGAATTACCCGGTGGCAAAATCGATACAAGCCATCAGAATCGATCCAATCTAGGAATAGGGGTGTTCTGGGAGGTTGATCTCTGGGGGCGTTTGAAGAACCGAACTCAGGCAGCTCTTGCCGATTTTGAAGCTGAAGAGGAGTTCTACCGTGCCGCACGACTTTCACTCGCGGCCAATACACTGAAGCTCTGGTTCCATGCCGTCGAATCCGAGCTTCAGGTTGAATTGGCTCAGGATTCCCTGAATACATTTGAATCCAACCAGGAAATTGTGGAAAACGGATATCGCCGAGGAATCACTTCCCCACTGGACGTGCATCTGACCCGGGCCAATGTCGAAGCCGCAAGGAGTGCCTTGAATAGGCGACGGCGTATTCGCTCCGCCGCGGCGCGTTCGCTTGAAGTGTTGTTGGGACGATACCCCTCCAATGAAATTGCTATTGCTGATGAGTTGCCTGCACTGAATCAACCGGTTCCGGTCGGTCTTCCTTCTAAGTTGCTGAGTCGACGTCCCGAATTGGCTGCCTCAGAGCGGTACTTGGCTGCAGCCCTGGAAAGAGGGAAAGCTTCCCGGAAGGATCTGCTTCCCAATATAAGCCTTACCGGCAGGGGGGGGAGTTCCAGTTCCGATTTGCAGGATCTATTAGATGCCGAACGGATTGCTTGGAATATTGCCGGAAATCTTGCTCAGCCCGTTTTCCAAGGTGGGCGTTTACTTTCTCAAATCCGTTTCTCGGATGCTCAGGTCGACAGGGCATTTTTCAGTTATTCTCAATCAGTTCTCCTGGCTTTTCAAGAAGTGGAGACCTTGTTAACCGATGCTATCTTTCTCCGGAAAGAGGAAAAAGCTCTGAGACTGGCCGTTGACGAATCCATTAATGCAGAGAGTCTTGCCTGGGAACAATATCAGCGTGGTCTTGGAAACGTGATCACGGTTTTGGAATCACAGCGACGTTCCTTCAATTCAAAGAGTTCATTGATTCAGTTAACCAACGCCCGTCTCCAAACTCGACTGGATTTGTATCTTGCTCTGGGAGGGGAATTCTTCCCATCCGGACAGAGCGGATCAGAAGGAACCGACGAGGTGGAGGGGAAGGGCAAGGAAACCGAAGCATTGAAAATACTCTATGGATCCGGAGAAGTGTTGTAGAAAGTAGAACACTCGATTTGTAATAAACAATTGTTAATGAATATTTTCAGAATTCTATTGCCCATTGGTGTATTGGGAACTGCCATTGGAATTGCGGCCTATTTAATGGCTACCAAACCGGAGCCCAAAAGGCATCCGAAGAGTTCTTCCATGACTTCCGTTCAGGCAGTTCGATTGGAATCTCAGGATTATCAGGTAAGACTTCGGTCCTATGGAACGGTTTCCGCCAGAACCCGCAGCACTCTGATTTCTGAAATCAGTGGGAAGATTCTGGGTATTTCTCCTTCATTCCGCGAAGGAGGTTTTTTCGAAGAAGGCGACCTTTTGATAGAAATTGAACCGTACGATTATGAAACTGCGGTGATGGTGGCCGAGTCAGCTTTGGCCCAGGTTCAGAATGCTTTGGAGCAGGAAGAAGCGCGTCATCAGCAAGCCATTGAAGATTGGAATCGTCTGGGAGATGGCGGGCAACCAACGGCGTTGACGTTGCGTAAACCGCAGTTGGCGCAGACCCAAGCGGCTGTTTCTTCTGCCGAATCTCGTGTGGGTCAGGCGAAACGGAATTTGGAAAGAACGCGTATCACCGCACCCTACGCGGGGCGCATCATGAAAAAGCAGGTGGATGTCGGACAGTTTGTTACCCCGGGAACGGTTCTTGCCGTTATTTTTGCAGTGGATTATGCCGAGATTCGAATTCCACTTACCAATCAACAGTTGGATTATATTGATTTGCCGGAGGAATATCGAGGTCAGGGCGAAGTAGCGGCTGTCAAACCCGTATCTGTCAAATTACACGGAAAAGTTGGAATCCGAGAAGTCGTGTGGGAAGGGAGTATCATTCGAGCAGAGGGGGTATTTGATACTAGAAGTCGCCATCTGTTTGTGGTGGCTCAAGTGGTTGATCCCTATGGGAAAAATGATTCAGGGCGGCCGCCGTTGAGAGTAGGGCAGTACGTGACTGCTGAGATATTCGGGAAAGTGTTAAAAAATGTTTTTGTTATTCCAAAATCTTCAGTTTATCCGGATGAGGAAGTGTTACTGATTGATTCCAACAGCAAAATCCAACGGACAAAGATTCAACCACTTGAAGGAATCCATGCTGAGGATGTCGACATCGTCAAAGATGGCTTTCAGGAGGGCGACGTGCTTTGTATCACTTCGTTACCATTTGCTGCCAATGGAGCTCAGGTTATGGTCCACATTGAAGGAGAACCTCCCCCTATACCCGTTGCTGGAAGGAAAGGACAGAAGCCAAAGAAATGATTGCCTGGTTTGCTAGAAACGGAGTTGCGTCCAACCTTCTCATGATCGGGATCGTCGTTGCAGGTGTCAGCTCCCTGATGCAGCGAATCTCTACGGAGGTTTTTCCCGATTTCGAACTGGATATCGTCAATATTACCGTTCCTTATCGAGGATCGACCCCCTTTGAATCTGAAGAGGGTGTTGTCATCAGGATTGAAGAGGCCATACAGGATCTGGAAGGGATTAAACATATCCGATCGACTGCTGCCGAAGGTGCAGGCTCGGTCGCTATTGAAATTGAGAAAGGATATGAGCCGCGGGAACTTCTAGACGACATAAAGAATCGTGTGGATGCGATCAATACTTTTCCAGTGGATACGGAAAAACCGATTATCAGCCTGGCGAAGCGGACCAGTCCTGTTATTACCGTGGTGCTTTCTGCTGATATGAATGAGAGAAATCTTCGGGAACTTGGAGAGATGGTCCGGAATGAAATCAGTTCCTTGCCCACGGTCACTCAGGTCAGCCTGAAAGCAGTACGCCCGTATGAAATAGCCATTGAAGTTTCCGAACAGAATTTGAGGCAATACGGGCTGACCCTGGAAGCTGTGGCTCAGGCAGTTTCTCGATCATCCATCGATTTACCGGCGGGCGTCATCAAAACCAAAGCCGGTGAAATTCTCCTCAGAACAAAAGGTCAGGCCTATGTTCAAAAGGATTTTGAGGAGATCGTGCTGATTTCCCGACCGGATGGAACGCGGCTGACCATTGGCGATATTGCCGATGTGATCGACGGGTTTGACGAAACGCCTTTGTATGCGGAGTTCAACGGTGAATCCTGTGTACTGATCGATGTTTCCCGGGTTGGGGATCAGAATGCAATTGACCTCGCGGAAGATGTTAAGATTTACCTTGATGAGCGCCAGTCCAGTTTGCCGGAAGGAGTCACCTTAACCTATTGGAATGACCGTTCAAGAATCGTCCGAGCTCGTCTCCATACCTTGACCTCCAGTGCCCTTCAGGGAGGCTTCCTGGTCTTTTTAGTGTTAACGCTGTTTCTCAGGTTTTCTTTGGCGTTGTGGGTATGTCTCGGTATTCCTGTTGCTTTCATGGGATCTATTTTTCTGATGCCTTACCTCGGTGTAACCATCAACATTTTCAGCCTTTTCGGATTCATACTTGTTCTAGGCATCGTGGTGGATGATGCCATCGTCACCGGTGAAAATATATACACCCATCTACAGCACGGTGAAGATTCCACGCACGCCTGTATTCAGGGCACTCACGAAGTGGCTGTGCCCGTTGTCTTCGGAATCCTGACAACCGTTGCCGCTTTTACCCCTCTGTTGATGGTTGAGGGAACCCGTGGAAAAATATTTGCCCAGATTCCGATTGTTATTATTCCGGTGTTGTTGTTTTCGCTGGTGGAGTCCAAACTGATACTGCCCAACCATCTGCGACACCTTCGCGTCGGCAGGGATTCCAGAAAGAACCAGAATCGATTTTCCCGATTTCAGATGAAGTTTGCCGATGGGCTGGAGAATTTCGCCCGCTATATCTATCAACCTTCATTGAAATGGTCCCTGAAAAACCGCTATCTCACGCTTTCTATATTCAGCGCCATCTGTATTTTTCTTTTTACATTATTGTTCAGCAACCGGATGAATTTTGTTTTCTTTCCACGGATTGCCAGCACGACGGCAACGGCTCAATTGACCATGCCTCAGGGCACTCCGATTGAGATTACTTCCACACATATTCAACGAATCCAGGCGGCCGCCCAGAAACTACAGAAAAAATACATCGATCCGAAACGCGGAGACAGTCTCATTGTAAATATCCTCAGCACTACGGGGAGCAAAGGGGGAACGAGGACGGGTGGTCCGTTCGGGGGAGGCGGCGCAAGTGGTCTATCACATGTTGGAGAAATCTCCTTTCGCATTATTCCACCCGAGGAACGTGGTATGGATTTATCCACTCCGGAACTGGTCCAGGAATGGAGGCAGTTGATCGGTTTAATTCCCGGTGCCCAGGATCTGAGTTTCCGAGCTCAAATCGGGCCTTCCAGCAATCCTATTGATGTGCAACTCACCGGGCCCGATTTCGATAAACTTTCCGAAGCTTCAGATCAGATCAAGGAGCACCTGTCACAATATCCGGATCTGTTCGACATCACCGATTCGTATCAGGATGGGAAACAGGAAGTGAAACTCAACATCAAGTTGGAAGCGGAATTGCTCGGTTTGACCATGTCGGATTTGGCGCGTCAGACCCGACAGGCATTCTTTGGGGCTGAAGCACAGAGGATACAACGGGGCAGGGATGACATTCGTGTGATGGTCCGCTATCCCCTGTCCGAACGTAGATCGCTATCGAATCTTTCGACCATGCGGATTCGAACTCGAGATGGCACAGAAGTGCCATTCTCCAACGTTGCAGAGGCACATATGGGAAGAGGATTCTCTACAATCCGACGTATCGATCGAAACCGCAGTGTGAGTGTAACGGCTGATGCCGATGTTCTGACTGCAAATCTCGGCGTCATCAAGGAGGATTTGAACCGGATTTTACCTGAGATTGTCAACCAATACCATGGGATGAGCTATACACTTGAGGGAGAAGCAAGGGAGCAGTCGGACTCCTTTGGCAGTCTGGCGGTAGGGGCGATCGGGGTTCTTTTTATTATTTATGCCCTGCTGGCCATCCCATTCAAATCCTACCTCCAACCCGGTATCGTGATGTCGGTTATACCTTTTGGAATTGCAGGGGCGATACTCGGACATCTTATCTGTGGGCATAACATCAGTATGATGAGTCTGTTCGGAATGTTGGCTTTGTCCGGTGTGGTCGTCAATGACAGTCTGGTATTAGTGGACTACATTAATCGGAAGAGAAACGAAGGGATGAGCCTGGGCAAGGCGGTGAGAACTGCGGGAACCGCTCGGTTCCGAGCTATCATTCTGACCTCGTTTACAACCTTTGTGGGGTTGATGCCCATCATGATGGAGAAAAGTACTCAGGCACAAATTCTCATCCCAATGGCCATCTCACTGGGATGGGGAATCCTGTTTGCCACCTTTATCACCTTGTTCCTGATTCCCATCAATTACCTCATTCTGGAAGATCTAAAACGCCTCGCTTTCCGGTATTGGCATTGGCAGATCGGTAAACAGATATAACTTGGTAGGCAATCAATTCGGATCATCTTTCAGTTCTACTGGAATGAGTGGATTCGAAACAGCTTTCTGTAGTGCCCCTCTCATGCTGATGTCAACAATTCTGGGATTCAATTTTACATAGTATTTCGGGATTAGTACGCAAAAAAAAACTGCGGTGATGAACCACAGCTTTTGTTTTTAATAAATTAAGACTGAAACGCGAACAGACTATTCAGAAGTGGATCGATAGAAGTGATTTCCTTCGGTGTCAGAAACCGAGATGGACAGCGGGCTTTGATTCAAACTGACATCTGTCCACGGGCCATCGACCGAGCTTGCGCTTTGCAGATTCCCCACCCACTCGATCAGGATTTCTCCTCCATTCTGGGTGAGACTGATTGTTGGGATCGCAGGAGGTTCCGGCTCGGGAATGGTCGGTTCCTCGGTCCGTGAGGTGTAGGCCTTGATCGACCCAGGTTTGGCTCGATCATTGACCAATGTCGGCGTTTTGGTTTCACGATCATAGGAATACAATTCAACACTGGCACCGCCGCCGCCATTGTACCAGATCATTCGGAACGCATAAACTCCGTCCACCGGGGCAATGACATCGAACAAGCTCTGAACATCGAAGCTGTCTCCACGTCCGCCCTCGAAGACCCCCACCTCAATCGTGTTATCTTCGGCTAAACGTCCTGCCGTTACTCGAAAGCCATCATCACTGTTGACTCCTAAGGTGTGTGGTCCTGCTGAAAGTTCAAGGTAAGTGATGAACTCCATGGATATATTATCCGAGTTGTCAGGACTCATCAGTGAGCTTGCCACCATGCTGGTATCGTCAATGAAGAAGCCTTCCTGTCCGAAATCATCTCGACTGAGATTGATGAACGGCAGGGTGGCGGTTCCGGAGAACAAATCCGGATTGCCGGCGAGCTGAACTTCAGCGGCGGCGGTAGTATTTTCGCGTGCTGAACTGGATTGGGCGCTTCTAGCCTTGAATCCCGAACCGGAACCGGTGCCGACGGGGGTAGCCCAGTCGACGGATAAAACAGCGGCATCGGTATGAACCCCGAATTCGAAGGTTTCAGATCGAGTTGTCGGTGGATCAGTATCAAGATCATAACTCAGACCGACTTCGTAAGTTTCGCCCAAGGTCAGACCCTGTGGATCGTAGGATACGCTGATAGTACCTCCATTCTCAGAAACCTGAGGGGTGACCGACTCTCCATTAATCGACAGAGCAATTGAACCGGAGACCACTCCGATATCACCCGCTTCGATTTCGATTTCAACCATTGAATCCTCGCTCGCATTGGTTGCCCCGGGAATGGGATGAATCCGATTGATGTAGGGACGGGCGTTAGTCGCAGATTGGAACGCTTTGATGGAATTGGGATTTGAAGTGTCGTTAATCAGGACCTTCTCGGTTCCCTCAACCGAGAAGAATTCCAGCTGAGCCCCTTCCTTGGTGAATTGACTGTGGAACCACAGCAATCTGAAAGGATAAAACCCATCTTCCTCGACAATGATGTCGAAATAGTGGTCGCCCTCGTAGGAGTAACCCCGGCTACCGTTATATTCCCCGACGGCGGCGCTGAATTTGTCGGCCGGCGCCGTTCCGGTGGAGGCTTTGAACCCGCCGGTCGTATTGAGCGCCAAAGTATGATAGCCTGCTTTCAGTTCCAGGTAGGTTAGGATTTCGTCGACGATTCCCTCGGCGCCGATGCCTCCCCAACCTGGAACTCTCGGGATGAAGTCATCATCGAATCCATTCGTTTCCTTGAAGTTTCCGGTAGGATCCGGCGCGTCTTCATACCAGTTCAGCACTCCGGAGACATTGACCGAGTGTATTACCCACCCAACCAGATCGTCGGCAGCTTCGTTCAGAAGCGGCTGACCAAATTCATCCGTCAGTTCTCCGGCGAGCTGTAGTTCGGCTAGGTCGCTATTGTTGTTATGAAGACTGAGCACACCGGATTGGAAACTGGTGACCTGGGATAAATTGGCGATAAAACCTGTCTCGGAAATGTTCACCGAATCGACCGCATTTTCGGCCTTGAAGATTTCGTAGGAATTCACAGTGAACGGAAAATCCTGAGCGCTGACCGAAGCCAGATTCCCTTCCAAAGAATAACTGTATGTCAGCACATGTTCCGAATCGGACGCCAACCATTCCGGAAATCGGCCGAACGCGGTGGTGATGGCTCCATCTTTGGTGACCTCAATGGCGATAGGCTCCCCGTCAACTTCAATCCTGACGGATGATGGATCCACTGTTGAGCTTTCCTTATCCTCAATGGTTAGGGTTACCCCGTAACCATTTGCGATAATCTGGGTTTTCAGAATCACTCCGGAGGCGCTGGTTTCATTCAAGGTTAATTCCACCGATTCGATCCAGTCAACCGCCCAACCGTCTGAAGCTCCCTCCTGAAACGCGGAAACACTGATGGTTTGACCGAGGGTCAATCCGAGCGCTTCCAGGGGGATGGAAGCCTCAACCGTTCCTCCCGAAGCCGCCCACTCGAAATCCTTAATCAATTCCTCCTGGGTGAGTGGATCGTAGGCATAAACATCATCCGGCGCTCCATCACGCCAACCGATCTGAATGAAAATGTCCGCTCCGATAGGTCGGTTCAATCCGGTCAAATTGCCTTCGTATTCCGAATTGCTGACTCCGGTGGCCGGGTTGTTGTCACTGTCAATCAACCAGTGGTAGTAGTATCGGTTTTTGAGCTCGACTGGAGTGTCCGCCGGATCTTGGGCGAAAGTTCCCTCCACATCCATTCGTAGAAACAAATTGCCATTTTCTACGACAAACTGGATTAGGCGAATGTCGCCGCTCGGATCCAACAGATCCACCGGATCCTCCACCGTGGCCGCTGCGACACCTGGAGCCGAATCTGAAATGGTCAACTCCGCGGATTCAATCCAATCCACGGCCCAACCATCCGAGGCGCCTTCCTGAAAAGCGGAAACACTGATGGTTTGTCCGGGATTCAGGCCCAACGCATCCAATGGGATCTGGGCATAAAGGGTGTTGCCGTCCCGTTGCCAGGCGAAATCTGCAATGAGTTCTTCCTGGGTCAACGGGTCATAGGCATAGATGTCGTCGGGGGCTCCATCACTCCATCCCACCTGGACGAAAATATCGGCTCCGATTGGGCTATTAAGTCCGGTCAGATTGCCTTCATATTCGGAATTGCTGACGCCGGTTGCCAGATTGTTGTCGGTATCCAGAAGCCAGTGATAATAGTAGCGGTTTTTTAGATCTACCGGAGTCTCCTCGACCGAAGGGACAGGCGTTCCTTCCACAGTCATGGAAAGCTGAAGCAGACCGTTCTCGACAGAGGCGGTGATGTTGCGGATATCTCCGTTGCTGTCCAGCAGGTCGCTCGGATCGTCAATCGAAGCGACCGGTCGATCTGAAGTGGCGGCGGTGATGGTCAATTCACCGGACTCGACCCAATCCACCATCCACCCATCGGAGGCGCCTTCCTGAAATGCCGAGACACTGATGGTCTGCCCGGCATTGAGGCCCAATGCTGTGAGAGGGACGACGGCTCTCAAAGTGTCGCCATCCCTGGCCCACTCGAAATCCGCAATCAATGTTTCCTGGTTCAAAGGGTTGTAGGCGTATATGTCGTCGGAATCTCCATTCCTCCAACCCACCTGGACGAAAATGTCAGCTCCGATCGGGTTGTTGAGTCCGGTTTGATTGCCTTCATATTCGGAGTTGCTGACGCCGGTTGCCGGATTGTTGTCGGTATCCAGAAGCCAATGGTAGTAGTAACGATTACTTTTGCCTTCCGGCGTCTCGTCCTCGGACGGCGTTGGAACTCCCTCGACGGACATCCAGAGAATTAAGTTTTCGCCTTCGACTGAGGCGGAGATACTGCGGATATCACCGCTGCTGTCCGGTAAGTCGGACGGATCCTCAACTACGAGAACAATCGGACCTCCATCGGCGCCCTGCCAGTCTCCGAATTCACCATCCACGGTGAAGCGTCTGGAGACACCGCTTAAGGTCAACTCCGCTGATTCGATCCAGTCCACAGACCAACCGTCCGAGGCACCTTCCTGAAACGCCGATAGCCCGATGGTCTGGCCTTCAGCGAGGTTCAAGGCTGCGATGGGAATGGCGGCTTCGACGGAATTGCCCGCCGCAGTCCAGGCGTAGTCGACAATCAGCGTTTCTTGGGTCAGAGGGTCATAAGCATAAACATTGTCCGGAGCCCCGTTGCGCCAACCGATTTGAATGAAGAGATCGGCACCGACTGGGTTGGAAAGGCCTGTGAGATTTCCTTCATATTCGGTATTGCTGACGCCGGTTGCCGGATTGTTGTCCGTATCCACCAGCCAGTGGTAATAATACCGGTTTTTCAAATCCGTCGGGGTTTCGTCCACAGAAGGGGCAAATATTCCCTCCACAGTCATTCTTAAAAACAGCTTTCCATCCTGGAAAGCAGCCTGAATCATTCGAATGTCCCCGCTGGAGTCCAGCAGGTCACTTGGATCCTCCACCGAAACCGCGGATGACGCATCCCAGTCGTTGAAATTCCCGTCCAAGACCAGATCGGATCGAACCGATTGGCTTGTGAGCAAAATCGAGGTCGCACCGATACAGAAAAGGGTGCGGGTCTTCTTGAAGAACCATTGATGTTTTTTCATTTCCAGATACGAACCCTGTAGCGAATGTAAGGTGGGCCTTCCCGACCTTCATAGAAGGATCCTTGTTTTGTGATGCAGTACAAAAGTAACCTGCTTTATTCAATATATGTAAAGCTAAATCGAGGGTGTTCCTTGAATTCAGGACGATGGTCCTCAGCAAAAAAATGAGGTGACCTCTTCGGATTTCATTTGAAATTGTCTACCTTGACCTGCCGCTTCCATTGGCAGCCTCTTTTAATAGATATTAGGGAGACGGGGAATTCAAGGTTCTGTTTCCGGCGAGATCAATGATAGACGAAAAAGCCCCATTGAGTATTCTGGAAGGTAATGAGAAGAATGAACCTGAAATCTATAGAGATGCGACGAGGTGGGTTTACCCTGATAGAGCTGCTGGTAGTAATAGCCATCATCGCGATACTGGCCGGCATGCTTCTGCCGGCACTGGGGAAAGCGAAAACTAAAGCCCAGGGAATCAGTTGCATGAATAATCTGAGGCAATTGCAATTAGCTTTCGGTATGTATGCGGATGATGAAAATGGTGTTTTGCCGGCACATGCGTGGTGGCTACGTGGTTGGATGGATTTCAATGGAGGGAATGGTGCCAATACCCATCAGGAAAATCTCCTTAATCCGGAACTCGCTGTTCTGGCAGCTTACACCAAATCATCGGGTATTTATAAATGTCCGGCCGACCGTAGTTTCGTCATGTTCACCGGGGCAGATCAGTTCAGATGAAAAGACCCGAATCATCGGAGTTTCTGCTTGGTGAGCCAGGACGACGATTGACGAGTCAGTTTTTGACCGACGTCAAATTCCTGTTCTCTTGACCCGCCAGTTTACGGTTGATGTTTTTGGCAATCTTGCCATCGCGAATTTCAATTCGCCGAGGTGTGATGGCGGCAATTTCCGGGTCATGAGTTACCAACACGATGGTGCGGCCATCACGATTTAATTCCCGAAACATATTCAGGATTGTCTCCCCGGTATTCGAGTCCAGGTTTCCCGTCGGTTCATCGGCAAAAATGATTCTGGGATCATTGACGATGGATCTAGCGATGGCGACCCGTTGCTGTTGCCCGCCTGACAATTGAGATGGACGGTGCTTGGATCGGTTTTCCAAGTCGACCTTTTTCAAAGCTGCCATCGCTTTTTCTCGACGTTGTTTGGAATTAAAACCGCTGTAAATCATAGGTAATTCAACGTTCTGCAAAACATTTAATTTTGGAAGAAGATTGAAAAACTGGAAAACAAAACCAATTTTCCTGTTTCTGATCTGTGCAAGCTGACGTGGGCTTGCCTTTTCTATCTGGGTGCCATCGAGTTCTAAAGATCCGTGGGTAGGGGAGTCGAGACAACCTAAAATATGCATTAAGGTCGATTTTCCACTGCCGGAAGGGCCGATGATTGAAATGAACTCTGCTTCCTCTATGTTCAGAGAGACATCGTCCAATGCACGGATTTCCTCACCTCCCAAGTGGTAGATTTTCGAGATGTTTTTAAGTTCGACTAGAGGCATAGTTTAATGGGAAGCAGGGGGCTGGATTCGCCTGCTTTGGAAAAAGCTGTAATTATTGACGAATAAACCTGACACATTCATTCATTAAATCGTAACATAAAGAGACTGAAGTAGCTAGAGAGCGGAATCGATGCGGGACCATGAAAAGTCTCAAAGGATTTTTAAGTCGTCACTGGAAAAATATTCTGACAATCCGGCAGACGTTTCGTTTCAATGAAGAAACGATTCATCTTATTTTGGCCGGGGGCGTCGGTGTTATCGGAGGCCTGACGAATGCCTGCTTCGATTTCTTCAACCGCAAGCTCCAGTTAACGCTCATGAGGAGCGAAGGCGATCCGATTGCCGCAGGCAATGCCCTACCTTGGTGGGAGACCATAGCGATTCCAACGGTGGGAGGTTTGATAGCGGGTCTGATTCTATATTTCGGGCTGCAGACTCGACGAAGTCCCCGGTCAGGCAACCTGTTGGAGGTAGTCCAGGCAGGAAATGGAAAACTTTCATTTGGAAGGGGATTGCTCAATGCGGCTTCATCGCTATTCAGTATCAGTTCAGGAGCTCCGGTTGGACGTGAAGGTGCGATTACTCAACTGACGGCGACTATTGCCTCTAAGTGGGGTCAGTGGCATCATTGGCATCCCTATCGCCTCCGATTGCTTGTTGCTTGCGGTGCGGCTGCCGGGATGTCTGCCGCCTACAACGCACCGATTGCCGGTGCCGTATTTGCCGCTCAGATCGTTCTTGGGAATTTTTCCATGCGCTTATTTGGTCCCCTGATTTTTTCTTCGGTGATTGCCTCCATAATTTCCCGCAGTTTTTTTGGGATTCAGTCAAGATTTGAAGCGCCGACTACTTTTCTTTTCAACAGTTTGGGGCAGCTTCCGGCGTTTCTTGTTCTGGGAATTCTTTCCGGAGTAGTAGGCGCACTGTTTTTAAAGTTGTTACATGGTTTTCAGGTTGGATTTCAGAAGATTCACATCCCGATATATTTAAAAATCGGGATTGCCGGATTACTGACTGGATTGGTTGCCGTTTTGGTTCCGGAAGTCCTGGGCAATGGTTTTTCTCCGATTAACCGCATGTTGAATATTGAGATCGGGCAATCGTATGATTTGGATTATCTGGTGAGCCTTTTTGGGGCCAAACTAATATTGACGGCGATTGTTTTCAGTGCCGGGGCCGTAGGAGGCGTTTTTACCCCGACCTTATTCTTTGGTGCCTGTACCGGTTGTTTGACGGGTGTATTAATGCAGAAGTTGGGAGTGGCAACGGATTTGCCGATCAGCGTATTTGTAATTGTGGGAATGGGGAGTGTTCTGGCGGCGACCACTCATTCGGCTCTTTTGGCTTTGATAATGGGTTTTGAACTCTCGGCCAATTATTCATTAATGCCGCCACTGATGCTGGCTTGTGCGGTGTCGGCACTCGTCGCGCAAAGAATTTATGCGAATTCCATTTATGATGAACCCTTGAGATTGAAAGGATTGGTTGGCAATCGGGAACGCCCGCTGATCGGATCCGCGAACCAATTCAAGGTCGGAGACCTGATGCAGGACCCGGTTCCCCCTTTAAAGCAGAATGCTTCGTTTGACACGATGACGCAAAGGTTTCTGACGAGCACCTACAATTATATTCTTGTGATCGAAGCAGAAAACCGCCTTGCCGGAATGGTGGAGCTCCATGATCTCAAGGAGTATTTTCACATGGGCAGTGAGTTGAATAGTGTCATTGCCTACGACGTGATGAAACCCGTGCCCCTTAAGTTTACTCCGCATCAATCTCTGATCGAAGTGCTTCCTGAACTTCTCTCTACTGATATCAGAAACATTCCAGTCGTCTCAACCAAAGGTAACCAAATACTGGTGGGGGTTTTGGTTAAAAGTGAAGCGTTGGCGCTCCTGTCCGAAGCCATTTCGATTCAAACCGGAGAAAATCGTTGGCACGTGACTTGAGGGTTTACTCAATAATCAAAAGCGGAGGGTCAACTGAGCAGCTATCATCTGTTCCCCCTGGTCCTGTTCTCCATTCTGGTTGAAATAACTGTATTGAAGTTTTCCCTGTAAGTGGCGGTTGAATCGATAGGCTGCAGCCGTGTCAACTCTCCATGCATCTCGATCCCAAGGTTGGTGCCCGCCGGTTCCATCCTTGATTTCATCGAATAGCTGCTGATTCCAACGCAACGCTCCTGAGAATGATGGGCTGAACTTGTACTTTGTTTCCAGAAAATAGGCCATCGTATCGGCATCGCCTACGTTGGGCACTTCAAACCGGGACAAAAACAACTCACCCCATAACTGAAGATGGTGCCACTCAAAACTGATATCCTGTGCTAAGGTGATTTGCAGATAGTCTTCGATGCCTTTACCCGAACTCTTCAGGATAGTCGCTGGACCGCCGACGTAAGCACTCGGACCCGGCGCACTCAGAAAAGGAACGGCCTGATCTTTGAGGTAGGGACCGACACTGAATGAGGATCCCAGATTCCAATTCATGTTGGGTCGGTATCCTATCCGACCGCTGTAGGTTGGATCCGACCAGTTCTGATCGGTGCCATCCCAGTTGGAGGTGCTGCTTGAAATGGAGGCATTCTTCACCGCAAAGGCGTAACTCCATTTCTGAACGGTTCCGAAAACAGAAAGACCGGAGGTGTAGGCCGGTCCCCAGATCAACGGCAACCAGGTGTGCTTGTTGTCAGTAAAGTTTTTTCTTCCCAGAAAACCTGCCGGTCCACCGGGAACGGTTTTATCTGTTATGGTGGTAACGTTCTCATAGGCCAGGGGAGCATTAATGAATGGATTGTTCCAACTGTCATGTCGCTGCGTCCAGTTTCCGACCACGGTCGCGAATTTTCCGACTTGGAAATTCAAATGTTCATCGGAAAAGGCTTTGTAGCGGATAAGGTATTCATCGAAGCGGGCGGTATATTTACCATTGTAGTCCGGATCGAAACCCTGATCGGCTCTAACCTGTGCAAAGGCATAGATATGTTCTCCAATTTCTGCATCCAGAAACAGGCTCAGTCGGGGATTAAAGAAAAACGTGTCGTCACTGGAGATCAGTGCAGGTGGTTCCTGGTCAATGTAATAGCCTTCCATGTCCAGGATTCCGCTGACTTTGGTGCGGATATTTCCTTCCGGGGATTCCCATTGCAGGTGATTTTCGACCTGATCCAACCACTCCATTTGAGCAAAGGCACTTAGGGTCAGGAGCATCATTCCGTAGCCCAGCAGCCTTCCCAAACCCGGACCAACCTTAAATCTCGATGCTAGTCTTTCCAGGTCTTTTGGGTTCACCGGATTGAAATTTGATTGTTCAGTCTTTCTTTCCATGTCGGGAGCTATTGAAATACTTATGTCTGTTTTGATTCCGATTCGTTCGGAATCAGTTGATAGGCTTGGATCGCATCGGAAAAACCCTTTAAATCCAGATCTGCCACGGGATCGGATGGCAGCATTTCCTTGGTATCAATGTGAGTAGCCTGGTCGATCAAAACCTCCTGTGGCGGAGCCTTGCCACAAAGGCGGGCCGCTAGGTTTACGGTCTCACCCAAAACCGTGTAATCCATGCGATCACTTGATCCCATGCAACCCGCAACCGCTTCTCCGGTGGCGATCCCGATCCCGATTCGTATTTGATTGAATTCCGATGTCTGATTCAACAGGTGCCGTTCACTTACCATTTCTGCGGCGCATAAGACGGCATTCTGTGAGTCGTTTTCATGAGACTTCGGAGCGCCGAAAATCACCATGATTTCATCCCCAACAAACTTGTCAACCACTCCCTGATATCGATAAACCACTTCGGTCATTCGTGTCATGTGCTCATTGAGCATTTCAATGACGCGAGGTGGTGCCATGCCTTGAGTCATACTGGTGAATCCTCGAATATCGCAAAAGAGAACACTGATTCTTCGAACCTCACCTCCGAGGTTCAGTTTGCCTTGAAGCAACTCCTCGGCAACATTTTTATCGGTCACCATGTTCAGAACATTCCGATATTTTTCAGCCATGCCAAGCCCCACGGCCATTTCATTGAAGGAGGTAGCCAATTGCCCGAGTTCATCATGAGTTCTTACCGGTACTTTTGTGTCGAAATTCCGGTTTTTTATCTCTTGAGTTCCTTTTACCAGTTCGCGAATCGGAATGGATAGGCCGTGGGAAAGGGCCAAACTGAGCACCAACGCGACCATCATACAGAGGCTGCCAGACAACAGGGTTTTTGCTTTCAGATCTTCTTCCTGCCTCGTTGATTCTTCCAGATCATATAAACTCACGAAATAAGCCGGAGGAAACGCACCTCCTGGATTCAGGTGAGTCATCAGAACACGGTGCGGATAGGATCGATTTGAGAATTGGAGTTGAGAGTCCTCTACGGGGATGGCGGCGAATGATTTTCCAACCTGATTCACCTGGATCCGCTTTTCAACCATCTTCCTGGAATCGGGTGTAAGGTCATCCTGAAACAGTTGCTCTTCTACAAAGATTCCGTTGATCATATTTGATTCGTCCTTAATCGTCGCGTTGGATTCTCCTGAATAAGCAGGAGACAGGACGGCGAGGAAACCGAAAAAAACTTCATCGAAATCATCATAGATTCGACTGGTCATAACAGAGTGGAGAACGGAAATTCCCTCCGGTGACTGGATGGTGAGAAACCCGGATTCCTTACTGATTTCAGAATCCGACAGTATTGCGGTTGCCGATAACAATTTCTTTTCCCATGGAAATTCTCCAAAATTTTCTGTCAAGCCAGCCTCCGAATTCGTTGTGATGAGGAAATTGTTTTTTGAATCGATGATACGGAATAGATCCGAATTATCATCTACAACATTTCGGGTATCCAGTTGGCCGAACATGCTTAAATAAACAACTTCGTCCTCTTCATACTCACTCAGTGCTGCATGGAATCTCGTGGATATAGATAGCTTTACCAAGGCTTCACGTATGGGAGCCGTATCCAGTTCCTGCTTCTTGAGGAAGAGTTTGGCTTCAGACTGAGCCAGATCGTCGATGTAGCCAGCCGAAGTATCGCGCAGGTTTTTAAGGGAAAGGGTAAGGGTGACTCCCGTTCCCAATCCCACTAGAATGATCATCACCAAAGTCAGTTTTGTTCTGAAAGACAAATGAAGCATGAATCGGAAATCGAAATCGTTTGGAATCTACTCTGATGAGAATAAGGTCAGTCTGTTATTATTTGCTTAAGGATTGGACTAAGGTTTTGTCAGGTGAATTCCTTCGGTGAGGCCTGGTTTTAATTCCAGGGGTTGTTCCAATACGTTCTTTCGATCAATCCAGGCGTGAAGGGTATACTTGCCCGGGGGAATTCCTTCGATGGTGAAATTGCCTTCCGGGTCCGTTAAACCGAAGTAAGGTGTTTCAAGAATCAGGATGGTGGATCGCATATGATTGTGAATTTCGCAGAACAGTCTGACTTCTCCAGGTTTATCGAAAACGACTGAGGGTGGGGACTCGTTGTGGGTATAGCGACCCAGATCGAATCGTTTGGTTTTCGAATAGGAGAATATATTGTGAAAGTCCTTATCCAAATTGGGGAACAGGACCTTCGTTCCCACCTGAATGGGCAATACGTATTTGACGAATTGAAATTTCTCCTGTGGCAAATCCTTGGTTGAATTATCCGATTTTCGCGGAAGATGTTTTTCGATCGTGGGCCCCGTCAGATAGACCACAGCTTCAACCGGGGGAGCTGGATTGATCTTCTTTCCAGCGCCGTAACGTTGCGTGGAATTCAAAGATTTCTTTCTTTTACTTGCTACCTGAAGATTCACTTTTCCCCGGATCTCGGATAATGAGGAAGCGCTTGCTATGCCGATTTCCAACAGAAATAGGAAAAGGAGGGTCCAGAGAATATTACGAGCGGGGGAACTCACCTTGATCCGGGGATCCAGAAGATTGGCCAATGGTTTTATTTCAGACATGAAGAGTGCTTTGCTCAACCTTTCTCGCACGTGATAATCAGTCATCGCAGGGAATACAGCAATCTTTGTGCACCCCTCTCACAATAGCAATGATTTTATGTCCATCCTTTCCAGTGGTATATCAGCTTTCCAAACATCTCATGCACATACCAGCGGAATAAATTAAGATTCTCCTTTTTCGGGAAAAAGGAAAAAGGCAGATGAATCCTCGATGTCCGACTTTCGGGAATTCCCAGAACTTGGAAGTCACAGCCGATGGGTATTATTTCGGCCGGCACCTGTTTACGGAAAACCGCCGCTGCCCTCGGCAGATGATAGGCGGAACTGACAATGATCACTTTTTTCCAGCGGTTCGTTATTACCAAATCCCGGACTTTTATCGCTTCATCGTAACTCGACTGGGTGCCTCTAACGGTTACCAGCTCGATATTCAGTCCCCAGGCCTTCAGCCAATTCCGGATCAGTTCCGGTTCCGAAATGGGGTTCGTTGCCCGATCATCATAATCTGGCCCCGTCAGGACTAATCTTTCAGCTTTGCCACCGCGTACCAGTTCGACACCTTTCATGATTCGGTCACCTGCGGAACTCAGGTTCAAGCTGAATGCATCGAAGTTCGACAATCCCAACGTACCGCCCAGGACAATGACGGCATCTGCCTTCAGATCCTTGTCGGAAGCATCGGGCATAACGGATTCTTCCAACGATTTGAAAAGGAACACCGGCAAGTTGGTGCTGCCGACCAGAAACAGAAATATACAAGTGATGAGGGGGATGATCGCCTTCCTTCTCTTGCCTTGGAACAACAGGGTAATAGCCACAATTAGGTTGAAACTCCAAATCAAGACAACCGGATCGGACAAAGGTGCCAGAAATCGAATGAACTGCATCATTTTCAGAACATGGGTGAATGAAAACCACTAAGAAAGAAGAATTCCAGAGATTCACAGTCAAAGACATCTTCCTAAAATTAAGAATGAGTAAAGTTATGGGAATGTAGGGAATGTCACTAAGTTAAGGAGGGTAGGGCGAGCTGTCCCAGCGCGCCGCATACATTATTGAAAACTGGATTGTCGGGGTGATTTCTCAATCCTCCTGCTTAATTTTACTACTCAGGTAGCGCACTCGGAGAGCGAGCCTTACCATGTGATGCTTCACTTGGAAGAACACTGGAAGATTCCAGAAACTCTGGATTGACCGGCGAGTTGCCTCAACTTTGTGCCAACCGGACTTTAGGTGATTATAAAAAAGACAAATGGAAGAGAACCTTGGCTTTTGCCATGTCGCTCTCTTCCATTCGTCGTTTAGGCAGGAGGAACTTGAGACTCTGTTTTTTTGTTGTAGTTTACCTTACCGCGTCGTCTCTTTTACAGCAGGGCCGATGAAAACGTTAATAGCAGGATGAATGCCGTTCTTTATAGGATGCAGAATTAAAAATACATCAATATAGTTAAAAAAGGATAGGTGGGAATAAATCTCATCAGGAGGTCTCTAAGCACCGAATGCACGATCTGGATTTCGAGAAACTTGTTGAAGATTATTATACCGGCCTTTATCGGTTTGCCCTTAGTTTGAGTGGCAGGACGGAAGAAGCCTGTGATCTGACGCAGCAGACCTTTTACCGTTGGGCATCGAAGGGGCACCAACTCCGAGACAAGACCAAAGTGAAATCCTGGTTATTTACGACCTTGCATCGTGAGTTCTTGATTTCAAAACGCAGGCAATCTCGATTTCCCCACGTTAATGTCGATCTTGTGGAGCATGAGCTTCCCAATATAACACCTTCTATGGTTAACAAAGTGGATGGGGGCTTGATGATGGAAATGTTGCTGCAAGTCGATGAGCTCTATCGGGCACCCTTGACACTTTTTTATTGTCGGGAAAATTCCTATCAGGAAATCGCCGAAATCCTGTCGATACCTGTGGGGACGGTCATGTCCCGCCTTTCCCGGGGCAAAGCACAATTACGCCGAATTCTGGAAGTCCAGGTAGCGGGTTCCTCCTCCAAAATTATAACCTTGAACCAAAACTACCCGCACAAAAAACAAACCCATGGATAAAGATGAAGCCAGATACATTCTGGAATCCTTTCGCCCTTCCGGTGAAGATTCCAATGATCCCGGGTTCCGCGAAGCGTTGAATCGGGTCCACCTGGATCCGGCCTTGGAAAAAGAGTTCTCCGAGCAGAGATTGCTGGATGCGGCGATCTGCAGAAAGATCGATGAATCTCCGGTTCCCAAAGATTTGAAGATGGCGATTCTCGCGGGCAGGAAGACGATCCCCCCCATCCGGTCTCGGGGATTTGCCGGCGCAATTTCAATTGCTGCCGCCATTATTTTTTCAGTATTTACGGCTAAATTCCTAATTAACAGTTCTTCCAGCTATTCCGAATTCGATGGATTCCGGACTGTGATGACCCGGGATTTGTCCCAACCGGGATTCATCAACCTGAAGGTTCAGGGATCGGAATACAGTAAACTTCGTGCTTGGCTGGTTGGCATGCAATCGCCGGCACCATTGGTCCTGCCTGGTAGTATCGAACATTTTCCACCGATGGGGTGCCAGACACAGAATTGGAAAGAAGGCAAAGTTTCCCTGATCTGCTTCGTCAAAAGAGGAGAGATGCTTCACCTCTTTATTATAGACCGAAATACCTTTCCCGATCTGCCTGGATCGGAGTCACCTTTATTTGCAAAGACGGGACGCTGGTCAACAGCAGGGTGGGCCGAAGGGGAGAAATCCTATCTGCTTGCCAGTACCTCGAATTTGGATTCATTACGCAAAGTTATGGGGGGAATCTAAAGGTCATCTTCCTGGAATCCTTAAAAGTGACGCCTGAACACCCTGATTTCCGTATGTGAAATCAGGGTTTTTTTTGACATCTCCCCATTCTCTCTGGTTAATAGTCGCGTCTAATATTACAATGAAAAAGATATCTAAGAAACAGAAACCGATGGTAGGAATATTAATGGGCAGTGACTCAGACTGGCCGACTATGAAGGGTGCCTCGGATATTCTCAATGAGTTCGACATTCCTCATGATGTATTGGTTGCCTCCGCTCATAGAAATCCTGAAAATGTCGCTGATTACGCCCGAAATGCATATAAGTCCGGCATTCGGGTGATAATTGGTGGCGCAGGCGGTGCGGCCCACCTTCCAGGTGTCATCGCTGCTTATACAACCATGCCTGTGATTGGGGTGCCCATAGAAAGTAAAGCGCTTAAGGGAATGGATTCCCTTTTATCCATTGTTCAGATGCCTCCCGGTGTCCCGGTTGCCACTGTTTCTATCGGAGGAGGGCGGAATGCGGGTATTTTGGCTGTTTCCATTCTAGCTTCAGGCCGACCGGATCTGAATCGGAAGATGACAAGGTTCAAGGCAACCCTTGCCAAGCAATCTCAGGCAAAGAACAAAAAACTGGAACAACTTATTGCCGAAGGTTGATAAGAATGAACCCGAAATCACCAAAAAGTGATCAGTGATGCTTGTCTTTACGACTTTTTTCATCTATTCAGGAGACCTGACGGCAAAGCTGAATTTACTGATAATAACCAGAAACTGATAAACTCAATAAAACTATGGCCCACGAATTACCTGATTTACCCTACGCTAAAGACGCGTTGGAGCCTCATGTTGATGCCCAAACGATGGAAATCCATCATGGTAAACATCATCAAACATACATCAGTAAACTAAACGGTGCTTTGAGTGGGCATCCTGATCTGGAGTCTAAATCAGTCGAAGATTTGATTAGTGACTTGAATGCAGTGCCTGAAGCCATTCGAGGTCCCGTTCGCAATCATGGTGGAGGACATGCCAATCATTCGTTATTCTGGACGATTATGGGACCGGGCGGAGGCGGGGGACCCACAGGTGCGTTGGCCGATGCCATTAACAGTACTTTTGGAAGCCTTGACGAATACAAAGCCAAATTTGAAGCAGCTGGAGCCACACGGTTTGGAAGCGGTTGGGCTTGGTTAGTGGTCAATCAGCAAAAAGGCTTGGAAGTTATGTCGACTGCAAATCAGGATAGTCCCCTTTCTGAAGGGAAAACGCCCCTCCTGGGATGTGATGTCTGGGAGCATGCTTATTACCTGAAATACCAAAATCGCCGTCCGGAATACTTGAAAGCATTCTGGAATGTCGTGAATTGGGGACAGGTTGCCAGCAATTATGAAGCAGCCGTTTCCTGATCCTTTTATTTAGAATGGTTCGATATAGGGTGCAGTTTCGCAGCTGCACCTTTTCTTTTTCTGACATTGCGATCCGAATTAGCAGTTCAGTCTACGATTAATCTATTCCCCAGGACTCGATGAAACTCTTCGGCCTCCAATATGATATCATTTGGGAAGATAAAGCAGCGAATTTCGAGAAGATTGAAAACCTGATCAGTCAACATGCTGACTTGCCGAAAGGAGCGCTTCTGGTGCTGCCTGAGATGTATTCATCAGGGTTCAGTATGCATCCAGATCGGACACGTGACAGTGCGAAACGCGAAAGCGAAACATTTCTTTCTGGTCTTGCTGAGCGGTTTGGAATCTGGATTCTGGGGGGGCTGGTTCCTCCATCCAATTCCCGTCAGGCTGAAAACCAAGCGGTTGCCTTCAATCCAGATGGGCGGGTAGTAGCCCGTTATCAAAAAATTC
>DUCD01000500.1 GCA_012959985.1 Verrucomicrobiales bacterium | reverse complement strand
AGAATCATCGAAGATAAGAAAGATTGTGGAGTATTGAATCCTGGACCTGTCGTCAGAGAACATTGTTTCTGATCCAATCCAAGTAGTTTTTACTTCCCTCCTGAATTGGGACAGCAATGAACTCCGGAGTTTCATAAGGGTGGTTTTTCAGAATCAGATTCTGAAGTTCCTGAATGCAGGAGCCTTGAGTTTTGATCAACATCAAAGACTCCTGTTCGCATTCCAATTTCCCTTCCCATCGATAATGTGACTCAACGTTACCGACGATATTAATGCAGGCGGCCTTTTCTGCCTGAAGGATGATCTTTGCGAGTTTTTTTGCCATGGAATGGTCCGGAGTGGTCACCATTACCAGAAAAAACTCGGTTTCGGAAGAATTCATCGGCCACTGAGTAGAAAGCATCGGTCTTGTCTTTTCAATGTTGAAAGCCCAGTGCCTCATTTTCATGGAACGGAAACCATGGTTTTGACTTTTTCCGGATTCTCTCAAATGTTAAAACATTGTCGATGCCCGATGCGAGAGATGCAAGACGCCGATGGTTCGGCATGCTGTTTTTGGCTCTTGCTGCGGCGATGCTGATCTGGGGGCAGACCATGCTTAAACCCGTCCTTGATGGCGTCTTTTTTCTACTTTATTGGATTCTTTGTTTTATATTTACGGGAAGCGCTGTTCTCACGGCAATATGGGATATGAGAGTGATTCGGGGTAAAGCAAAAGAAGAACAGCAGGAATTGCTTCGAAAAACGCTCAAGGATTTCAAAAAAACCGATTCTGAGAGCCCAGATGAGGAGAATTCACGAAAATCCGAATAAGTAGTTCGGATCCTTCGTCTTAAGAACCCTACACATAGCTGGAACCTGACACAGTGATTCGGCTTATTATTGTTCTGATCAAGATGGGTAGGTATGGAAATATGCACCGTCGCAGATAGGATTAACGACCTTTCGAACTCGAAAAAGCTGGCGCTTGTGAAGCTGCTGGCTGACGAGGATTCGACGGTTTATCAACTGGTTCGAAAGAAGATTGTTTCTTTCGGGGCAGATGCCGGCGAGTGGTTAAGGCCTTATCGCCTGAGCAATGATCCTCTACTCAGACGTCGAATTAAACTGATTCTAGACGAATTTTCCCAAAAACAGGCTGATTTGGAATTCCTGAAGTTCTGTTCTATCCGTTCCGATGACATGGATCTGGAAAAAGGGGTTTTTCTTCTCTCCCGCACTCAGTATCCGGATATCAGCTTTGAAGGATATCAGGCGCTTCTGGATGAATTTGCCGGTGATTTGTCCCGTTTTTCTCACGGTAGCCATAATGTGGAAAATATTCTTGGCGGAATCAATCACTACCTGTTCACGCATCTTGGATTTTCAGGTAACGAAGATGATTATTATGGTCCAGACAATAATTTCCTGAATCGGGTCATTGATCGACGGCAGGGCAATCCCATGAGCCTCAGCATTATCTACTTACTGGTTGCCAAACGTCTAAAGCTTCCAGTGGTTGGGATCGGAATGCCCAGTCATTTCCTCTGTCGTTTTCAGACGTCCATTAAGGAAGTCTATATTGATGCATTCAATCGGGGGAAAATCCTGACGCGTGCTGATTGTATCAGTTTTCTTCAACAGGCTGGTTACGGATTTAAAGAAGAGTTTCTTGCTCCCTCGAATTCCAGACAGATTCTGTTTCGAGTCTGCTCAAATCTTCAGTATGCCTACAATCAGGGACAAAAATCGACGGAGCATACGAGAATTCAGAGCTATTTATCTGTATTAAGCAAGAAGTAGAAGGGCTTACTTTCCCGCGTTCCAACCTCCGTCAATGACCATGGTTTCTCCCGTCATAAAGGAAGATTCATCACAGGCAAGATAGAGAGCGGCATGGGCAATTTCTACGGGGCGCCCCATCCGCTTCATGGCTTGAGTTGAAGCCATTTGGCGATAAGCTTCTTCAGGGTCAGGGTATTCAGAAAGCCGTTTTTTGACCCACGGAGTTTCGACTCTTCCCGGGCAGATACAATTGACCCGGATTCCCGATTCCGCATAGTCGAGTGCCATGCTCTTGGTTAATCCCACGACAGCGAACTTCGAGATGCAATAGGCGAACCGATCCCGGACTCCCACGATTCCGCCAATGGAAGCCATATTAATGATCGAACCTTTTTTTCGATCTTTCATGGATTCGAAGAAAAACCGGATGACATGGTACATCCCCTTTACATTGACATTGAACATGCGATCCAAGTCTTCTGTTTGGGTTTGTTCCATGTTGCCCACTGCTCCGATGCCAGCATTATTCACTAGAATATCCAGCTTTCCGTCTGAATCGAGCACCTTTTCCGAGGCTGTTCTGCAACTTTCCGGGTCTGCCACATCCAGTTGCAGGAACTCTGCAGAATGGCCCGAACGAACGAGTTGTTCCCTGATGGCCATGCCAGCTTCCGGGTTAATGTCTGACACATATACCTTGGCCCCAGCCATGGCGAATACCTCAGCTATGGCCGCTCCAATCCCTGATCCGGAACCAGTAATCAGGGCATTCTTATTATCCAGACGAAACATCAGACGGGTAGGGGCTGATCTTCAATTTCAAATTGCCCTGTAAGGGTGGCTAGCAGGTGTCTTTTCAGCTCCAAGTTGGGTTTTCCGGGAGGCATGCTTCAAATTCATTGATCAACATTTCTTCAAAATCCCCGGCGTAATTCGCAGAGAAAAATCGATCTAATGCCTCATCGAAAAAACGTTTCCAGGAGTTTTCCTCATCACCCGGCTTGATCGGGTAAAACAGAGCTCCATTGGCTTTAGCAGCCTTGAAATCTCCGGGAGCATCTCCGATCATCAGGATTTTACCGGGCGCATATTTATCTTTGGCCGCATAAGCCAGATGCTCGGTTTTAGTGCCGGCTTCCTGTCCCGCGATAAATCGGACATACGAATGGATTTCATTTTCTTTCCATTCACGTTCCAGTGCGTCCGTGGGAGTCTGGCTGATCACCATCGCATCTGCGGACCCACTGAGTTTTTCCAGTGATTCCCTGAATAATGGAAAGGGAGGGACTCCATAGACGATATCCTTTATTGCATCATTGACGGCATCCGACCATTTCTTAATAGGGGCCAGGCCCTGGTTTCCATTTTCGACTTCTGCTGCCAGAGTGGCGTTGCCGAGCTTTGATTCACGCGCCATCCATTCTTCAACCGCGGAGACATCCGGGTTAGAGACATTTCTGGCACGGACCTGAGGGCGTTCACTCAGGAGAGCAACGGAACGGCAAAGAGCAGGGAACCGGTTTGTGCCTCTGGTTTTTGAATAGAGGTTGACGAATTCCCATGTTTCGCGTGCGTATTTACTGACTGCCTGCAGATTGAAGTGCTTTATGAACATAGGAATAAAACATTCCTTATGCTTAATCTCCATGGAGTCGAAAACGCAACCATCGGAATCGATACCGATGAAATACTCTTTGGCAGGCTGGAGTTCTTTTAAGAATTGGACAGGGTCGGACATAAGAATCAGCTGCGATCAGGCGTTATAAGTTGATGAGGATGTATCACCGCCTTGACCGGTCCAGTTTGTGTGGAAGAACTCGCCTCTTGGTCGGTCGATTCTCTCATAGGTGTGAGCCCCGAAATAATCCCGTTGGGCTTGCAGGAGATTGGCCGGGAGTCTCGGGTTACGGTATCCGTCAAAAAAACACAGTGCTGAAGAAATAGCAGGTACTGGAATGCCGGCCTTGACGGCTTTGGCAACAGTGTTTCTCCATGATTTCTGGCATTTTTTAATTTCCTTCTTGAAAAAACGATCCAGGAGAAGATTCGACAGTTTCGGTTTGTTCGCGTACGCCTCCATGATTTTATCCAGAAAGACACTTCGAATGATACAACCCCCCCGCCACATGAGGGCGATCTTTCCAAAATCCAGTTTCCATCCGTTCTCCTTGGCCGTTTCCCGCATCAACATGAATCCCTGAGTGTAGGAAACAATTTTCGAGGCGTAAAGGGCTTGGCGGATATCTTCCACGAGTTTTTCCCGATCACCGCGTATGACAGGCTTGGGTCCTCTCAATGGTTTGGCAGCCTTGACACGTTCCTCTTTGAGGGCAGAGAGGCAACGCGAGAAGACCGCTTCTCCGATAAGCGTAAGCGGCATTCCAACCTCAAGAGAGGAAATAACCGTCCACTTTCCAGTACCTTTCTGTCCGGCGGTGTCCAGAATTTTTTCGACGAGTGGTTCACCATCTTCATCCTTATAAGCTAGAATGTCGCGGGTGATTTCGATGAGGTAGGAATTCAGTTCGCTCTCATTCCATTTGGCAAACACCTCATGGATTTCATCGGCCGTCATCCCCAGTCCAGCAGAAAGCAGGTGATAGGCTTCACAGATCAGCTGCATGTCGCCATATTCTATGCCATTGTGGACCATTTTAACAAAGTGGCCTGCGCCGTTGTCTCCCACCCATTCACAGCAAGGGGTGCCGTCTTCAACTTTCGCACAGATCGCCTGAAAGATTTCACGGACATGTTCCCAGGCGCCGGCGCTGCCACCCGGCATGATGGATGGGCCATGACGGGCTCCTTCTTCGCCTCCGGAGACGCCTGTCCCTATAAACTTCAAACCTTTACTTTCGATGTAGGCGGTCCGACGTACGGAATCTGTGTAAAGAGAGTTTCCACCATCGATGATGATATCACCTTCATCCAGATGAGGTATCAGTTGCTCAATGAAATCATCGACCGGTTGACCGGCTTTGACCAATAACATGATTTTGCGTGGGGATTTCAGAGAGGAGACAAATTCCTCGATCGATCGAGTCCCGATGACCTGAGTTCCTTTTGCCTCTTTGTTTATGAAATCATCGACTCGAGAAACCGTACGGTTAAAGACGGCAACTTTGAATCCCTTGTCATTCATGTTGAGGACAAGGTTTTGCCCCATGACGGCTAAACCAATTAAACCAATGTCTGCAGTAGCTTCCATTTTTTTGTTTTCTAAAAAGAGTGGACTAAAATACTAAAACCAGAACCATGCGCCAGTCGTATTTTAAGAAAAATCAATAAATTCACCCATTCATGTTCAGCATTCTATGAATAATCAGTTTGAATTTCCGAATTTCAATGGGTCTCAGGGTGAAGCGATCAGTGCCCGGTAGTAACGTCGAGAGAATTCGTTTTCTGAATTATCGACGACAACCCTACTGTTCGTTCCATCTAGAGTTAGCGTTTTCAGATCCGACCAAATCAAGAGATTG
Source organism: Verrucomicrobiales bacterium (assembly GCA_012959985.1). Classification (GTDB taxonomy): domain Bacteria; phylum Verrucomicrobiota; class Verrucomicrobiia; order Limisphaerales; family DUCD01; genus DUCD01. Next base: position 4,613 of record DUCD01000500.1, on the reverse strand, counting down.
GATGAGAATTGAATAGTCACCGAGCTTCCTGAATCGGCTTCCACATCAAATTTGAATGTCCCGTCTTCTTGGATTTCCGGGTTCCGAATGATAGGGGCACTTGGCTCAGCAGGAGGGGGAGTGGGACCGCCAACAATCGGAGTAATGATGGTTGTGGAATTGTCCGGTGTGGGGTCAAATACTGTGCTCCGTGCCAAAGCAAAAAAGATCAGACTTCCTGCCGCATCATTTTTAAGAGCGAGGTTGATGTCGATGGTTTCCGATTCGCCGGGCAACAATTGTGCCAGGCTTACATTGACGACACTGACCCCTCCGGCACCGTCACCCTGATTTTCCAGAACAGTGTTCTCCATAGAAGCAGTCGCTGAATCAAAAGATGCCAATGCTCCCGAAGGAAGGACATTGATTATCGTCAGATCAGTTGCCGTATCGGGTCCCTGATTGGTGATTTTGATTTGGTATTTGATTTGAGCGCCGGGAGAAACCGTTAAGGTGTCTGTCTGAATATTCAGCAATAAGTCGCCCGTCAAGGGGAGAAGAACCAAGCTCCAGGATGCGGTGTTATTTTCGATGTTAGGATCCGGAAGTGAGGAGCTTACTTCAAACGCAAGATCAATCGTGCCGTCTCCAACTGTTTCGAAATTCAGAGTGAAATCCATTGTTCCTCCTTGAGCCAAGTCTGAGACCGTACAAGCCAATTCCTGTCCGGATACGGCACAATCGACTCCATCGGTTGGTTCCAGATTCGAGAAAACTACATTTTGGTTTAATTGAGTAACCATCTTGATATCTGTTGCCGTTAGAGGGCCTCCGTTTGAAAGGCTTAATTTGGCTGTAAAGGGTTCTCCGGATTTCAAAGAACTGCCGGTGGGCAACAGAGCACCTTGAGAAAGGAACTCGCCGACCAAGCCTAAATCAGTCGCAGGTGGAATGATGTCGATCCGTAGGGTGGATTCGTTGTTGTCCGATGAGGAATCGTCCGTAGAGGAAAAAATCGTGACCAAGTTTTCAATTGAACCTGGAGAATCGGGCGCCAGAGTGATCGTTAAAGTCTGGGATTCGCCGGCTTCCAGTATACCTAGGGAACAGGTCATCAAAGTTCCGAATCGAGCACAGCTGCCTATAGAAGATACAGCGGACACGAAGGCGACATTGCCAGGTAGATTATTGACAAGGCTGACATCCGAAGCGGAGTCGGGACCATCATTCTTAATAAGAATCCTGAATTCAAAAAGCTGACCTGAAATGGCTGGTTGAGATAGAGGTTCATAGGAAACAGAAAGGTCGGCTTGATTTCTGGGGGCATCGTTCAATTGGAAGGTGATTTCAGTCGGCACAGCCTGAAGGAGGGATAAGCTTTCCGATTTGGGAAGAAATCCATTTGCCTCGACCATAAAATTATAATTCCCATCAGGCAAACCCGACACCAGGAATGCTCCTTTGGAGTTTGTTGTTTCGGTAGCCACTTCATTTCCGGAATTGTCCTGAATCAGAATTCTGGCATTTGCGATCGGTAGATCCGACGAATCCAGAACGACTCCTGTCGCGACAATGGCCTGCAGTGAAATTGGGAGTTCAAGGGAGGCGATGGAGGTCAATTGAAGGGTGCGAAGTTCTTCGCGGTACCCGTCCAAGGTGAATGATACTAAATAAGACCCAATGGGAATACTGGTAACTTGAAATGCGCCTGAACTATCTGAGGAACTCGATGCAATGGTGTTACCGAATAGATCACCTACAGAAATTTGGGTGTTTTCAAGTCCCATTCCACTCAAACTACCGGTGATAATTCCATGGATACTCCCTGTGGGTGGTTTCTGGGCGTTGCCTATGGAGACTCCGGTACAAAGTCCAGTCAGGCAGGTGATAAGGGCGAGGGCCGGGAGAAAACGAGCAGGTTGGTTTTGTTCAGGCATGTCAATTGGTTTCCGGTTTGTCGTTAATAAGTGGAAAACCCAGTGAGTCTGGGATTTCCACTGGAGCCGAACCTGATTGAAGTGGAATCAGGCTGCGGTCAGATCCAGTTCCAGTCGGGAATCATCTTCCAGAATCTCTGCAAGATTCGACCATCGGGAGTCCTCCATCTCATTAAAAGCATATAGGTAAATGGTAACCTTTTCCGGGGGGTATTTGCCCAGCAGCATATCGATTGCTGATTTTAGTTTTTCGGTTTCCACAGATTCGGGAAGTTCATCCACCACCCCGTCCTTGTGTTCAATACCCAATTCACCAAGAAAATCGACCAGCATATCCTTCTGACCTTTGATAAGCCAGTTACGGATAATATTGCTTGTGACCGTATCCAGAGCCGGGCCACAAAGTGCTTTAATCATGAGAACATGACGTTCTTTACGGGATTTCCTCTCAAGGTAGATCGGTCTCAGTTTTCTGTTTTCCGCTACCGTCTTCAAGGCCACTTTATAGAGCTCCTTGTCATATTCGAAGGCGAACTCCAGAATTTCTTGAGCCAGGTCTAGAGACATAAATGCTAGGAGTTCGTAAGATTTCATCATAATAAGAGATAAAGGTATTCTATCTAAATGTAATTTGGTCGGAATGCAGGCGGAAACTCATGTGATTGTTACGATCGAGATCCGGTGCTTCCGCAGCATTGGAATAATGCAGTCCTGTTCTAACAATAAGGTTTTTCCTGCTTCAAGCCCTATTAATGATATTTTTGCTTTCACACAGGTTTCGATGGTCCCTGGGCCGATGCAGGGAATGTCGAATCTCAGGTCATGATTCTCTTTAGCGACCTTCACCGCACAGGCTTTTCCTTCTTTTCCTGCTAGTCCACCGCCACGTAATAAACACGGATCGGTGCCCTCGAATGCCTCAACGGCAAGCACCGTGCCGTTTTTTACAACAACAACCTGACCAATTTCCAGCTTGGAACTTGCTTTGGCAATCTTGTATCCGAATACCAAGTTGTCTTTATCGACTTGATTCAGGTCCGGTCCGAGGTGGAATCCGGGGCCCGGCATCAGCGGTTCCAGCCAGGGAATGGCCGAAACCAAGTCCACCTTCTCTTTTTTCAGTTCGTCCGCAATGCCTCCGAAAATGGTGTGTGCGTTTTTTTCCTTTAATCGTGAAAGCAAGGCAATTGCTTTAAAATCGGGCCGTAAATGAAAGAGGTTGCTTGGAGCGATCTGCCCGACCATCACACACTGAGTGATACCCCGATCAGTAAAGGCGGCAATCATTTTGGTTAACTGGCCGACCCTGATCCAGACAATCTTATCCACCAGATTCTCAAGATCTGGATTGGTTTCACCTCTAAATGCCACGGCCACAATACGTTTCGCGCCCAATGCTCTTGCCTGATTTACAAATAGAAAAGGAAGGCTGCGGTTTCCCGCGATAACACCAATTTCTACTGGCAGTTTTTCGAGTGAAGCCTGTTCGGTCATGGCTGGTCAGTAATTGGAGCTTGGTTCCGTGGTTCTTCGTTCAGGATACAGCCGCTTTGACAACCTGTTCCATCTCATCCAGTTGGGATTCCATGGATTCGACAAGTTTGAATTGGACTCTTGCCCGGTCCAGATTGTGACATTCGCGATGAGTGCGGAAATATACGTCGCCTTCAAGGAAGTCCGTAAGAAACCTTGCCCCCAGTTCAATCGTGATTAAGCGCCCCGAAAAAGCCAGGTATTCAATTTCCGTGGGAGTCAGCATGTCCCTTATGGATTCTAGAAATCCCTTTACAAGCGCTTCAAACATCGGCATTTGCATGATCACTTTGGATAAATCCTGTTCATCTTCTTCGGCAGGGCTGGTGGTTGTTCGGACCATATCACCGAAATCATAGAGAGATAGGCCAGGCATGACCGTATCCAAATCCAGAATACAGATCCCGAGCCCGGTTTCATCATCCAGCATCAGGTTGTTGAATTTGGTATCGTTGTGGGTGATTCTTTCCGGGATTCTGCCATCGTGATGAGCTTGAATTAGGATGGTGGATTCCGCGGTTCTGTTGAGCACAAAGTCGATTTCCCTGCGGCAGGATTTCGCCCGATTGCAGGCGTCCCGATTCACGGCTTTTTCCAATGCCCGGAAGCGTTTGGCTGTATTGTGAAAATCCGGGATAGTTTCGATGAGTCTTGGAGAAGGAAGATCATCCAGAACCGCTTGAAAATGACCAAAGGATTTTCCAGCTTCAAACGCCTGTTCATAGGACTGAACGGCTTGAAAAGTCTGAGCTTTTTCAATGAAAAGGAAGGTTCTCCAGAAATTTCCTTTCAGGTCCTGATGATACGGGGTCCCATCTAAGCTTGGGATGACGGTCAATGTCTTTCTGGAAACCTCTTCTTCATTACGTTCCAACAGTTTACGTTTCATATGCTTGGTAACGCGATGAAGGTTGTCCATCAAGGTGATGGGGTCCTTGAAAACTTCATGATTGATGCGCTGGTGAATGAAACGAACCGGAGTTCCTGCCTGCTTGAAACAGGATACAAAGGTATCGTTGATGTGCCCGGCTCCGGTGGGTTCGGCGTTAAGGAAATCCCCGAAGATTTGAAAATTCCGGGCGATTTCGGAAATATCGAAGCGCTGCTTCAAGGACATGAAATGAAATTGCTCGGTTGCATCAACAAAGGGGAGCTTTATAAATA
>DUCD01000499.1 GCA_012959985.1 Verrucomicrobiales bacterium | reverse complement strand
GTCATCACATAAAACTCGAACAAATTTTCGGGTTTTACTCTGATATGTTACCCTTATGGGATGGCAGTGATAGTTTTTAATAAATTTTCACGTATTTCTGCAACCATAAACTGGCCGTGCAAACAAGCCAGACAGAACCCGCATCGATGATCAACCAAAACAAAGGCATACCGGCGAACATTCCCATGAAAACTAATGACAACGATAGCAGCATTATGGCAAAAGTCTGGTAACGGATAATTCCGGAATAGCAACGGACATCCCTTGAAAGCTGAATCAACAATCCGCCGTAGACAGCGCAGAGGCCAGAGCAGAATCTAGCCAGATATTCTGCGATAGGCTGTGAAGGAAAGCCACCCAATCCGAGCCATTCATGAATTGAGTAAATCCAGGAACGAGGCATGAAGAGGGGAACAACGGCAAGGGCACAACCGATGCCGCAGAAACACAGCAAAATGCGCAGGTAAGTTTCCGCCTTAAGACTATGGTAATCAGCTTCAACCTTTGGCAACTCAACCATCCAATCTGCCTTTGGAAAGCCCCCATGCAGAGGAGTGCTGTTCAAAACCTAAGTGAGGGTAATAATTCGATGCCGCGGGTGCAGAAAGCAGAATGAGGCTGCATTTATCGCCAAGCTCATTTTGAGTCAACCGAATCAACCCCCGACCTATTCCCTTTTTTTGGAAATCGCGATCGCCCGCAAGATCCGAAAGATAACAGCAGTAAACAGAATCGGTAACGGATCGGGCCATACCCACCCATAGTTCTCCTTCCCAGGCGGTCACCAGCAGATTGGTATTTTCAATCATACGCGCCATACAGTGACGATCCTCGACCGGACGCCTTTCTGAAAGACCCGATCGTTCCAGCAGGTATCTGGGTGGCGATTGTATAATGTATCATAATACTATCAGGATTCATCTATTTATTTCCAGAAAATCCATTCGTTCAAAGACGTTACCCCTCGGACTCCTTTACGCTGATCTTATCAGCTATTTCCATTTTGTAGCGGAAAGAAACGCCACCAAATCCGCCAATTCCTGAGTGCTGATCTGCTGATCCAAACCTGCCGGCATGATCGAGACCGCTCCGGGGCGCATGTCCAGAATTTCGCTTTTCGAAACGGTGACCTCGGTATCCGGCCCCGTCACCAACAGAATCGAATCCGGTCCTTCATTGCGGACAACTCCGCTATAGAATTCATCATCCCGCGTTTCAATAATCATCGGTTCGTAGCTCCGAACAAAACTGAGACTCGGATAAAGTATGGCCTCCAGTAAATCCCTTTCGTTACGGACCTTGCCGATTGAGGTCAGATCAGGACCGACATCTCCTCCCAGGTAACCGATCTCATGGCAGGATACACAGGCGGTCCGTGCGCTATTGAAAATCTTCTGTCCACGCCGAATATCCCCACTTTTCATCAGTGGCAGGAGACGATCAAGGTGCTTCCGTTTTTCTTCTATATCCTCTTGGTAAAGCGCCAAAAGCACCTGACCGTCCTCCTTGAGATCATCTGGGAAACTTTCAATCAAGGGATGCAGCGTCTGGGCATGCAGACTCGAATCTTCTGCATCCCGATGCAGCTGTTTCATTAGATCCAACACCACATCACGACTTTTTATTTTCGCAAAACCTTTAAGAATCTGTGGCAACTCCAGGGGGCCGTAGGAGGGCAGTAAATGGATAAGTTTACGATATTGCCGATCGCTTAAGTCGGCATCTGAAAGAATGCGCGCTGCGGTGATTCTCGTTTGCACCGGTTTGTCAGCAAGAGATTCGACTGAGAGTAATTTAAACAGATTCGGGTCCACCTCTCGGACTCCACCCGGTAGCGCAGCCATGGCAGCCAACCTTCGGGAAACAGACTGAGACGCTTCCCCAGCAATGTGCGTAAGGGCCGACGACAACGCCCCCCCCTGTTCTTCAGATATCTCCAGAGATTGAACCGCCGAAAGCGCTTCATCGATAACCGAAAGATCATTCACTTTGATAAGTCGGGCGAGAGAAGAAACCCAAGCATCCGGAGCCGGATTTACTTTCGACCCGCCCATTGCCTTCAGGACCGTTCTCCGTATGGCCAAGGACGCAGCCGGGTCGATCAATTTCCGGTTCAACAACTGATGAAAGAATTCATCTCCCGAGCCGGCAAACTGGGCCAGTTGCTCAACAAGCTGTTCCCTACCAGAAGGATTTTGATCGGTGGCTTCCAATGTCTTCTCAAAAATACCGACTAAAGAACGGGCCCATTCCGGATGACGGCTGATGATCCAGTAGGCCGCTTCCTTAGTGGATGCATCGGATGAATCGAGGTGGGATGCCACAAATTCAGGACCCAACCGACTGCTCTCCATTTGATCCATCGCCATCAAAGCCGCGCTCTGTGACCGGACCGTTAGAGTTGCAAAAGACTTCATCGTGGCATCAAAATCATCGAGCTCAATGAGCGCATAAATCAAGGAATGTTGGAGAGTCCTCTCGGTTGTTTCAGAAGCGGCGTTGAGAATCGCAGGGATGGATGATACAGCGCCCCCCAAACGCCCCAATGCTTCCGCCGCAACACGGCTCATTGCCGGCGAAGAACTCTTCAATAAATCGAGAATCAGGGAAAGGGATCCCTCATCCCGATGGACGGAAACAGCGTGGGCCGCAACACGGCAGACCGATTCATCAGAATCCGACAAAGCTACTCGAGATGCCACTCGGGCGGAAACCGCATCAATGCGGCAAAGCGTCCAGACAGCCCGACGACGCAAATCCATATTGGAATTCCCCCTCAAGGCCGCTGCCAACACCGGCACCGATTTCACGCTCTTCCTTACAAGCCAGTTCGCTGCACGCTTCCGCACGTTGGGACGCGGATCTGCAAGAAGTTCTGTCAATTGAGCCGGGGCTATCCCAGACCAATCCATCCGATTCCCCCAAGGGTCTTCCAAAGGCTTGGAATCGGTTCGACGAATCCGGTATATAGCACCGAGAACATCGGGTTTATGAAGCTGCGAAGTCGGACAACAAAGTTTGTACCAACCACCGGTATCCACTACCAAGAGGCTTCCATCCGCATCCTGCAATACATCCGTCGGATGAAAATCCGTTTGATCGGAAACCAGAAAATCGCTGTCATAGGAACGAAATGTGGCCCCTTCGGGGGTAAGTTGATGCCGGGTGATCTTGTGAAGATTGAACAATGCGGTAAACACATTGCTCCGATACTCTTCACCGAATCCGTTGGAATTGTAGCGCAACAGTCCACATGGAGCCGCGGCACCTAAATTTGTCAGCACCGGCATGACCTCTCCGGTCCTTGGGTGAGACTCGATGACATCATGGATTTTTCCGTAGACACCTCCATAAATGGCGTGCACCAAACCATCCCTTTTCCCTCCTCTGGGGTGTTGAAAAAATGTCGTACTGAAGATCCTCTCCCCCTCTGGTGTGAACACAACTTCCACCGGATTGTCCATACCACCGGTCATCACAGCTTCCAGTCCACTACCGTCAGGGCGGCATCTAAAAATGTGGGCCGCCCGGGTTGTCCAAGGCGCCTTACCGGGACGAGGATAGGTCTGTTCGGCAAAGGCCCCTTTACACCAATAGATCCATCCATCCGGTCCGGCATAAGGCCCATGCAGATCGTTCGCACACCCGGTCAAGGTTTTCCCCTGAAACCATTCTTCCCGGACGTCCGCTACGCCATCGTTATCGGTATCGGTCAGTTTCCATATACTCGGAGGCGCTCCGACATAAAGGGATCCCTCATACCACATGGCTCCCTCTGGAAACATCATCCGATCGGCAAATACCAGGCTGGTATCGAAAACCCCATCCCCATCCCGATCTTCAAGCCGCATGATTCGATGTGGTTTTTCCTCGAGCTGTGTGCGGACGTCCGCATTGGACCCCGAGGAATCCGCGACATAAAGCCGACCTTGCTCATCAAAATCCGCGACAATGGGACGATCCACCAAAGGGGAATCGGCTACCTTTTCAATCGTAAAGCCGTCCGGCAAAGTAAACCGGTGAACACCAATCTGCTGAGAAGCACCGAAGGCCTGCAGGACGAGGGATGCGGCTACTAGGGGTACAACTGAAATGACGGAGATGTTCATTTTCATACTGATTACTTTAAAGCTGAGGTCACCGAAATATCAAAGAAATTATGATTCTTGACCCCGATTAAAAAGCATCATTATATCCTTGCAGCCCGACGAGATAAGCCCAATGGACTCCAGTAGAAAACACCGCTTGCAAAGACATTTCCCCTGGTTGACCCGGCGTAGGTTTCTCTCTTCATTGTTCTTGGGTATTCCCGCGATGGGTATTGGCAACGCATTGGGGATTGAACCCAAATGGGTCAGAATTCGAAACTTCAAACGACCCATTTCCGGTTTCGCCTCAACCACACGATTCGTCCATCTCACCGACATTCACTTCAAGGGAGATGAAAAATTCTTTGAATCGATCGTTGAAAAAGTCAATCGACTGAACCCGGAATTCATTTGCTTTACAGGAGACCTGATTGAGGAAAAAGAACATGAGGAAAAGGCATTGGAAATAATCCGGGAATTCAAGGCACCGGTTTACGGCATTCCCGGCAACCACGATTACTGGGCAGGGGCCGATTTCGATCGCTTTAAAAACGGGCTCCAGGCAACGGGGGGAGATTGGCTTATGGATGAATCAGTCGATTTGAAATCCAGTAACACTCAACTGATTGGCGCCACCTGTCAGAAACCAATGAAACCGAATTTGCAGAAGGATCGAAAAAGCATCCTTCTGATCCATTACCCTGAATGGGCCGACCGATTCGCTCCGAAAAAATTCGACCTGATCCTGGCTGGACATTCGCACGGTGGACAAGTTCGACTTCCGGGTATCGGATCCCTGATCGTGCCCTACGGCACTGGCGCCTACGATCTGGGTTTCTTTCAAACCAAGGGCGGACCGCTGTACGTCAGTTCGGGCATCGGTTGGTTTTACCTACCCATACGTTTCCTCTGTCGACCCGAGATTGTGGTCTTCGAGATTTGATATCCCACTCTGGAACAAGAAGAAACAAGGAATCCAACACAGAAACTTGACCATGCCGAACCGATTGCCTAATTTCGCCTAAGTCATTATGAAACGGAACGATTTTTTTCTGATTACGGTCATTTTTCTACTGACGGGATCTTTCAACCAAGCACAGGACCGAAACGGGGTGGTGGTATTGGTCAATGATTCCGTGATCACCAATGCCAAAGTCCAGACGCGGATGATCGAGGATCGTCTGGCTTTGGCCCAACTTTATGCAAACCAGCCGTCTGTCCTGAGCGAAAAACTCAGTGAACTCAGAAAAGATGTGGTTCAGCAGATGGTGGAACGTGAATTGATTCTGAACGAATTTAAAACCGGACCTTACCAATTCCCCGAATCGTATATCGAACGACGAATTCAGGAGGATATCGACAATAACTACGAAGACCGACTGACCCTGATCAAATCCTTGCAGAAAAGCGGATCAACCTTCGAATCGTATAAGAAGAGTCAGAAAGAAAACATCATTATAAGTGCCATGACCTTCAAGAATGTTCCGCCGAAAAGCGAGATTCTCATTTCTCCCTATAAAATCGAACAATTCTACAAGAACAATATCGAAACTTTTAAAAAGGAAGACCAAGTGGATCTCAGTGAAATTGTTCTTCCATTCACTGCTGAATCAAAGGAAGTGACCCTGAAAATCGGAAAAGAGGTCATTAAGAAGGTGAGCTTCGAAGTTCCCTTCGGCGAAATGGCTTCGGTTTATTCCAGTGGGGTACACCAGCATGATTTTGGGAAAAGAGGCTGGACCGATAAACGACAACTCCACGAGAAACTAGCCGCCACCGCTTTCGATCTTAAATCCAAGGAAACATCAGACCTCATTGAGATAGGAACCAACTTTTTTATTCTCCATGCCAACGATGTAAAAAAAGCACACTACCAACCACTTAGCGAGATCAGGAATCAAATTGAAGAGACATTGAAGGACCTTGAGATCAAAAGGCTGAGAAATAGGTGGATTCAACGACTCGAAAACAAGTCGTTTGTCCGCTATTTTTTCTAAAAACGGGAGTGAGGCTTGTTATTGAATGTTGGATATTCGCTGAAGTATTCGCCCCTTAGGGACCGCTCAAGAATAAATTCACCGTTTGGCGGGAGCGCCGTCTTGTCGAATGCTAGGCACGAGGAGGGCGTATCCCCTCATGGGGATTCAACCGACGAGTAACGCCGCAGGCGGCATGACGCCGCCTCGCCCCTTCGGGCTGGGGCGATTTTGGCTTATGACTTCGTTGCTCCTCAGTCACAGAGCTTTGGCTTTGCTCCTTTGTCGCGCCTTGCCAGAAACCAAAATCGCCTCCAGCAAATGGCGAAGTTATTCTTGAGCGGTCTCTTACAATTACCAATAGTCGTAGTCCTGATTGAGTCTAACCTGCTCGACGAGTTCCACCGGAATCTCCTCCAGAAATCGGGAGGGTCTTTGCATCATTTCCTGGCGGTTCGGTGTCATTCTGACCATAGGATAACTGAGGTAGACTTCGTTGCGTGCCCGCGTCACTGATACATAGAACAATCTCCTCTCCTCCTCCAGTCCGACGTCATTATCATCCTGAATGGCCTTATAAAAAGGAAACAATCCTTCGCAGAGGGTAATGACAAATACCACGTCAAATTCGAGACCTTTTGCCTGGTGGATTGTGGTAAGGCGAACCACCTGATCCGGGACCTGATCGTCAGGACGATCGGGACCGGCCTCAAGGTTGGTCATCAGAGCCATCTGGGAGAGAAATTCATCCATGGATTCAAATTGCATCGAGTATTCGGCAAGTTGCTCGAGGTCTTCAATTCTAGAGTCCGCATTGATATATTTGGAACGAAGCCAATCCCGATAAGCTCCTTCCAATACGGCATAGATCAACTGATCGGTCTTGTTATGGCTGTTTTCACGGTGAATCCGTTCAAACACCAAGGTCCAGTTCTCCCAATCGTGCGATGCTTTGGGGGGAACATTCCTGCTCAAATTCTTCCAGGTTTCCGCAATGAATCGAGGGAAACCCTCTGATAAAGTGGATTCATGCTCCTGAAAAACCTCGCAGGCCTTGAGAAAACGAACCCATAGGTTTTCTGCGCTCCTGGGGCCGATTCCCTTCATCAATTTGACGAGCCGCTTAAAAGCAATTTCGTCTCCGGGATTGGCATACAGCTTCATAAGAGCAAGCACATCCTTTACGTGTGCCTGTTCAAAAAAACGGATACCGCTGGTGATGATAAAGGGGATATTCCTACGGTTGAACTCGAATTGAAGTTCCAATGAATGAAAATGGGACCGGTACAAAATAGCGATCTCATTCAGACTGCACCCCTCCTCATACAACTCCAGCAAACGCTGTGCAACAAACGCCGCCTGTTCCTGACCGTTCGAACAAACCACTATCTGTGGCTTGATTCCGGAATCCTTGACCGGTATTAGCTGCTTGGGAAACTGAATCTCATTTTGGGAAATCACCGAATTCGCCACACTCAATATCTCGGGTGTACTTCGGTAATTCGTCTCGATTTTATACACCCGTGTTTTGGGTAAGCGGTCCGGAAACTCCAGCATATTCTGAAAACTGGCACCCCGCCAGGAATAGATGCTCTGAGAATCGTCACCGACCACCATGAGGTTACCATGGTTTCCCGTCATGAAACCCACCACCTCGCTCTGCAGTTGGTTGGTATCCTGGTATTCATCTACCAGAATAAATTGAAAACGCCTCTGAAACAACTCCCGAATCTCTCCATGATCCCGGAGCAACTGAAGCCAAAGGACCAACAAATCATCAAAATCCATGACATTATTGGCTTTCTTCCGAAGAGTATAAGCTTCTTGTAATGTCGAAAAAAACTTGGTGTGATTCATCCATTCATGGAACCGACTCTTCAGAACTTCAGGAATGGAAAGACGCGTATTAGCAGCATAGGAAAGAATTCCATAAATGACTTCCGCCTTGGGAAACAAACCCGCTTTCGTATCGATTTTCAAAGAAGCAATACAGGCATCCAGTAATTCCTTGGAATCATCGCGGTCCAGAATGGTGAAATCTCTACGGAAACCAAACTGATCGGCAAATCGGCGGAGAATACGGTTCCCGATGGAGTGAAAGGTACCGCCCCATAGTTCCGTCAAATCCCGTCCGATGAGTTGAGCCACCCGGTTCATCATTTCCCGGGACGCTTTATTGGTGAAAGTCAGGAGAAGGATCCGGTCGGGAGGAATCCCCTGTTCCAGGAGAAAGGCAACCCGATACACCAGAGTTCGTGTCTTGCCGGCACCCGCTCCGGCGATAACCAGTGAGGGTCCCGGCTCTGCCGTTACCGCAGCATATTGCTCGGCATTCAGCTCCTTTTCGTAGTCAATCTTCAGATCGACAGAAGGTCGGAACGGTTTTAGATGATATTCCCTTGCCATCGCTACGGGACCTTAGCCCAATGTGTTTTCTCTAGGAATTGAAAAGATACATCTCTCAAAATAACGAAAAGAAATCGCTGGACTCGCGTCCCGCTGCGGTTACCGTTGTCCTGCATTCGAAACATGGATTTCGAACAATACCAATGAGCCGACATTTCGTCAGAGAGAGCAAAGAAGACCAAACGTTCAACGCCACCAGCCGAACCACCTGGGCGGTATTGAAACGAGTTGCCATCTATTTGAAACCCTACCCGATTCTCGCGTTGGGAACCATCGGATGTGCCATCCTCTCTCTGTTATTTGCTTTCGCCTATCCCAAACTCACGGAATTCATCATCGACGACATCATCGCGGGAGATAAAAAAGAATGGTTGCTTCCGGCTATTTTCGGAATGCTGGCAGCCTTCTTTTTCCGGGATCTGTTCAACAGCCTGCGAATCCGCATCAATAATATTTTTGAACAGAACGTGATTTTCGACATGAGAAAGGACGTTTACACGAAACTGCAGACCCTGCCGATCAATTATTTTGACCAACGGGCCTCCGGTGATCTTATGACACGGGTCATTGAAGACATTAACTCTGTGGAGCGCGTTCTGATCGACGGCACGGAACAGGGCACAATTTCGTTGCTGAGCATCGTCGGCGTGGCGGCTATTCTCTATTTCAACAACCCGACCCTCGCCATGGTCGCAGCCATCCCTATTCCTCTACTATTTGCAGGAGCTGCCGTCTACACCCTCACCGCCCATGAACGCTATCGAGTTCAGCGTAAGGCTTCCAGCCGGATGAATGCACTCCTGATGGATAACCTACAGGGAATTCGGCAGATCAAGTCATTCGGCCGTTTGGATCATGAGTCAGGCCGATTCGACCAGCGAGCCGAACAAATGAGACAAGGGAATCTTCAAATCATGCTTGTCTGGGCACTCTACTCCCCCATCATGAGTTTTGCCGCCGCCCTAGGTACCGTGCTGGTCCTATGGATCGGTGGAGGAATGGTTCTGGACAACAGGATGCAGATAGGTGAATTGGTCAGGTTTGTTCTCTACCTCAATTTGTTCTATGACCCAATCAATAAATTGCACGGACTGAACCAGATGCTTCAAGGAGCTCGCGCGGCAGGAGAAAGGGTCTTTGACATTCTGGACACAGAACCGGAGAGAGCGGCGGTTGAAAACCTGCCTTGCTTGAAAACGCCCGTGCGAGGCGCAATAGAGTACCGTCACGTCGAATTCAATTATACCACTGGAATTCCGGTATTGAGGGATATTTCCTTCAAAGCGGCACCGGGAGACATGATCGCCCTTGTGGGGCCGACCGGAGCCGGAAAATCAACATTAGGAAAGAAACTATTTGAATACTTAATTAAAAACAAAAAAAAAATAAAATTGATAGATGGTGATGATTTAAGAAATAGTATTCATAA
>DUCD01000498.1 GCA_012959985.1 Verrucomicrobiales bacterium | reverse complement strand
ACGATTTTGGAGCTTCGATCTTGAATGAGAGACGGATGCGTCTTTCAAGTATTGAAGGTCGAATCCTGAAGCTATTTCATAATGTTTTCCGACCGTGATTAAGCTTCTTTTGATCATTGCCTTTGATGGGACAAATTATTCAGGGTGGCAAACCCAGCAGAACGCAGTGACGGTCCAGCAGCATATTGATGCTTCCTTGCGAAAATTGTTTAAAGGGGTGGATCGAGTCTATGGTTCGAGCAGAACGGATTCCGGGGTCCACGCTTTAGGTATGGCGGCGCATGTTGAAATCCCTGAAGAAGAATTCAGGATGTCTCCCTCTAAGTTGCGTCTGGCATTGAACACCTTTCTTCCGGCCGACATCCGGGTCATGGATATTGAACAAGTTTCACCGATGCAAAGGGGAAACAGTATCGCTATCAGATCTGGAACCACCGGGCGATGAACCCTTTGTTTCTAAACAAAGCGTGGCATGTCCCCCAAATTCTGGACCGATCCGCCATGCGGCGGGCCTGCCGCTATTTCCTGGGAACCAAGGATTTTAAATCCTTTGCAGCCCAGCACACCTATGAAATTGAGTCTACGATTCGAACCGTATCCGTTTGTCGGATAAAGACAGGGAGTTCCTTGATCTCAATCATCATCGAAGGAGATGGATTCCTATATAAAATGTGTCGAGGGATGGTGGGCACCTTGATTCAGGTAGGGCAGGGGAAATACGCACCTGAAGACATTGAGGAAATGTTCAATAAACGCGATCGACGGTGTGCCGGCATGTCGGCACCGGCTGAAGGGCTTTACCTGTGGAAAGTGTTTTACTGATAATTCAGTGTTTCCGGCTTATATTGGATATTAGATTAGATGTTCATCTGTGTAATTGATTATGCATATCGTATTGGTTGAGCCTGAGATTCCTCCGAACACGGGAAATATCGCCCGCCTTTGCGCGGTCACGGGATCTGTGCTCCACCTAATTGAACCTCTGGGGTTTGAACTTTCCGACAAATACTTGAAACGAGCAGGCATGGATTACTGGCAGCATCTTGATTGGAAAGTATGGTCAGATTGGAAAACATTCAGTCGCGAAAAACCATCTCAGGGAAAGATCTGGTATGTGGAGTCCAAAGGACCAAAGCATTACGCCGAAGTGGAATACGGGCCTGATGATTTCCTTGTTTTCGGACGCGAAACAGCAGGGCTTCCTGAAGATCTATACAAGTCAGAAACCGAAAAATGGCTAAGGATTCCAATGTTTCATGCTAAGACACGGTCACTTAATTTGGGTAGCTGTGTCGCGCTTGTGCTTTATGAAGCCCTGCGTCAACAGGGATTTTCTGCCGAGATATGAAAATCCTTACATAAACTGTTTGCCATAGCCCCGACGTATACGATACTTTCCCGTTTTCAGGGCGATTAGCTCAATTGGTAGAGCACTTCGTTTACACCGAATAGGTCGGGGGTTCGAGTCCCTCATCGCCCACCAACTTTTGCTGAGGTTTTCTCAATTCCCCTTGTTTTCCTGACAGTCTTTACCCATGGGGAAGCCGAAACAATTCCCGATTTCGATCAAAGTCGGTTCTGCCACTTCAAAAATCTACCGAACTCCCTCCAATGGTTATGATTCCTTCACGGTCTTGTGAGTGGCGAATTGTAAATTCAAGCTGCCATAGGCATTTGGAAGAGACCGTTGCAGTGTGATTCCCATGC
>DUCD01000497.1 GCA_012959985.1 Verrucomicrobiales bacterium | reverse complement strand
GATGTTGATAGCGGGCAATGGGTGGCGTGGGGCGATCCGATCGAAGGTACCGGAAAGGTTCATACCTTCCATCAGGGTTCGGACAATCCCGCCGGGACCTTTTTCAAAATGGAGCAGGTTGATCGAGTATGGGAAGGCTTTACCATTGCCGGTTTAGGATTGGAGATGGTGCGGATTGCCGCCGGAACATTTGTAATGGGCCCACCGGCTGATGAACAAGGCATAGACCGATTCGAGGGTCCGCTGACGAAAGTGACAATCAGCAAACAGTTTTGGTTGAGTAAATACGAGGTGACGCAGGGACAGTATGAAGAACTGATGGGCAGCAATCCAAGCTCGTTTGTGGAGGCGGGATTGAATGCGCCGGTCGAAAGTGTCAATTGGACAGATGCGGTTGATTTCTGTCGCCGTCTGGGGGATCGGGAAAGAGCGGCTGGGCGATTGCCGGCGGGGTATGATTACTGGTTGCCCACGGAGGCGCAATGGGAGTATGCGTGCAGGGCTGGGACGACGACACGCTTTTCATTTGGAGATGATCCGGAAAACAGCGAACTGGTTGAATATGCTTGGTATGGTGATGGCAGTGATACGGGAGGTGGAAGTTTGACACACCCCGTGGGAGAGAAACTGCCAAATCCATGGGGACTTTACGATATGCACGGGAATGTGTCGGAATGGTGTTCGACCTCGTGGTGGTTTTGGTACCCGGGGGGCGTACAAATCGATCCGTTGAACCCAAGCAGTAACAACCACCAAAAGATTCTTCGCGGTGGCAGTATCCTCAATGGAGCCGATAGATGCCGTTCCGCTTCCCGCGGCGCGGTTTTGCGTCAAACAAAGCGGAAAGGATTCGGTTTTCGTCTCGCTCTGGTACCGGCTGATCATGTAGTACCGTAAGGGTCTGTCCGGTGCTTCCCCTGTGGGTGGCGAATTGTTAATCACGCGGCCATAGGCATTTGAAAAACTCCGTTGCAGTGTGATTCTCAGCGGTTGTCATCTAAACTTGCCGTCTGGGATTTGTCTTCTCCGATCCTGATATCGGGAATCTCTGTCCACCGGAAAAAGTCCATCCACATAAGAACTGGAATTTTTTTTGAAACCGTCCTGTCCAAATATTAGATCGATCTTTAATTTGTTCTTTGGTAAGTGGTTATGAATGCAGTCTGGGTTGTTGGAAATGTTCCGATTTTGGGTATTCACGGTGTCTGGTTGGGTGAATCAGCGCCAGAATCACGTGATTGATTACTTGTAGGAGGAGAATCGAATTCTCAGGTCAAAGATTAAGGCTAAGCGGATTCGGTTCAATGATTTGGAACGGATAAGATTGGCTGTCCGTGCAAAACGGATCGGTAGGAATAAGTTAAAACAGTTCGCCAACATCGCTTCACCCGATACGATTCTGAAATGGTATCGAGAGTTGATTGCTCGGAAGTGGACATATAAGCGCAAGGGAGTTGGTCGGCGAAGAACCAGAAAAGAGATCATGGAATTGATTCTTCAGATGGCCCGTGAGAATGAAGGGTGGGGATACACTAGAATTGTGGGAGCCTTGAAAAACCTCAAATGCAATTTGAGCCGAACCACAGTGGCGAATATCCTGAAGGAAAACGGAATGGATCCGGTACCAGAGCGATCGAAAAGGCGCAACTGGAAAGCATTTCTTAGATCGCACTGGGAGCATATGGCGGCAAGCGATTTCTTTAGTGTTGA
>DUCD01000496.1 GCA_012959985.1 Verrucomicrobiales bacterium | reverse complement strand
GGGGAGAAGACAGATTAACGCCTTGAACTGTAACGTGCGCTGTCCTCAGCGCATTTCCAGTGAAACCAGTGGTATTTTCGGCTGAGGACAGCCGACGCTACAGCAAATCATTCCCCGCACTTTTAATCGAACACATAGGTCATGACTAGAAGATATTACTTGTTGCCCCGGATCACGTTACTGTAGTACACGACCTTATTTTCCCGGTCGACAGTGATGAGCGATTCCTTGTTTTCGTAGTGTTCCGGATCTTCGACGCCGGCCGGATTCCACCACTCGTAATCTCCGACACCCAGATGCCAGGCGATATATGCGGTCGGACTCTCGGTTTTGGTATCCTCACCGATGTGATGAGTAACATACTTATCGATCGTTTCATCGTCAGTGGTGAAACGAATGTATTCACCACAAATGTTTGTCGTGGCGTAATTCGCCGGTTCCAGATGAAAATAGATTTCGGTGGCATTTTCAGGATATTCAACCAATTTGCTGTGTTGATCGAATAAGGCCTTTTTTTCGATATCACTCAGGATGGAATCCGGTCCGACCACGACCTGTTCGGGCAATTGTGGACCGAGGATGGCATACTTCCCCCCGAAAAACACAATGGCAGCCAGGATCGCACAGAGGGCGATCAGTGAAGGAATTTTACAAACTGAACATTTTCCACTCATATTCTTTCAAAGTAACGAATCCGCTCCCAATCGGTCACGGCTCTTTCATTTGCAGACACTTCCAACTGGGCGGTATGCCCATAAAACTCGACGACATCCTCTCCGAATGCCTTCACGGCGAATTCACTGGCCCGGAACAATTCAGTAGCTTCCCTGAGGGATTTGGGCAGTCCGGGTAATTTTTCATCCAGATAGGCATTTCCCATATAAGGCTCACCGCAGTCCAGTTTCTCCTGGATTCCCTGCATACCGGCGGCAAGGGTGGCGGCAAAAGCCAAATAGGGATTGACGTCAGCTCCCGGCATCCGGTTTTCGATACGAAAGGAGTCTCCATGTCCAACCACACGGAATCCCACAGTTCTATTGTCATTTGCCCATGCCATCTTGGTCGGAGCCCAACTGGCGGCCTGGTATCGTTTGTAGGAATTGATAGTCGGAGCAAAGCAAATGGCTAATTCAGGACAGTATTTGAACAATCCACCCAGGAATTGCCGAAAAGCTTTTGAAGGCAGACTCTTCTTGTAGTCCCAGAAAACGTTGCGTTTGTTCTTCTGAAGACTCACGTGGATATGGCAACTGTTTCCCGCCTCATCCTCACGGTATTTGGCCATAAAGGTGACGGATTGATTCCTCTGGGCAACGATCTCCTTGAGTCCCTGCTTGAAGAGCACATGCCTATCCGCCGTCGGCACGGGACGATCATACTTGACGTTGATTTCATGTTGTCCAACTCCCCATTCACCTTTGCTGGATTCTACAGGAATACCGGCTTCAATCATCTGATTACGAACCGTTCTAAGCAGATCCTCATCCCGAGCGGTCTGCATGATGTGATAATCGATACGATAATCACTGGAAGGATTCAGATCCCGGTATTGTTTACTGAAACTGTCTTCAAAGCTGTCCTGGAACAGAAAAAACTCCAACTCACTCGCGATACTGCATTGGATCTTTTTTCGTGCGAAGCGCTGGACCTGCCTTTGAAGCACGGTTCGAGGCGCCTCTTCCACGGGAGCACCTCCATGGTGGTTCAGGTCACAAATCACTATGGCAGTCCCCTCCAGCCAAGGAAGCGAACGTAAGGTCGAATAATCCGGTTTCAACTCAAAATCCCCGAATCCCTTTTCCCAGTTAGCCAAGCGGAAACCGTCCATCGGCTCCATTTCCATATCGAGAGTCAGCAGGTAATTACAGCCGTGGGTGCCATGGTCTGCAATCTGATCCAGGAAACAGACTCCGGTAAAGCGTTTACCGACAAGACGTCCGAAAACGTCGGGAAATGCCACGATGATGGTATCGATTTCCTTACGTCGAATTTTATTTTTCAGAGTCTGAAGGTTCATTGTGGATATTGGGTATTCGATGTTCGATGTTCGATGTTCGATGTTCGATGTTCGATGTTCGATGTTCTTTTATACCTTCGTCAGGCTTCTTCCCCTGTCTCTCGTCCCTCAGCCCTGAGGAGAGAAAGGCTGGAGCATTCCTCTAAATCAGGCTCGTTCCTCAATGAGTTCCCTTCGCACGCCTCCGAGCAATTGCTCCACAAAATTAGTGGTGTAAACTCCGCGTCTGAAATTGGGGTCCTGAAGAATGGCCTGCTGAAAGGGTATGGTGGTCTTGATACCGGTGATCATGTATTCACTTAAAGCCCGACTCATGCGATCCATGGCTTCTTTTCGGTCTTTGCCGTAAGTAATCAACTTCCCGATCATGGAGTCGTAGGTGGAAGGTATGGTATAGCCTCCATAGACATGGGAATCGACCCTCACTCCCCTGCCCCCCGGAGAATAGTACATTTCAATTGTGCCGGGACAGGGTCGGAAATCATCGAAGGGATCTTCCGCATTAATCCGGCACTCGATGGAATGACCCTTACTTGGAAAATCGCTTGCGGAGAGTTTAAGCGGCTCACCCATAGCTATCATGATTTGGAGCTTCACCAAATCGGTGCCGGTAACTTCTTCTGTGATGGTATGTTCAACCTGTATCCGTTTGTTGACTTCCAGAAAAAAGAAATTACCAGTTTCATCTACGATGAACTCAACGGTGCCTGCGTTGTTGTATTTCGCCGCCTCCGCAATTTTTATGGCTGCCTTACCCATCTTCTTGCGAAGATCCTTGAATTTATTTTCAATAAAAGGAGAGGGAGTTTCCTCCACGAGTTTCTGATGTCGCCGTTGTACTGAACAGTCTCTTTCCCCGAGATGGATCACATTACCGCGACCATCGCCCAGAATTTGGAATTCAATATGGCGTGGGTTTTCAATGTATTTCTCGATGTAAACACCTGGGTTACCGAATGCCTTTTCAGCCTCATTTTTGGAATTGTAATATCCCTTGATCAAAGAAATGTCATTATGGGCTACACGCATGCCACGCCCCCCGCCCCCGGCGATCGCTTTAATCATGACCGGATAACCAATTTCCTTGGCGGTATCCAGAGCGTCCTTTTCATCCTTGATGTTTCCATCCGATCCGGGAGGAATCGGCACACCCGCCTTCTTGGCGAGCAGACGACTGATCGCCTTATCTTCAAGGGCATTCATGGCCTCTGCAGTAGGACCGATGAATTTGATATTACAACTTTCGCAGACTTCGGCAAAATGGGCATTTTCCGATAGAAACCCGTACCCGGGATGAATCGCATCGACATCCGTGATTTCGGATGCGCTGATCAAGCGGTCAATTTTCAGGTAACTGTCGCTGCTGCTGGCGCTGCCGATGCAGATCGCCTCATCTGCCAACTGGACATGCATGGAATTGGCATCAATTTCTGAATAGACCGCAACGGTACGTATATTCAGTTCCTTGCAGGCTCGGATAATTCGAACCGCGATTTCTCCGCGGTTGGCGATTAGAATTTTTTCAAACATGAATCGATTAGTGGAAATCCAATTTCCAAGTCTTCAAGAAGGGACAGTCCACGGGCTGTTCGTTTCAGTAACGACGAGACCTCATCCGCATTAATGAGGTTTAATTCTGAAGAGAGGTTGACCGAACTCAACGGGTTTTGAATTTTCCCAAAGAGACTGTGTCACCACCCCGTTGCATTCCGCTTTGATTTCATTCATCACTTTCATTGCCTCAATGATACAGACCACTGTTTCGGGATTGACCTCGGAACCCAATTCAACATAAGGCTCTGCCTCAGGAGACGGGGCACGATAAAACGTCCCGATCATCGGCGATTTGATTTCGGTTTCATCGGAGACGGGAGGCGCGAGAGGAGCTCCACCAGCCGCCGGAATCCCCACACCAGGTGGCGGTAGTTGGTGAGGTGTCATCATCGGATCAGCATTCGTGGTCGCTTGGTAAACGATGCCTTCACCTTGGCTGCGCTTCAATTTTATCTTGAAATCCTGCTTTTCCAATTCAAACTCCGAAACGGAATTCTTTTTCATCAAGTCAATGATGGCTCTGATATCTTTTAAATCCACAATAAATTCTTCAGGTGCTATCCCGATTGCCGATGTCGATAAGCCCAGGGCTTACTCTGAAAAATGAACAGGGGTTGTCGGGAATCTTCACTTCACTTTAACGTTACTCGTAAAGCTGACGGAACGGTAATCGCCTCTTGACGGACCGTCAAGAGGCGAATCGGGCCCGGATTTCATCCTTGTGCGATTAAAAGTGCGGGAAGGGTGTAAATCAGCCGGTGGGCCTGTAGCGTGCGCTGTCCCCAGCGCATTTCCAGTGGAATCAGCAGCATTTCGGCTGAGGACAACCGACGCTACAGCAGCACCTCGCCGCATTTTTAATCGCACTCATTACACCCGTTTAAGCTGGATCGAGTCCATAGATGATAGCTTGGAGGGCTAACATGTAGGAATCAACACCGAATCCACAGATCTGCCCTCGGCAAACCGAAGCGATCATGGATTGGTGACGAAACGCCTCTCTGGCATGGATATTCGAAAGGTGAATCTCGATGACGGGAACATCAATTGAGGAAATGGCATCCCTCAATGCAATGCTGGTATGGGTATAGGCGCCTGCATTCAGAACAATCGCATGAGCATTGTTGCCGCCGGCTTCCTGGATCCAATCGACCAATTTACCTTCATGATTGGATTGCCGAAATTCTATAGAAAAACTCTGTTTTTCGGCTTCATTACGGACGCATTGCTCGATATCGAGCAAGCTGCGACTCCCGTAGATTTCCGGTTCACGCTTGCCGAGTTGGTTCCGGTTCGGTCCATTGATAAAATAAATCTTCATGATTTCTGCAAGTCCGGCGGCGGTTTTTGCCTTTGAGCCTCGAGATTATATTCCCTGGCCCGTCCAGAAATCCATCCAAATATAAAATAAGCCGGCCATGCCAAAGCGGGAATATATAACCCGAATTCAACCAGGCTGTGAATCGCCCATCCGGAGACACTCAACACCAACGCCACCAGGAAGGGGTCCTCAAACAGTTTTCTGCACCGGAAAATCCGGTGGAAAGCCAAGAGAAAAAAGGTGCAAAACAAGGCGAACCCGGGCCAACCCGAATCGGAGGCCTGTTCCAGGTAATCATTATGCGTTAGACGTGCCATTTCCCAATCATCTTGTTTATAATCAGCATAGGTTCTGGAAAAAGTCCCTGGACCTGAGCCGAAGAATGGCTGATTTCGGGCGGTATGAATGGCTGATTCCCAATAACCTAAACGTGCTCCGACACTGGTGGCTCCTTTGTGGAAAAAATCACCGTATCTGGCAAAAAATACGGCAACCCCGAGAATCAAAACCAGCCCCCCAACCGACAGACGGATTCTTCGGTCTAGGGGAACTGTGAGAAACGCGGCGCCGCCCATGGCAAGCGCGATCAACCATCCGGACTTGGATCCAGACCAGATAAGACATGCCAAAGCGGTTCCCATATAGATCGCAACCAACAAAAAACGAGCGCCCAGGGTAAACCCCTGGGCATTCTTCCAGAGAAATACACTCAGAAACGGAGTCAGCAATAGAAGGACACCCGCCAATGTATTGGGATAGACCATGGTTCCCCAGATTCGATTGCTGTTGATTTTCTTCATGAATTCTCCCGGCATCCCATGATCCTCGGCAATACGTTGCCAAATTTCTTCAGGCAAGGGCTTGTCGGCGACCAATCTCAGGAATTCAGCAGGGGGTTTGGAGGATTCTCTGACTTGATTGACCAGGGAATCTGGAATCGTTTTAGAAGTCAGGTGTTTCAGGAATTCAGGAGAATACTGTCGCCATTTGAGTTGACGATAGAAAAACTGGCGAGACTGCCTGATGCCGTGAAAATGCTGTTCCACAGAGAAGGCGAGCACGACCAGACTGCCACAGAACATACCGATCCATACGGGTTTAATAGATCTACAACCGGAAAGCACAACATAACCCAAATGAAACCAGCCCAGGCAAACGGCAAGATGCGGCAGAGTCCGCCAGGTTAAACCGGTATCGTCGGTTTGAACGGCGGAGGCAAACTGCCAGACGAGCCAACCGGAAACCAAGAGAAACAGAGGGTCTCGTATTCGCGGCTTCCATTTTCCAAAGAGGGAAAGTCCTAAAATCAGAAAGGCGCCCGAGGTAACAATCCCCCATTCAACCGGCCAACTGAAGAACAGCAATTTCCAAATATCCCAGGAATCTTCATTGACCTCAAGAATGACCGGGTTACCGAATTTCGCCACGCTGACGGCCAACAAAACAGCTGCCAACCATTGCACCATAGCAACCCCACGTCCACCGGTCTTTGGGGGGCCAGATGGATGATTATGGTTTGTTACTTTGGGGCTCGGCATTCGGCTCATTGCTATGATATTGGATTTTCGGCTTACATTTTACAAGCCTCGGCTCTAGCCAGACGGATCATCGGGTGCGATTAAAAATGCGGGGAGGGAGAGCGTCCTCGCGAGCCATTCATGGTTTCCTTCATACATCGAAAGGATGGCGAACAAGAGTGGGCTACTTTTCTGGCTAGCTATTTTTCGGCTCGCAGGGACGCTCTCCCCACTGCCATTCGGTTAAGGGATTTCCGCAGGAATTCAAGGCCTCCGTACCTGAAGCTGGGGGCGCTGACCCCGGATTCTGGTAAGTATGAATGCAATTTTCAACGATCCGGCCTCAGCGCGGCCAGCTTCAAGGGGATCCGGCCTCAGCGCGGCCAGCTTCAAGGGGATCCGGCCTCAGCGCGGCCAGCTTCAAGGGGCACTGAGTTTCTTAACCGAATGGCGGGGACGCTCTCCCTCCCTTCAGTTTTATTCGGAATCCATAGGTTCGCACGGGTGCTGAAGCCACACTTGAACGGAATTTCAAGTTGTTAATTCTGATCCCTCAATTCAGCCATTTCACTGAATTCAGTGCCTATATCCCCGCACTTTTAATCGCACCCCGGATCATCTGGATCGGACTTTACAAGTTCAATTTCAGGAGCCCCACTTCCAGTGTCAGCCCCTCCTGCACATTCGTTTGGAGCAATCCCTGAGTCGTCTCAAATTGATCCAAATTCTGCCTTGCTTGGCGAGAGGAAATCCGAGCTGAGACAATTCGGGTATAATCTGCAGCCGTCGGAAACCGGAAAGAGGCATTGTCATTGCCTAAACAACTCAACCAAATATCGCGTAACCACCACTGGATAAGTTTCAGTTGCTCGGAACGTTCCCTGCGGTATTCCGCTTCGATCGCTGCATCCAATTCCTTCTTGAATCTCTCTTTCGCCGCCGGCTCCAATTCAACGCTGAGCTTCAAGGGGGACTCGGCCTCTAATTGCTTTTTAATCAACTCATGACGCTTCTTCAGCCATTCAACCAGCGGGCTGAGCAATTGGTAACGTGCCAGCAATCCTTGTTTTGATTCGGTGGCAATCTTTGAAAAATTCAAAATCCAATCCTGTTGATCTGGGCTGAAACCCACTCCCTGCCCCATTCCTATATTGACTCGCAGGCATCTGGAACGAATGGTCTCCAGCACTTTATCCGGGTCACTGGTCAACAGAATCAGAAGAGACCCATTGGGGGGTTCCTCCAAGGTTTTCAGAAACGCATTGGCAGCCTCCGGGCCCAGACGGTCAGCGCCGGCAAGGATAAAGACCTTGTAAGCCCCAAGCAAAGGACTCAAATAGACGGTCCTCATCAACTCACGGATTTTATGGATTGATATCCGACGCAATTTGGATTCAGGCCGAACAAACTGGATGTCCGGGTGATTCGACCGGTCCGTTTTTCGGCAGGAATCACACTGGTCACAGCAGTCAACGGTAAGCCCTGAGTTCTCTGACTGAACCGGGTTGTTACAGTTGAGCGTCTTAGCAAGATTCAGAGCTACCTTCTCGAGGAAAGTCTGGTCGGGCCCGAACAAAAGGTAGGCATGTGCCAACCTCCCGTTCTTCAGACTCTTCTGAAGAACGGAAACACCTTCACATTGATCTACTAACTCAGCAAGTGCCATAAAGATTGAAATTACACGCTATGATCGCACCCAGTTTTATTAAGAACCGATCAGTTTGGCTGCACAGCCTGCATTAAAACATTCATCACCTCAGTGGATTCCAGAGATTCAGCCACTGAACCGGTTTTCCCGGGTAGAATCAATACCGGTTGATCCGCCCCCGTCTCAAGACGTCTACCATGGGATCCCCGCACCAACCCGGCATCAAGGGGAATGAAATCCATCAACATCCGCATCCCGATCTTCTTCAGAAACAGCTTCCATGCAACTCTTAACTTTGGGCATGAAATCGTTGGTTCCAGAAACAACTCAACAGGATCGTATCCCGGCTTACGATGAATATCCACACACCGGGCAAAATCAGGAGCCTTGGAATCCTCATTCCAGTAATAATATGTAAACCACGCGTTCGAATCCGCCACCGCAATGAAATCACCTGCCCGACTATGGTTTATCCGATGCTCTTTTTTTCCGGATTCGTCCAGGACATAGTCGACTCCCTCCTGTGCATTCAGAAGATCCAGGACTTGTGAAGAAATGGAAGTGTCATTCAGATAAATATGAGCCACCTGATGATCCGCGACGGCAAACACACGTGAGGCTCCGCAATCCAGAATCTCCAGACTCAGTTCATCCTTGATCGCCAACCATCCCTTTTGGCGAAACAATCGATTCAAATGAACGGGCCGATCAACGGGGCTTATCCCGTATTCAGAGAGCAGGATCACCTGAACCGATCTGGATTGAAAATAGAGAATCAGATCATCGACGACTTCATCAATACGGCGAAGTTCCTCAGCAATTCCTGCATGAGTAGGTCCCAGTTTCTGAAGTCCATAATCGAGATGAGGCAAGTAAACCAGCGAGAGAGTGGGACTGTATCGATTCTCAATCCATTTAGCCGAATCCGCAATCCACCTTGAAGATGCAATACCGGCGGCAGGACCCCAGAAGCTGGGAAAAGGAAATTCTCCCAATTCCTTTTTTATGTCAGGCCGAATGGAATAAGGTTTGGTGTAAACATCGAATATTTTGCGGCCATCAGCAGGATACATCGGACGGGGTGTAATGGTATAATCCGCCGTCGAATACATATTGTACCACCAGAAAAGCTTGGCACAGGTAAAGGAGGGATCCTTTTGTTTCAGCAGATCCCAGATCTTGGCTCCGGTGACCTGCGCTTCGGGTTGTTTCCAGAATTGGACTTCGGCCAGTTCGCGGTGATACCAACCGTTCCCGACAATTCCATGTCGGTCGGGTGCCGTGCCCGTGACATAATCAGATTGGGCTGAACAGGTAACTGCGGGAAAAGCAGAACGGATTCGACGCAGAGTTCCCTTTTCAGCAAAGTCTCTGATCGCAGGAGTCTCTGATCCAATGTGCCGCGGCGTGAGGCCGACGATATTCAATACCACGGTCCGGTTCATCAGCTCTCTTCAGATCATGTTCAGGCAACCCCTGCTGCCAATTCCCCACTAGGATTGATTTCATCACCAAACCGTTCTTTCAAAATATGAATGGATCTGGCTACTTTCACATAATCCATCTCGTGGACTTCGAATCCTTTTCCTATCCCTTGCAGAAGCGTTATGTTCAAGCGTCCCCCCAGATGTTCTCGTTCCATCGTTGAGGAGCGGCGTACGCTGGCAAGTACCGTCGCATATGCTGCCTGTCGGCTATGGCGACGACGAGACCGGTCTATGCTGGACGACATCGTGCTCGACCTCCTCTGCGAGGGGCTCGCCCGCATGGGCGCGGCGTATCGACCTGACGTCGGCCAGCCAGCGCATGCGCGTCTCGTACAGCACAGCGCGCGAGTGGTCCAACTCTACCGAGGCCGCGTAGCGCACCTCGAACACGACCACCACGATCACGAACAGGACCAGCATGGCCAGTACCAGGGAGACCCCGCTCTCGCCCCGGCGCGC
>DUCD01000495.1 GCA_012959985.1 Verrucomicrobiales bacterium | reverse complement strand
AAAGCCGGATGATTGAGAAACCACCCCGACTATCCAGTATTCATTACGGGTTGCGGCGCGCTGGGACAGCACGCCCTACCCTCCTTAACTTAGTGCCATTCGGGACAGGCCTGAAGCCCGGCGCGTTGAGCCGGAATAGTTGAAATCGGAATACAATTCTTCCATGTTCCGGCCTCGGCGCGGCCAGCTTCAGGGACGATTGCAACATGACAAGATTTCGATCCACAGATTTGGCTCGAAGAACTCAAAGAGGTATTTCATGATTCCTTACCAATTCTTAAAGGGCTTGGACACAGATTCCGCTTTCTTCGAAGGGTTTGAAGGAATTTTTTTCTTGAACCAACACACCAATCCTCGCTAAACGCTGGAAAATATATTCCTATCAGTAATGAACAAGTTTCATAGCCTATGTGTCAGCCACAGTCTGAAGAACGGACACGTCAACTACACAGGGCACGAATGCGATGATCGCCCATGGCATAGGGTCTGAGACGTCCCTAACAATCCAACAGCACCCTATAAAAACCACCATGAAAGCATCCGATTTGTTTGTAAAAGCACTCGAAAAAGAAGGGGTGGAATACATCTTCGGCATTCCCGGAGAAGAGAATCTGGATATTCTCGATTCCCTGTCGCGCTCTTCCATCAAACTCATCCTAACCCGCCACGAGCAGGCCGCCGGCTTTATGGCGGCGACGCTCGGTCGCTTGACGGGCAAGACGGGTGTCTGCCTGTCCACGCTCGGTCCTGGTGCGACAAATCTCGTCACTCCCGCGGCCTATGCTCAATTAGGTGCGATGCCCATGTTGATGATCACCGGTCAGAAACCGATCAAACACAGCAAGCAGGGACAGTTTCAGGTCATTGACGTGGTCGACATGATGCGGCCGATCACTAAATACACCCGCCAGATTGTCGGCGCAGAGAACATTCCCTCACGGGTACGTGAGGCTTTTCGACTGGCGGAAGAGGAGCGCCCCGGCGCCGTGCATTTGGAACTGCCCGAAGACGTTGCAGTGGACGACACGGTAACCGCACCTCTGGCTCGGAGTTCAGTCCGCCGTCCCACCGCCGAGGCCAAATCCGCTAACCGGGCGATTGACATGATCCGGCAAGCCAGGCACCCCTGCTCGTTATCGGGGCCGGATCCAATCGCAAACTGACCGCCAAACAACTGCGTGCCTTCGTGGACAGGCAGGGTATTCCTTTTATCACCACGCAGATGGGCAAGGGCGTCATTGATGAAGCCCACTCTCTATGTCTTGGTAACGCGGCGCTTTCTGCCAACGACTTCCTGCATCGCGCGATCGAGAAGGCCGATGTCATTATCAACGTGGGTCATGATGTCGTCGAGAAACCGCCCTTCTTCATGCGACACGGAAACCTCAAGGTCATCCACGTGAATTTCAACTCTGCCTCGGTTGATCCCGTCTATTTTCCGCAACTGGAAATGATCGGTGACATCGCCAACAGCATTTGGCAACTCAATGAAAACCTGGAACCTCAATCGCACTGGGACTTCGCCTATTTTCTCAAGACGCGGGAAGCCATGTTACAGCATGTCTGCGAAGGCGCGGATGATCCGCGTTTTCCAGTTTACCCGCAACGCCTGGTGAGGGACGTCCGCCAAGTCATGCCCGAAGATGGAATCATCGCGTTAGACAACGGGGTCTATAAAATCTGGTTCGCCCGCAACTACCCTGCCCACCGGCCCAACACAGTTTTGTTGGACAACGCCCTGGCAACCATGGGAGCGGGACTTCCTTCGGCCATGGCGGCCAGGATTGCCTTCCCTGAGCGCAAAGTGGTCGCGATTTGCGGTGATGGCGGCTTCATGATGAATTCTCAGGAACTCGAGACGGCGGTCCGATTGAAACTCGATCTGGTTGTCCTGATCCTCAACGACAGCGCCTACGGAATGATCAAGTGGAAACAGGCCAACATGGATTTCAAAAATTTCGGACTTGATTTTAAAAATCCCTGTTTCGTGAAATACGCCGACAGCTATGGTGCCGCGGGCCATCGCCTGGAGGCGACCGAAGATCTCACCGGCCTACTGGAGAAATGCCTCAGGGTCGGCGGTGTTCATTTAATCGATATCCCGGTCGACTACTCGGACAATGACCGCATACTGAACCGCGAACTTCCGGAGCGAAGCAAAACCATTTAATCCTCAACCCTGAACAGCCATGCTTGCCGAATCCTACCCCTACTATCTCGCGAACGAAGCCCGGGCTCCCAATGTTGATCTGGAAGTCCGCGACAAATTCAGCGGTAAAGTCGCCACCAAGGTCGCCTTGGCCGATCGGAATGCCATCGATCAGGCGATTAGTGCTACGGTTGCCGCCGCAACCCCTATGCGGAAAATGGCTCCCTACGAACGACAAGCCATACTTCAACATTGCGTCAATCGCTTTACTGAACGCGCAGACGAACTGGCACTTTCCCTTTGTATCGAAGCCGGCAAACCCATCAAGGACAGCCGTGGTGAAGTGAGTCGTTTGATCGACACATTTCGGGTCGCGGCGGAAGAATCGGTGCGGATTGGCGGCGAAGTGATGAACTTGGAAATTTCACCCCGCGCCCGCGGCTATTCAGGCCAATTCAAACGTGTGCCCATCGGCCCATGCTCCTTCATTTCTCCTTTCAATTTCCCCCTGAATTTGGCGGCTCACAAAATCGCCCCGGCCTTGTCTGTGGGTTGTCCATTTGTCCTTAAACCAGCCAGTAACACCCCCATTGGTGCCTTGATCATCGGCGAAGTGTTGGCAGAGACTGATTTGCCCCGAGGGGCCTTCTCCATCCTACCCTGCCATCGCGATGGCGCGGATCTGTTCACGACGGATGACCGCTTGAAGCTACTGAGTTTCACCGGTTCACCGGGCGTGGGCTGGGCGTTGAAGGCGAAGGCCGGCAAGAAACAGGTCGTGCTCGAACTGGGGGGTAACGCGGCGTGCGTCGTCGATTCCGACACGGATCTGGACGATGCCGCCACCCGAATCACCTTCGGCGCTTTCTACCAATCCGGACAGAGCTGCATCGGCGTACAGCGAATCGTAATTCACGAATCGGTCTACGAGGCGCTAAAGGAAAAGTTGATCGCCAAAGCCAAGACACTCAGATCGGGAGATCCCAGGGACGAGGCCACATTTATTGGACCCCTCATTTCGGAAAAGGAAGCCAATCGCCTGGAAGAATGGATCCAATCTGCGGTCGATACGGGAGCCTCAGTGCTCTGCGGCGGCCAGCGCAAGGGTGCCGTGCTCGAGGCCACACTGCTTGAAAACGTTCCCTTGGATCAAAAACTCTGCTGCGAGGAAGCCTTTGGTCCCGTGGCGGTGCTCAGTTCATTCCGTGATTTTCAGGAAGCACTGGACGCTATCAACAACAGCAAATTCGGATTACAGGCCGGAATTTTCACCCGCGACATCCACAAAATCCAGCACGCCTGGAATGAGTTGGAAGTCGGTGGCGTTGTCATTGGAGATGTTCCGTCCTGGCGGGTGGACAATATGCCCTACGGCGGCGTGAAAGACAGCGGTATAGGCCGAGAAGGCGTGCGTTTTGCGATGGAAGACATGACCGAGATTCGGAATCTCGTCATTCGCAACCCCAACATCACATCCTTAATTCAGCAATTACAAACATGGCAAACAAGATTTTCAACACAATCGTAATCGGCTCCGGTACCTCCGCCTACTTTTGCATCACTCTCCTCAACGAGGCGGGGAAAAAAGTGGCCGTGATTGATGAACGGCCCTACGGTGGCACCTGCGCTCTTCGCGGTTGCCAACCCAAGAAATATCTGGTCGCTAACGCCGAGGCCATGGCCATGGCGCATCACCTTCTAGGCAAAGGAATCGATCTGGCACCCAGAACCAATTGGGAGGCACTCCAGGCGCTCAAGAATGAATTTCTGGATGGACGTTCCGAAGGCGAGGTCGAAGACTTCAAGCAAGCCGGTGTCGCGACGTTTTCAGGTCGGGCTACTTTGGTCAGGAATAACGAATTGGAGGTGAATGGTGAACGACTAACAGCCGAGCACATCGTCTTGGCCACCGGTGCCTCTCCCCGGAGAACCGAGATACCCGGAGTCGAGCACACGCACGACAGCGAATATTTTCTCAACATGCCTGATTTGCCGAAACGAATTGTATTCATCGGCGGTGGATTTGTATCGTTTGAATTCGCCCATGTTGCCGCCCAAGCCGGAAGAGAAGTGACGATTCTCCACCGTTCCGGAACACCACTCAAGGCCTTCGATCAGGACATGGTAAAGGCGATCCTTGAAGCCTCAGCAGCGAGCGGTATTTCGGTGATTCCCAACGAAACACCTACTCGCATTGTCCCCCATGGCTCCGGCTACCGAATTGCAGGCAAAACCGGCGCGACATATGAGACCGATCTGATCATTGAGGCATCCGGTCGATTGCCCAATCTTTCGGTGCTAGAGGGCAATCACGGAAATGTCGAAAGCTCGTCTAGAGGCGTCGCTGTGAACCATTACCAACAAAGCGTCTCCAATCCGCGGATCTACCCGATTGGTGATTGTGCCGCTTCGGGCTATCAACTGGCAACGGTTGCCGACGAGGAGGGTAAGACCGCCGCGCACAATATCCTCAACGGAAATTCAAAATCGGTGGACTATTCGGTGGTTCCGAGCACTGTATTCACCATTCCCAATCTGGCCACTATCGGCCTTACCGAAAAACAGGCAACTGAACAGAAACTGAACTATCGCGTCAACCAAGGCACGACCATCAACTGGCCTTCATCAAAACGCATTGGTGAAAAGCACTCGGGTTACAAAGTTCTGATCAACACAGACGACGAAAAGATTATCGGGGCCCATCTAGCCCGTCACAATGCCTCCGAAGTTATCAACATTTTCGGCCTCGCGGTTAAGCACGGAATCAAGGCCTCGGAACTGGCAGAATTCATGTGGGCTTACCCAACGTACACTTCCGACCTTAAATACATGGTTAAATAGTGAAGGATGTCGAAAGGATCGGAAAGCGGCGTCTGGATGTGAATATTGCCGCCGCGCTGCAGCAGGGTCCTCTGCCGGAGTTGGTGGGGTGATTGAAAGGTAGCACAGTTTCTCAATCGGCTGTATCTCCGATCTGTATTCGACTATGAGAACATTGGCTCTCCATTGATTCGTTGGAACTCGTGCTTTCTTATTGTTCGGTGGCTGCCTTCGATTTCTTTTCCTGGGCATATGTTTTCAGCAGGTTCCTGTAGATGCCTTTGACCAATTCCACCCGCTCAAGCAAGGCGTCTCCCTCACGTGCCAGTTCAAGGATTTCAGTCAAGGCAGCCGCCACTCCATTATCAACCGCCTCATGAGCATGGGCGACCATCACCTCAATCTCACTCAAACGGCTGAGCTGCTTTTCGATAAGTGATTCCACCTCGGTCATTTTCCAAAATCGTTGTCCCTTTCGGATGATATAAACGGGCGTCGAGTGAGCCACGGAGCCATCGGCCCCGATGCCCTTCAATGCTAACCAGATCCCCCCCTTCACAGGAACCGCAATATCCATGACAAGTTCTCCCTGCCCTACACCTGAAGCATTGACGATCTCGACCACCTCCCCATGGGCGATCAATTCCAGCCTGCTTGCGCCCCCCAGGTCAGGGTCAACCCTAAGGCGTCCGCGTACACGAACAGGTCGGTCGCGATCCAGTTTAAGGGTGTCGCCCGGACCGGCGCCTTCGACCTCCAGCTCCAGCATCGGGCCATTGCTCACAAAGGTATGGCCCTGACTAAACGCCTCAAACCAATGGTCCGCTGAAAAAGGCTGCTCTCCCAGATGCGCATATACCCGAACCTCACCTAGGGTCCCCCCCCAAGGTAGATCCGATCCGGCAGAGGCTGTAAGTCGGTATCCGAGATTCAGAAACTCGTAATACAAATCGGTGCCCAACATTCCAAACTGAAGTATCTCTGCAAAATCCACCTTGCCTCGAGGGATGTTCAAGCTTAAGTCCCGGTGCACAAAAAACAGATCCCGATTGACGTGGGCATAGCCGCTGAGTCCACCCTGCCGGTGCACTTCATCAAAAACGGTATCGTAGAGATAGTATTTATCGGTATCGCGCACGAACGCCTTCACATTCATGGCCAGGGTGTGCCCTAGCTGTTGGTGCGTGCGAGGGCACTCCTGTCCCGGCGACAAGACGTTTCGGCCATTACTGACACGATAGTCTTTCCCGAATCCGCGTTGTTGAAAGAATGTCCGGTGGATGTCTCCCATTTTGACGACGTTGGCGAGGTGCACATCTTCGGCTTCGGCATAGGCCAGCAGGTTCCTTGCGTCTGAATCGCTCATTATCTGGCAATGCACATGATCGTCACCGGAGTACCAGCCCTTCTCCGGCATGTTGATCCACCTCTTGGGTCGGTAGGTCTTTACACCGTGTTCACCCGGCTTCAAGGTGAAGGAATCATGAACCACGGAATGTTCAGCGCCATGCCGGACAACCACCTCCCATTCCCCGGGGGGCAACTCCATTTCAAACGGCTCAGGAACAATCCAAAATGTTCCTTTGCGTTTCCCATGCAAATTGGTGTGCCTCAGATTGGTTTGGTTTCCCTGTCCATTGAACTGCGGCACGATGTCCAGGGCCGTTGCTGGACGTCGGTCAAGATTGCAGGTCTTCCAAATTAAACTCACCATGGCGGGTGTCGGCTCGCCGGTATCGTCCGATAGGACCGTGAACTTCAAGCGGGCGGGTGTTGGAGATTTCACCCGAACCGGGGCAATGTACACAGAGCCTTCCTCTGTTCTCAGGGAAAACTTGAGGCGGACTGGATCAACGGGCACCTCGGTCAGGCGGATCAGCAACCAGGTGATTCCCTTTTCAATCAAACCGGTATCCACCGGTTCAATGAATTCCCTGATCGCAAAACTGTGCGGGTATATCCGGCCTTGGTGGATACCTTTCCCGCGTTTGATGCGCAGCAGCAGCGCTCCTGCATCGCCGGGAAGTTCGATCACCTTCGACGACTCCTTAAGACGGCTTATGTCATCCAGATCAATGTTAACAACCGGTTTGCATTCCTTCAGCAGCGCGACGAAAGAGGCGCTGGTCAGATCCAGCGTGTTCAGAGCAACTGCCCTGGCCTTGCCGGCGCCGGCCGCCTTAAAATTCTGGATCTCCATTCGCAACCTGCGGTGAAGCGTTACCGCCTGATCCCACTGTCGTCCAGGCAGAATGTAGGGATAACGTTGCGTCAGTTCCTCGGCCAATAATGCCGCATTCTCGGGAACCATCCGTTCGGATAAATCTTCTTTTCGAGAAGCCTCATTGGAGGGCGAAGTTGCCGTGGATTTGATTCCGGAAAGCACCCTGAACTTGAAGCTTCGTTCCTGGCGGGGTTGAAACAGTCTCTCTTGGGAATTTCCAGCTGCAAATGTCATACCATCGCGGCCAATCAACTCCACCTGTGAAGCTATAATAGCGTTGGGCCAAAATTGATGGGTGAACTCCACCGAGCTGTCTTTGGTAATGCCTGCGGGGGTATAAGCAAACCAGGATATGTGAAGCGCACCTCGCGTTTCCAGGTTGGTATATTGAGCGAGCCTCAGTTCCGCGGTATAAAGAGGGGCCAGAGTGAGTGCCTTCTGATCTATCTTCAGACTCACGGGTGAACCCGCGCGATAGAAAAATGGCAGCAGTCTTTTTTGTTCGTCGGGAGTAATCCTATAGTCGCCATTGGCATCCAGCTTGTTTCGCAATTCCAAGGCGATTCCGATCGGCAAATCCAACGATGATCTTATCTCCACATAGCGGGAATCAAAAACCATCCTCACCTTGTGGTCGATGGTGTCGCCCGGAACTCCATGACTGTAAACAAACTGTGGCAAAAACAGGAAGCCAATGAGAGCCCGAACAAACCCTCCTTCCAAAACCTTGAAAATGGGTGCGCTGACCTGGAGATGTTTACTTCTCAACATGATTCTCCAATCTAATCCTCCATCAGTGCGAAGATTTCGCCAGGCAATACAGATGTTTATCGCCACGTAGATAGATGGCGTCGCCGACGATGGCCGGCGAAGCATGAAACTTCCCGTCCAGTTTGTTGATCGCCAGCACGTTGATTTCCTTGCCGCGCTGAAGAACAACCGTTCTGCCTTCCTCGCTGAGCAAATAGATGCGGTCCGCCGCCCCAACGGGCGAGGAGGTGAAGTTGAGGATCCCGGGCAGGCGGTGTTTCAGGTAGTGACGCTCTCCATCAATGGCACCGAGACAAGAGAAGAAACTCTGATCTTCCAGTAGATAGAGTTCCTCGCCCCAGAGCATTGGACAGGGCACGTAGGGCGTGCCGCGACTGAGCGTCCAGACCACGTGTTTGCCGCCGGTCAAGTCGCCACGCTGTCCGAGCGCAATCGCGTGAAGCGTATCCTTCCGAAAACCGCTGGCTGCAAAAACCAGACCGTGACCCACCGCCGGCATAGGAATGGCACCCTGGCTTTGCTTGCCACATTCCCAAAGCAACTCGCCGGTGGACAAGTCGTAAGATCTTACTTTCGTTCCGTTGAGAACCACCTGACGACGACCCGCATGGGTGAAGATGCTCGGCGTGCTCCAGTTGGAGTCCTCCTCCCGATCCTTCTTCCAGATTTCCGCACCGGTCCTTTTATCGATCGCCACCACGTATGATTGCCTTTCGGTATCGACGGGAATCACCAGCGTGTTCCCGAAAAGCGCAGGCGAACTGCCTTCGCCCACCCCGTATTTAATGGGCTGCGCTTCGAAATCTTTTTCCCACACAAGTCGGCCCTCAAGGTCGTAGCAATGGAGCCCGAACGAACCGAAATAGGCATAGATGTGCTGGCCGTCCGTCACCGGCGATTCTGAAGCAAATCCAGCCTTACGGTGATGCCCCTGGTGAGGCATGCCCTCACGAACGGTCCGGCTCCAGAGCGGCTTACCGGTGATTCGGTTGAGGCACACAATCGCAAACCTCTGTGGTTTCCACGAGCCGATCGCCTCGCGATGCATCTTCGTGTTGGGCGTTCCGGCAGGGATGACATCCGGAATGGGCATTTCCTTGGCAAGGGGGATTGCGGTCAGCAAAAATATTCGGTCGTACCAGACAATCGGAGTCCCCCACCCTGCGCCCTTGATGGGCGTCTTCCAGCGTACGTTTTCCGTCTCGCTCCAAGTGACCGGAGGATTGCCTTGAGGGGCGACACCGTTCCAGGTCGGCCCGCGCCACTGCGGCCAATATTTCACAGCCTCCTCCGCGAGATCTGCCGCCCTGAGCGGGGTCGAAACCAGGGCCGCCAGCAGCAACGCGATACTTATCTTCTTTACTACGGTTTCTATTCCGTTACTCAATGTTGCTGATGGATATTTGCTTTTTGACATGTGGCGGTGAGGCAAATGAGGATGAATTTAGTGGAATTCACAGTTCAAGAATGACCGAATACCGCCGGATGTGCAATTGCTAATCCAGAGAAAATTCCAAGAAAGGTTTGAGGCCTTTTTCTTGAATCAACACCTCGGATTGCCTACCGTCATCAAATGTTGAAGAAGCAAGTTCCTGTTGAAATACCAAAGGCTCTCAAGGCGTAGCAATGAACCACAAAAATAAAGTGGCTCACCCATTCGACTCAGTTTCTTATCGTTTGGGTACTGTGTTCTCGGGATGACCAAACGGCCTTAACTCCGCCATTCGAACCGTTTCCCGAAGTAACCAAAGAATGCCCGGACTTAGAATTTCTAAGTTCCAGTGACAGTTCTCCAGTGGAGTCGATTTTCTTAAACTGACATACAATATGACGAGCCCTTATTTTCAATTCCACAGGAATAGTTTTCTCAATTTCCTTGGAAACACCGTTCACTGTGATTAGGCCTTTTACTTTCATTCCGTCTTGGCCTGTCAAAGAAATAATGAAATCATTAGGGTGATCCAAGAACAACTCTTCATTAACCGAGGGCTCCCTGATAGTGAAGTCTCCAGTCATCAGGCACCCTGAGGTGATATACTGATCGGCATCAAGTTTTCGGAAAATCCCAGGGGCTGAAATTGTCGG
>DUCD01000494.1:34124-55067 GCA_012959985.1 Verrucomicrobiales bacterium | reverse complement strand
CGCACAATAGCGCAGATATCTACACCTCATCAGCCCACGAGCGCAAAGCTTGGCGGAGCACGCTCCACATGGCAGCTGCACCGTCACCATCCAGCGAGCCAAAATTCCCCTGACCATCAATCAGACGTTCTCTCATCACCCAGGGCTGAGCCATATGCACCAGGGTCGGATAAATGACCGCCTCACCATGTGGATGGTAGTTTCCACTGGTATCTCCACAGATCTTGGCACATTTTCTGTGCTTTCGATTTGGATACAGGGAAAGGTCGTGCATGGCGAAGAGAATACGCCGTTGAGAGGGCTTGAGTCCGTCCCGGACATCGGGTAAGGCCCGGGAAATGATCACCGACATCGAATAATCCAGAAACGAATTCTTGATTTCATCGGCTACATTGATTTTCTCAATGACGCCCTCCGAGCTTTCCGAGTTGGATGGGTTATCTTGATCTGTAGGTGGATCAGAATCGTTGTCTGCCATATAAAATCTTATCTATCTTAATAAGCACAAGCACCATGAAACGGACCGTGCAGAAATATTGAGAATTAAACCTAAACGTCAAGATTTCGAACATTGAGAGCATTGTCTTCAATGAACTGTCTTCTCGGCTCGACCTCGTCTCCCATTAGCTTTGTAAACATTTCTTCCGCTTCGACAACATCTGCCAAATCGATTCTCATCAATCGTCGGTTGTTGGGATCCATGGTCGTACTGAATAATTGCTTGGCATTCATCTCACCCAACCCTTTGAACCGTTTGATCTGAATGCCTTTTCTTCCGATTTCCTTCACCGAAGCCAGAATTTCAGAGATCGAAAACAAGGGACGGCAAACTGCCTTTTCGCCCTCCCCTTCAATCAACTCGAACAGGGGAGCATCCTGTGCGGAATAATGCTCAAGGTTAAATCCGTTTTCAGAGAGTTTTCCCAGAAGTTTTTCAATCGCCTGACTTTCATGAAGTTCAACGTGACGCGCCCGACGGAGTTTTCTCGGATCCGTCTTTCGCTTTCGCGTTTCCTTCTCGGCGGAAGGATCTTCTACAGACGGCTCTTCTGTTGGCGAATCACCAATCGATTGATCTTCTACAGACGGCTCTTCTGTTGGCGAATCAGCCGTCGATTGATCTTCAGTTGACTCTTCCATCTGATCGTCATCTCCGAACAAACCCAGATCAGGATTTTTGGCACCAAACTCTGCCAACTCATCCTCGGTGTGGAAGTAATGCACGTAGTCTTCATTGCCATCCCGGACTTTGACCAGATGGCGGGGTAATTCATGAGTGTCCTTTTGTCTGTTTTCGACATATTCAGTGAAGTCACCACCATGGTAGCGAATCGCCCCATCGAATTTGTCCAGGGAGTCGAGTAATTCAAGAACCTCCTTCAACTGGTCAGTAGTAAGGACCTTGTCGTCGGCGAGATTCTTCAACTGGACATCCTCGCTTCCCAGTTGAATTAGAATGCGGTTCAATGCCCGGTCGTCCTGAAGATACTCAACCCGCTTTCTACGAGTGACTTCATACAGCGGCGGTTGGGCGATGTAGACAAAGCCTTCCCGAATCAGGTCCAACATCTGTCGGTAGAAGAAAGTCAGCAGCAAGGTCCGGATGTGTGAGCCATCGACATCGGCATCCGTCATGATGATCACCTTGTGGTATCTCAGTTTTTCAATATTGAAAGCCCCCTCTCCTTCCCCTGAACCAATGCCTGTTCCAATGGCGGTGATCATGGTCCGGATCTCTGTATTCTGAAGCACTCTGTGGAGCCTTGCCTTTTCGACATTAATGAGTTTTCCTCGAAGCGGCAGGATCGCTTGGTATTTCCGATCTCTACCCTGCTTGGCAGATCCTCCAGCGGAGTCACCCTCAACAATATACAATTCAGTAGCGGCAGGATCGCGACTGGAACAATCGGCCAGCTTTCCAGGCAAACCACCACCGGCCAATGCTCCCTTGCGCACCGTCTCTCTGGCCTTGCGGGCCGCTTCCCTTGCCCGGGCGGCCATCAAGCCCTTCTCGAGAACTTTTTTGGCCAAATTGGGATTTTCATCAAAAAAGTCCATCAAACCTTCATAGACTATGGAGGAGACAATGCCGTCAATTTCCGTATTGACCAATTTGACTTTAGTTTGTGATTCAAAGCGGGGATTGGGCAACTTGACGCTCAGGACACAGACAATTCCTTCCCTTACATCATCTCCGGACAAATTCGGATCCTTATCCTTCACCAAATTGTTTGCTCTGGAATATTGATTCACAGCCCTCGTCAATGCTGAACGAAATCCAGTCAGGTGGGTTCCGCCATCGGGATTCGCTATGGAGTTTGCGTAGCAGAGGATTTGGGAATTGTAGCTGTCATTGTACTGCATCACGCAATCCACGATCACTTCGCCCTTGCGTCGTTGGATGTTAATGGGTTCCGGATGCACCAACTGCTTTCCCTTTCCGATCTGGATCACAAACTCCTTTACGCCACCCTTAAATAAGAACCGCTCATGCTTATTTTCTTCTCTTTCGTCGGTGAGGAGAATTTCGATGCCCGAATTGAGAAATGCCAATTCTCTCAATCGCATAGCGAGTAAATCGAATTTGAATTCAACAGTAATGGTGAAGATTTCCGGATCCGGAAGAAAGGTGATACTGGTTCCATTTGATTTGGAAGAACCGATTACCGTAAGTTTCTGGGTGGTTTTCCCTTTTGCAAAAGCCATATGGTAGACCTTGCCGTTTCGGGAAACATCTACCTTAAACCACTCAGACAAGGCATTAACGCATTTGGCACCGACTCCGTGAAGTCCTCCAGAATACTTATAAGCACCCTGATCAAATTTGCCACCGGCATGCAGATTGGTAAGAACCAACTCCACGGCAGGCATCTTGAATTTGGGATGCTCATCGACCGGTATTCCCCTCCCGTCATCCTTTACTGAACAGGAGCCGTCTACATGAATCGTGACCTCAACTCGATCGCAGAATCCGGCGAGATGCTCATCGATGGAATTATCCAGAACCTCGAAGACACAATGATGCAGGCCGCGTTCATCGGGATCACCGATATACATTCCGGGACGCTTCCGAACAGCTTCCAATCCCTCGAGTTTATCGATTTTCGAAGCATCGTATTTTGTCTCCCTATCTACTGTGGTGGAAAGACTTGCATTATCATCAACATTAGGATCCTGTGACATGGGAATCAAATAAACAGCCAGCCGAAAGGGCTGGCTTTCAAACGACCTTAATTATGGGGAAAAACCTTGAAAAAACAATTGTTATTTAGGATTTATTGACTTTTTAAGTCAATAAATCCTAAATAATCGAATTGAGACTAAATGAGATTCAGTCTTTCTTTTTGTCGATTGGACGGGTCAGGACTATGAACCATGCGGAATCGTCCCCGCTGGGACCTGCCAAGGCGAGTTGAGACCCGGGCTTGATTTGAGTGACCTGCTTCAGAAGGAGTTTCTTTTTACCATAGAATTTAACTTCAAATTTGGTCTTGCTGGTCATTTTAACCTCGATCCGGCAGTGCTTGTTGCAGCGGACCACCTTGGCCATTCCCCCAACTCCCTTGATGTGGACACCTTCCTCAAAGAAGGTATAATAATGTTTCCAGTCAAAAATCTTCCTCAATGTTTTCGCAAGCTTCTTGTCGACCTTTTCGTACTTTGAATCCTTGACCATCACCTTCTTCGCGTGGACGAGCTGCACGTTCAAATGGATCATTTCATCTTCGGCAAAAACTGAAACCGAGGAGAAGCCTCCGAAGATCAAGGTGAGTATGAAAATAGAGATGCTGAAGGAAGGTTTAGTCATTAAGGTATCTCGGACTGTTTTATCAGAAAACTGATTCGATAAGTTAAAGGATTGTGAGACTTATTCGGTGGTAATCATTCCATGGAATCCATTTGGTAATCAATCCAGACAACCGTCATTTCATTATCCGGACTCTGTATCAGGAAGGAACTGTTCCCTTCCGGAATTTCCAACTCACCAAATTCATTCAGAATAGCTTCTGTATCTCCAAAGGCGATAGCATTCCGGGGCTCATTCTTTTGATCCAGAAACATCATTATACCGGCGAACAGCAGAACAGCGGCCCCTAATTGAAGGCAACGTTTCAACCAGACAAGGGGCATGGAAACCGTTGATTCTTTATGGCTATCGGCGGGTTGTACTATTCCTACCGGCCCAATGCCTCGAGCAATCTGTAACCAGTAAAACTCCGTATCAACCGGTAGTATCCGGCAAGTCTCGTTGCTCCGAACTATCTCAGAGGTCCACTTCAGTTCATCCAATACATTCTTCCATTCCGGGTTTTCAGAAATTTCAAGACGCATTTTGTCAGCGTCGCCGGCAGACAGCTCGCCATCGAGTAATGATTGAATCTGAATATAGTCTGAATCCTGAGTCATTTTAAGGATGATTCCTTTCTTAATCCTGTTAGCAAGACGGCCATTTTACGGCGTGCATAAAACAATCGTGACATCACCGTACCAATGGAACATTCCATGTGCTTAGCAATTTGCTTATATTCCATTTCTTCAAATTCATGCAGGACCATTACCGTCCTATGTTCGTAACTCAATTTTTCGAGGGCAAGGTCTATCTTTTCTCTAAGCTCCGCTCGTTCGAGACCTGCCGTCGGATTGACGATTACTGGTGGTAATTGACGTTCAACACCACCACTTTCTTCATTAATTTGCTCAAAAGAATCAATTTGACGTCTCTTTTTCTTTCGAAGAAAATCGAGACACAGGTTGATTGTGATTCGCGTCATCCAGGTAACAAAACTGGCGTTGCCATGAAACTGGTAAAGGCGTTGCCAAGCTTTGATCCATGCTTCCTGTGAAACATCAAGTGCATCTTCTTCGTTTCGCAGCATACTGAAGGCCCGACCATAAATCTTATCCTTATGCCGATTGACCAATTCTTGAAACGCACTGGTATCGCCTTTTTGAGCCGACTTGACCAAGGTTTGGTCATCTTCGGATTCATAATCGACGTTTACGGTCATGGTTTGGACTTAATAATACGGGTATTTATTCGTCTTTGCTCAGAGTTTGCCCTTAGTGCTCGGCAGAATCCCCTGTAATCGTGGATCCATTTGAGAGGCAAAATCCACTGCTTTAGCAAATGCCTTAAAAAGAGACTCTACTATATGGTGAGGTTCTTCGCCATACAGAAGTTCCAGATGGAGATTGCACCGGGCTTCATTGGCAACCCCCTGAAAAAACTCCCTCGCCAACCCAAAACGGAAAGCAGAAGACATGTCCTGCAGCTTTTCCTCAGCTCCGACAACTTTATAAGAGTACTTATTCAACCCCCTCCAAACAAGGAAAGGTCTACCGCAGAAATCGATTACACAACGAGACAGGCATTCGTCCATGGGCACATGGGCCTCAGCAGAAAAGGGATTTTTCGGATGGAAGCCAGT
Organism: Verrucomicrobiales bacterium; assembly: GCA_012959985.1. Classification (GTDB taxonomy): domain Bacteria; phylum Verrucomicrobiota; class Verrucomicrobiia; order Limisphaerales; family DUCD01; genus DUCD01. The sequence continues at coordinate 49,638 of DUCD01000494.1, read as the reverse complement.
TCCGTATCGTTGAAGTCCCTTTTTATCGCCCAAGGCTTTAAGAATGGACTGCCCCAAAACGATTCCGCAATCTTCAACTGTATGATGTGCATCCACATTCAAATCCCCCTTACATTTCAAGGTGAGATCGATCACGGAATGTTTGCTGAATGCTGTCAACATATGGTCGAAGAAACCAATGCCGGTAGAAATGGAGGATTTTCCCTTACCGTCAAGATTCAGTTCGAGATGGATCGTCGTCTCGGCAGTAACCCGATCAACAACCGCCTTTCTGGATATCTTTTTAGGCATTCATCAAATCTAGCTGTCTATTTCAGCGAGGTAACGTTCACAATCAATTGCTGCCATACAGCCCATGCCTGCCGCGGTGACCGCCTGACGATAAACATGATCAGAACAATCTCCGGCGACGAATACTCCCGGCACTGAGGTATGACTGCCTTTTTCGGGAATAATATAACCACTGTCCGTCATTTTCAGCGAATCCTTAAAGATGGAAGTGTTGGGAACGTGCCCGATGGCGATGAAAACCCCGGCACAATCCAGATCAGATCCCTCGCCCGTCTTGACATTCTTGAGCCTAACTCCAGTGACTTCATCCTTCTCCACGTCCTTAATGTCGGTGACAACGGAATCCCAGACAGGCTCGATTTTGGGATGATCCAAAGTCCGCTGTGCCATTATCTTGGAGGCCCTCAGGGTGTCTCTCCTATGGATGAGATAGACTTTAGATGCAAACCGGGTCAGGTAAGTTGCTTCTTCACAGGCGGTATCCCCTCCACCGACCACCACGAGGGGTTGATCGCGAAACATTGGCAAGGCCCCGTCACAGGTGGCACAATAGGTGACGCCCTTGGTTTCGAGTTTGGTTTCATTCTCAAACCCCAGTCTGCGGTGTCCGGCACCCGAAGCAATGATCAGGGTTTGGGTCTCTACGGTTTCGCCATCGACAGTCAATTGGATCGGGTTGGATGTCAGATCGACGGCCTCAACCACACCGAATTCAATCCTGGCACCGAAACGCTCCGCTTGTTTCTGCATGCCAATCATCAACTCATAACCATCGATCCCTTCAGGAAAACCGGGATAATTTTCAACAATACTAGTAGTGGTCAGTAAACCACCCGGCATCTTACCGGTATAAACAACGGGTTCCAACTGGGCGCGGGCGGTATAGACCGCAGCAGTTAAACCGGCACAACCGGTTCCAATAATTGTGACTTTTTCCATATTGAGGTGGGCAAACTAATCGTCTTGACCCGGCTTGGCAAGTCATCGGGCAAATTAAGGACCCACAGGTTCAGGTTGTTTGATAATATTCAACTGGTCAATCTGCAGATCAGTGAGGGTTTGAAGATCACCGCCGGCCCATTGAACTTGGACCGAACGAATCTCAGTCTGTTTGCCTAAACCAAAGGTCACGGGAAGTTCAGACTGAGACAGGTAACTTCGGGTTGGCATTACCTGCCGCTTCATTTTCCCTGCAGCCGTTTCCACAATAATCCAGGAACCGATGGCATCCCGATTGGATTGACTCCCGATCAGCCGGAACCGTATCCAATGGTTCGCCAGAGCCTGATCATTTCGAAGCAGCAAAGGGGCTCCATCCAATTGCATCAGGAGAACATCCAGGTCTCCATCCTGATCGATGTCGGCGAAAGCAGAACCGCGCCCTACAATGGGTTGAAAGAATTCTTCACCTGTCTGGGCTGAGGAAACACCGATAAAGCCGTTTTCCCCACCGCCTTGGGCATTCCAGAAAAGCTGGGCAGATTGGGCAAAGGTCTGACTTTTCTGAAGGCGGGTGATTTCTTCCTGGAGATGTCCGTTATTGGTCATCAGATCCAACCATCCGTCTAAATCATAATCAAAAAAGAACAGGCCGAATTTCAGTGACAGACGGCTTTCATGTCCGATTCCCTCCGTGATCGCGTCGTCAGTAAATTGAAGAGGTTTAGAAGGTGAAGACACATAAAGAGCAATCATTTCGTTGGCAAAATTGCCTATGGCAATGCCGAGAGCATCGTCATTTCGATAATAAGCGGCGTCAATTCCCATGGCCCCGCGCACATTTCCGTAACTATCAAACGCAATCCCTGACAACATTCCCATCTCTTGGAATTTACCGTTGCCCTTGTTTCGGAACATGAAATTGGGAACGGTGTCATTCGCAACAATTAAATCAATCAGTCCATCTGAATTGAGATCGATCGGAGCAACCCCCAGTGATTTGGCCTCGGGCACTCCGGTAACAGGATTCCGGACCTCAATTCCCGACTCCTGAGAGATATCTGTAAAGAGACCCTCACCGTCATTTCGATAGAGCGTGCAGAAGGTGCCCTTGAAATCCTTCGGAGGACCATACGCCCGGTTTGTTCCGTCCAGAGTGAACCCGACCTGATAATCAATTTCGCGAGTCCAATGCACATAGTTGACGACAAACAAATCCAAATCTCCATCGTTTTCGATGTCCACCCAAGTCGATCCCGTACTCCATTCCTCCTTTTCGCCGGCAACACCGGCGCTCGAGGTCACTTCTTCGAAACGTCCTTTTCCGAGGTTGTGAAACAAACGATTCGGTCCTACCACGGTAATGAACAAATCAATTAATCCATCGTTGTCATAGTCCGCAGCCGCAGCCCCCATCCCATAACAGGCAATTCCCAAACCTGAATCCGAAGTGATGTCACGAAAAGTTCCATCGCCCTGATTCTCATAGAGAGCCATCGTGGGAAACTCCCCTTCAGTGGGTGGATTCCCTGGTAAGTTTGATGAGTTCACGAAAAACAGATCCGGATCATTATCGTTATCAAAATCAAAAAACACACAGCCGCCCCCCATCGTTTCTGGAAGAAACTTTTCTCCTCTCGCTCCATTGCTGTGGCGAAAGAGGATTCCTGCCTGGTCCGTGATATTCTTGAACGGCGTATGGGGTACTGCCACCGGGATTGGTGAAGCCTGTTCCGCAGCCGTCGGTTTCGTCTGAGACTTTATAGTGGTTTCACCGGAACTTTTGAAGAATAGAAAATAGCCCCCCGCACTCAGAACGACGGTCACAAGCACACCGAAAGACCAGAGAAAAGCCTTTCCAATTACGGCATCATCCTCGGCCGCCCACTCCTCATTATTGGACGATTGGTTGGCACCCTCTTCTTGGGTATTTAATTTTGATTCATTGGAATCAGGATCGTTTCTGTTCATTGAAAGCGATGCTTAAAAGATTTGAAATGGATTATTGAACGAACTGAAGCGATGAGCACTTTCCGACCACCCCTCAAGTCGCGGCAGCACGAATCCACTGAAGATGAGATTGGTGCCAACAAGAAAAAGCAAGGCCCCCATACGGGCGGCACGTTTGTTCGGGCGCCCCCAGGCTTTGAATAAATGCTTTACTGTGAAATAGAAAAAGGGAACCGCAATCAATAACCCGAGCACCAGATGCCCAAGGAACATGATTTGATAGAAGTAGTTCTGATAGGTCAGGCCGGACTGCCATTCCAACAGGGTAATCCCTCCCAGATAACCTGAGTTCGCTCCCAGTAAAGCGAATAATGCTAAAACTGCGTAAAGAACGCGACGAAGCCGTTCATCAACGGCTCTGACATATGGTTTTCTCCGCTCTGGTTTACCTGAGTTCAATTCGGTCTAAGTCAATGGAGTTGTTTACCAGAGCGTGACTACATTTCCAATGACGAAACAGTGTATCCTCTCCCCCTATGAGGAGAGGATAATGAAGAGAGACCAAGACTAACTGGCCCGGGACAGATCAATATCGATACTGATCCGGCTTGTAGGGTCCTTCGATCGGCAGACCGAGATACTCGGCTTGGGCTTCGGTCAGTTGGGTAAGCTTGACTCCCAAGTGATCCAAATGTAACCGAGCCACTTTTTCATCGAGCGCCTTGGGCAGTATATAGAGTTCCTTGCCGTACTTATCTGAATCACGGTTCTCCCAAAGTTCGACCTGGGCAATGACCTGATTAGTGAAACTTGCACTCATGACAAAACTCGGATGACCGGTGGCACAACCCAAGTTGACCAAACGACCTTCGGCCAGAACTGTCAGCACTTTTCCATTGGGCCATACAAATTGATCAACCTGTGGTTTGATGGAAATTCTCTCCAATGTGGAGTCGTTAAAAAGGGAACCGACCTGCACCTCACTGTCGAAGTGGCCAATATTGCATACAATCGCCTGGGTTTTCATACAATCCATATGTTCCCGGGTGATAACGTCGATGTTTCCAGTCGTCGTTACAAAGATATCACCAACCTTACTGGCTTCTTCCATTGTAACAACCGAATAGCCTTCCATCACCGCCTGAAGGGCATTGATGGGATCAATTTCAGTTACAAGAACTCTGGCCCCCAAGCCTTTAACACTCTGAACGCAGCCTTTGCCAACATCTCCGTAGCCACAGACCACCACTACCTTACCGGCGACCATCACATCTGTAGCACGTTTGACTGCGTCGATGAAGGATTCCCGGCAACCATAGAGATTGTCGAACTTGGATTTTGTGCAGGAGTCATTGACATTGATGGCGGGAACTCCAAGCGTGCCGTTTTTAACACGATGAGCCAGTCGGTGAACTCCAGTGGTAGTCTCTTCAGAAAGGCCATGAATCCCCTTAAGCAATTCAGGGAAATCATCATGGCACATATTGGTCAGATCACCACCGTCATCCAGAATCATATTCAGTGATGATCCGTCCGGCCACCGAAGGGTCTGCTCAATGCACCAATTGAATTCCTCTTCATTCATGCCTTTCCAGGCAAAAACAGGAATACCGACTGCGGCCATGGCAGCAGCAGCGTGATCCTGAGTAGAAAATATATTGCAACTCGACCAACGCACTTCAGCTCCGAGTTCCACCAAGGTCTCGATCAGGACCGCCGTCTGAACGGTCATGTGCAGACAACCGGCAATTCGTGCTCCGGTAAAGGGTTTCTTTCCGGCATACTCCTCGCGAAGCGCCATCAATCCCGGCATTTCGTGCTCGGCGATTTTAATCTCCTTACGGCCGTAATCCGCCAGTTCAATGTCCTTGACCTTATAGTCGTTCTGAATTGCAGTTTTTTCTGTTGTCGTTTCCATCTCTGATTTACTTAACGGTTGATCGGCAGGAATGCTTGAGAATTCAAGAGGAGGCCGCTTGCTTCAAGGCTTCTGCTTTGTCGGTCTTCTCCCAGGTGATACTCTCCAAATCGTCGGTTTTTCCAAAATGCCCGTAGTTGGTGCTCTTTGAATAAATCGGACGCAACAGGTTCAGGCTGGACACGATATCGGCCGGCTTGAAACTGAAGACCTCCTGGACTGCTTTTGTAATCCTCTCATCGGCAATCCGGCCTGTTCCGAAAGAATTGACGTAAACGGAAACGGGATCGGGGTGACCAATGGCATAGGCAAACTGTATTTCCACACGATCAGCAAGCCCTGCAGCGACAATATTTTTAGCAACATACCGCCCCATATATGCGGCACATCGATCCACCTTGCTGGGATCTTTTCCGCTGAATGCGCCACCGCCATGTCGCCCCATCCCCCCATAAGTGTCCACGATAATTTTCCGACCGGTCAGACCGGCATCACCCTGCGGTCCCCCAATAATGAATCGTCCGGTCGGATTCACCAAATACTCCGCTTTTTCATCCAGAAGTTCATCAGAAATAGATTTTTTGATCACTTCGTTGATAATAAACTCCTTCAGTGTGGCGTGATCCACTTGATCGGTATGTTGAGTGGAGACCACAACATTGGTGATGCGTACTGGCTTCTGGTTTTCATAAAGCACCGATACTTGAGATTTCGCATCGGGTCGAAGCCAATCCACCACTTTATCTTTCCTTATTCCTGTCAGTTTACGCCCGATTCGGTGGGCAAATATAATCGGAGCCGGCATTAACTCTTCGGTCTCTCGAACATGAGCCCTTGGTCTCCGGCTCCCTGCTCGGCGGTATTCTTCCCTTCCGCTTCCCTGGCATCTACTCCCTGAGCTATATCGGGGCTTTGCGCCGTCAGCAGATTATTGAAAAACACCCGGTCGGCATGAAAGACATCGTCATCATGGACGTAACCAATTTCCCGTATCGCCTTCCGGACGACTTTATCATAATTGACATCCGTTTTAGTGGTGATCTCCCCCCCTACGACCACTACATTACTTTTAACAAATGTCTCACAGGCAACCCGACTCGCCGTATCTCCGGCAAGACAGGCATCCAGTATTGCGTCCGAGATGGTGTCGCAAACCTTGTCAGGATGCCCTTCCCCTACCGATTCCGATGAAAAAACAAAAGATTGACTCATTGATCAAGATTCCTGAATAATTCCGAACATATTAACGTATCAGGATGTAAAGATATATACCTTTTCATTCAGGTCAATCGTTTTTTATCAATTTTCGAGAAGAGATTAAACCGGAATCATGTCTGAAACACTGAAAGCCATTCGAACCATCAGCGACCCTACAAGGGTCCGGATTCTTTCTTTATTGTATCAGGATGAATTATCGGTCAATGAGCTGCAGGAAATTACTGGAATGGGGCAATCCCGGATTTCCACTCACCTGAGCCAACTTCAGGAATCAAGCATGATTCAATCTCGAAAAGACGGAAAAAGAACATTTTATCGCTTGGCAGATACCCGAAGCCCCCTGATCGATGAGTTGATTCAACTGGGGCTTAAGGGAACAGTAGAATTACCGGAATCAAATTCCGATTCTCTCAATTTGAAACGCATACTGGAACGGCGCAATAACCAGGCACAACTGCTGTTCAATCAAGTGGCGGGTAGGTTTGACCGGAGTTACGGACCTGGACGCTCCTGGCAGGCATTTGGAAACCTGCTTCTGAGAATTCTACCTCCTATGATCATTGCCGATTTAGGGTCTGGAGAAGGATTGCTCAGCGAACTTCTCGCTTTAAACGCCGAAAAAGTCATCGCGGTCGATAATTCGGAAAAAATTATTGCATATGCCACTGAAAAAACCCGGAAAAACGGAATCGACAATCTCGAATTCCGCCTTGGAGATCTTCAAAAACCTCCGATTGATGATTCTTCCATTGATCTCGTTGTATTGAGCCAGGCACTTCATCATGCGAAACAGCCAAAAACAGCCATCGGTTCAGCCTTCAAAATACTGAAAGCGGGCGGACGGATCATGATTCTGGATTTGGCCAATCACCAATTCAAGGAAGCAGAGTCTCTTTACGGTGACCGATGGTTGGGATTCAAGGAATCGGAACTTCATGCCTGGCTGGAAGAAGAAGGTTTCCAAGACATTGAAATTACCATGGTAGCCCGTGAGGAAGATCCTCCACACTTCCAAACCCTGCTCGCCGCCGGAACCAAACCCGCTTCTTGCTAAGATAAGGTTAACTGTCCCAGCGAGCCGTAGATTGCACTTACGAGATAGCCGTCGCACTGAAGACAGCGCCCCCCCATCTACCATTTCATTTGGTTAAGGGAGTAGCGCACACTTAGTTAAAGTCGTCATTCCTGAAGCTGGCCGCGCCGAGGTGAAAAAAGGAGCTGAGTTTTTCCGTTTTCTTCCAACTGCCAGAATTCGTTAAAGAACCCGGCATGAACCACGCCATCCGGGTAACGACGTTCACGCGGCACATGGATGCGGACAACTCCGAAATCAGGGAGTTTCGGGGTTTGAGTTGCATTGCTTAGGTGACCGAATTCACTGAAAGTAAACCCGGTGTTCAGGACGATATACTTTTCTGGATTCAATGGATTGGGAAATACAAGCATGGGAACATGCCGTTGAACATCAAAGGACTGCCCTGAAATTTCCAGCATCCCGCCGGTCCACTTGATGGGAAGATCATCGATTATCTGAGAAAGGATCAAGTTACTTTCAGGATCCCCCCAAAGCACCAGATGATGATCAGCTATATCGGAATCACTTATCTCCCGGTCAGTCTTTATAGGTGCCTCTCCACGGAATTGTTGTCTCCATTGAGTGGTAGCGTCCGCTAATTCCGAGACGACCCATTGATGCACCTCATGATGCATCGCTTTGCCCGTCGGTTCAACAAACAGAAATGGCCCCGTAAAGGCATCATCAATCGGCCCCTGCAATCCGGGTATCTTCCTCAATTTCGACGAGTGAAAACCCGAAACCAAGCTCCACAATCCATCGTCCGCCTTTTCTAGAAAGACGATCCAGGATCGATCGGAAGTTACTTTCGGACCGATCAACAACTGTCGATCAACCTTTATGTGAGGTTCGTGATCTGTAATGAACGGAGCTTCTCCCGATTGGAAAACCAATTTGATACGATTGACATTCTTCGACAGGATCGACACACCGATCCGACTCTCCAGTTCCGCCTCAATTTCGGAATGATACCAATGACGATCGAGCCCGTGAATTTCCAGCCAATTCATCTGGTGGTAATGAAGCGTCCATGTTGCAAACTTGATGCTCTTCGGAACGGGTGGTTTTTGAGATTCGAGAATGGAATCCACCCTTCTAATGATTTCATCCTTGGAATCAGGATGATACCTGTGACCGGTATCAGGTCCAATAATATGGACTAAATCCAACCCTACTTTCCCCATAGCCTTTTCCATCATCCGGGCAGCCTGAATCTGTTTATCAGCGCCACCGCTGTAAGCCACAGTAGGACACTGAAATAGATTCAAGGCATAATCAGTGGCATTATACCAATGCCAGAGCACCTGTTCGTACTGAGGGATACTGGAAAGTTTCCCGGTCAGATTCAAATAATCAGGTGTTTCGGAAAAGCCCGCCCCGGGTGCGGCGGCACGCCACAACCCCGCATGATGAGCTGCAAAATGCCAACAGGCCGCTCCTCCCATTGAAAAACCACGAACCGCAATTCTCTGCTCATCGATCGAATAGTTTTGTTTAACATGCTCCAACGCCTCGAACAGATCCTCTTCACCCGCAAATTTATTGGCATTACAGAACCTTCCATAGGGATGAAGCACCAGGGTATTCTTCGGGGTGAACTGGCCTTATGATTTACGTCGTTGATCCATGAATTTCAGTTCTGTCAATCGATTGTCCCGACCATGAAACCAGACATCCAACCGAGACCGTATAGGCAGAGAATCGGGGATAACCAATCCATAGGGTTGGGCTGACCCATCGATTCGAGACCGGTAACCTCTCACTACCCGACCTGTTTTCACTGTCCAGGGCGCCAGACTCTTCAACAACAGATCGGCACGTTGATTTCCCTCAGCCAATAAATCGCGGGCAACCTGAAATTCATTCTCCTTGAAAATCTCATCATATTTGATCGCATAAAAAACCGCCTTGTGGAAAATTTCTACATCTGGAATCAGGAATTGAACAAATTCAGATTCCATTGATTCAAGTCGGTTCAGTTTTTGTTTCAGGTGAGCGCACCCCTCCAGCAAGACTTTGGCGACCTCGGGGTGGATGAGAATGCCGGGTGGAGGAACTTTTCGGCCTGAGGATTCCAGGGATAGAACGGCACAAAGGCTCTGGAACAAAAACAGGAAACCAAAGACCGACGGCACGACAAGTTGCAAAAAACGGCTGATTCCACTAGGGTATACAGATGAACTCAATGAAGCCAACCCTCCATTGGATTCTGTTCTTTCTTTCGAGTGCATGCTCATTAATGCCGGATCCCATTCCGGAAAATCAATTGAAAAATATTCCGGGATTCAAGCTTGAACAACATTTCAGGGAAGGTCTTGGAGAAGCGATTCGATACCGATCCTCGCTGTTGGAAGAAACCGGGAACAGAAAATCCAGGGTGGTAGAGACATTTCAACTGATGTCTTCTTTCAGGAAAGCAGCTGATGCACAATTGGCGAAGCAGAACCGAATACGGCTTCATCACTTCAAGCTGACCGAAAACCAGATGATGCAGCAACTTCTCGGGGATCTGTCGTTGCATACCACTGAAAAAGCCTTTCGTGATTTTCAGGGAAGATGGTTCGGAAAATGGGATCAGATGGCAGTGGATCACTTATGGGAACCGGTCCGATCGTCTCCCTTCCGGGCAGGAATCCCTCCGGGGCGAAATCCAAAGATTAAAGCACTGCAATATGCTTGGACGGGAGATGGGTTCGGGTGGAATGTTGGTCTCAAAACACAGGAAAAAGGAATCACAATTTTAGGAACGGTGTATCATATAGAGGGCCATAACCCGAAAAAGATCCTTTATCATATGCCGCATGTGGGTTTTGTGGACGGACCAAACGGCTTGATCTGGTTAGCACCGGGGTTTTTCTTTTTTGAAGAAAAGATTCCGGGGAAATTTAAATCAAAAGATCGTTATGCGATTACCGGATCTGCTTTTGAAATGATTGGCGGCCAACAGCAGTTGAAAGGAGACGCCTTTCAGGCGATCTATACGCGTGATCCGGAAAACCGCCCTGCATGGCATTCATTCAAACTGGAACTGGAACAATCGAAAGGCAGGACTCGATCTCCGAGTGCGCTGCCTGTGAGGTGAAAAATGAGAAAAAACTACGATTATTCTATATTGATTAGGCCATGCGGGGCGCTGGGACAGCACTCCCTACCGATCTACATCTTCCTGACAATTTTGCTTTGGATCACTCCTTCTTTTTCGATTTCGGCGAGTGAAGAGAAGCCTTTACTTATTAAGAACCAAACCGTGGAAATGAAGGACCTCGATGGAAAAACCGTGCGTCCCTTTCAAAGGATCGATAAAAAAGCGGTCGCCTTGATATTTACAACTCATGATTGTCCAATCGCCAACCGGTATGCTCCAGAAATCAAACGAATCCACCAGGATTACGCATCGAAGGGCATTCAGTTCTATCTGGTTTATGTAGACCCGGATCTTCACGACGAGAAAGTCGTCAGACAACATCAGTCGAACTATCAACTGGAAGGCATCCCAACCCTTGTGGACCGTCGCCACATATTAGTTACCGCAACGGGTGCAGAGATCACACCGGAAGCAGTGGTCGTCAATCCAAACGGATTGATTCTGTATCGCGGGAGAATCGACAATCTCTTCCCTGCCTTGGGCAAGGCGAGGAGTCGTGCCACCCGTCATGAATTCAGGCAGGTGCTGAAGTCTGTTCTGGAAGGAAAAAAAACCACCATCCCCTGGGTGAAACCGGTGGGTTGTTACATCCCTACATTAGGGATCGATTAATCATTATTTCATCTTTTCTGAAAACCAGACGAATTAAAAACAATCGCCCCGCCGTCCGTCTGCTGCAGTGTGTTTTTTAAAAAACGAGTTCGTAATAGCCCGTATTTTCGTCCTTTTTACGAGAAAACCCCACACCGCTGAGGACGCCTATGAGGATTTCGGCTGTGGTGTGGACAAGGCAACCGTCCATGACGTGTCCACCGATCGTTTTTCCATCTGCATCCGCCAAGCTGATATGCAGATGAAGTCCGTCAGGAGATAAAGTTCCAGAAAGAGAAAGAATTTCGAGGTTACCCTCGAACTCAGTAGCATGCCTCAGACCTGTCAGGCGAAGGCGAGTCCTTGAAAGACTCCCCACACAGGTCAGAATGAACCCGGCCTTGATTTCATGCGAAGCAACAATGGCTTCAAGTTCTGTTTTTAGATCCTGTCCGGGTTTAAGCCGGAAAGGCATGGCTTCTATCGGGCTCTTGGAGGGGCTCACGATTGGTATAGAATTAATAATTCAGTTCAACGCTGCAAAGATAACCTAATGGATCACCCAAGATCAATTTCTGATTTCAGGAAATATAAAAGAAAATCCACCTGTGTGTGTAAATCTGTGCTTTCCACACGAGCATCGGCTGTCCTCAGTCAAGAAAACCATTGGGCCAGCTATTGATAATGTGCGGGGACATCCCATGCTACAGCGAATACCTTTCTGCATTTTTCATCGCATCAACATGCCCACCTTACTCCCGCTATTGTGAATACCCTTAGAATCAAGTGCGTCACAGAAGAATGCATCCAAAATCCATGAAAACAATAATCGCATCCTGCCTTGGTTTGCTGCTGTGCGGAATCAGCATCTCAGCTCAGGAAACGGGCCTGAAAATCGGATCGAAAGCTCCGGAATTCAGCCTCAAGGACCAGAATGGTAAGCAGACAACACTCAACAGTCTTCTGAAAAAAGGAAAGGCTGCGCTGGTATTTTATCGATCTGCAGATTGGTGACCATTCTGCAAGAGGCAGTTAGTTGAACTGCAATTAAATTTAAAATCGCTGAAGGATCAAGGCATTCAGGTTGCTGCTGTGAGCTTCGATTCTGTTGAAATCCTGAAACGTTATGCAAAAAAGGGAAAAATCACCTTTCCCCTTTTATCGGATCAAAAGAGCACCGTCATAGCAGCCTACGGAATTCTCAATAAGCAAGCCAACGGTGTTCCCTATCCCGGCACCTTTCTGATTGATCGCAAAGGTGTGATTCAAGGCAAACTTTTTCATGACGGTTACAAGAAACGCCACGCCAGTGAAGAGATCATTACCGGGATGGAGAAAATCCAGTGATTGAAACAGATAAAGACTGGACGACCACCCCCTTGCCGCCTAGCTTGATCGGCAGATGATCTCGGTTGCCGATTACCATATGCATACGCCGCTTTGCCACCATGCAACCGGCGAACCCACGGAGTATGCAGCCCATGCATTGAGCATTGGTTTGGAGGAAATCGGTATGTCCGAACACTCTCCCATGCCTTCGCCCGGAATCGGCAATTGGCATATGCTGATCGAAGATTTAGACCTCTATGTCTCCAAGGTGGAAAAAGCACGGAGAGATCATCCAGACCTAACCATACGACTCGCGCTTGAAGTGGATTTCCTGCCGGGGCACGAAAGCTGGATCCGAGGTCTGGCTGAAAAACATCCATGGGATTATTTTATCGGTTCCGTCCATTACATCTCGGACACATGGGATGTCGACAATCCGGAAAAAATGTCAGAATGGGCCAAGCATGATCCCTACGATGTCTGGACGATGTATTTTGAACGATTGGCTCAGGCGGCGTCCTCCGGTCTTTTTGAAATCATCGGGCATGCGGATTTACCTAAAAAATTCGCAATTTATCCGGAAAAAGATTGTTTTCCCACCATTATCAAATTTCTTGATGCGGTAAGTGAGCAAGGAATTGCCATTGAACTGAATACGGCAGGGCTCAGAAAGAACTGCAAAGAAATCTATCCGAGTGAACGGCTACTACATGCGGCTTTTGAACGGGACATCCCCATTACCTTTGCTTCAGATGCCCATGCTCCCGAAGAAGTCGGAATGGATTTCATGAAAGCAATCGAATTGGCCCGAAAAACCGGCTATACTAAAACCTGTCGATTCAAAGACAGGAAGCGCACAATCGTAGCCATTTGAATTGTTGAATTCTAAGGCGTGCCGCCCGAAAGGGCATAAGTGGCCAATTTAACGGCGCACTGGGAAAGCACGTTCCCCCCTTATTATCGGCAGATTCCCCGTTGGCTGGAACGGATGAATTCAAGTAGCTCGCTGAGTTCGGAACAATCACTCATTTCATTCCCGGCTTTTTCTACAGCGCTGGACAGAGTCAAATCCTGCCGGAAAAGAATCCGAAATGCCTTTTTGAGAATCCCCCTGGACTCTTCAGTCAGACCTCGGCGTTCCATACCGACTTTGTTCAGTGTTCTCGTTACGGCCGGGTTGCCATCAACCAGAGTAAACGGGGCAACATCCTGAACTACTTTAGAACAACCACCGATGATAGACAGATGCCCGATACGACAAAACTGGTGCACGGCGGCCAATCCCCCGATAACAGCCCGATCCTGAACCACGACGTGTCCCCCTAGAGTTGCCGAATTCGACATGATCACGTCATTACCCACCTGCACATCATGAGCAATGTGGCTGTAAGCCAAAACATGGTTGCGATGTCCTACACGAGTCACCCCCCCCTCGCTGGTTGCACTGTGAATAGTGACATACTCGCGAAAAGTATTGCGATCCCCTATCTCGGTGTAAGTCCTCCCACCATCCCACTTTAAATCCTGAGTCTTCAGACCGATACTGCAGAAGGGGAAAACTTCGTTGTCATCTCCCAAGTTCGTCCGACCATCAATGACCACGTGGGAATGCAGGAAACAATTCTTACCCAGAACAACCTGAGAACCCACAATGCAATAGGGTCCTATTCGGCATCCTTCGCCAACCTTCGCTTCGGCATGAACAACAGCCGTTTGATGAATGTTCGACATAGGAATCTAATGGAAATCAGGAATCCACCAGCATGAAAGTCACCAAGGCTTCACTCACAACTTTCCCGTCAACGAAACAGGTGCCCTTTCCTTTGCCGATATTACCTCGTGATTTAACGATCTCGACTTCAATGACCAGAACATCTCCAGGATGGACGGGTTTTCGCCATTTGACATTATCGGCGGACATGAAATACGCAATTTTGCCGACACCTTCCACTCGTCTCATCAACACAATGCCTGCCACCTGCGCCATTGCCTCCAGTTGAAGAACACCCGGCATGACCGGATGTCCTGGAAAGTGACCTTGAAAATAAGGCTCATTGAGGGTGACATTCTTAACGGCACGGATATTCTTTTCATCCATCCAAAGGACACGATCCACCATTAGGAACGGATAGCGATGAGGAAGAAGTTTTAGAAGCTCTTCATGATCCATTCCTGATTCATCAAGTGGCATCGGGACAGGGTTCGCATACGACTTCTTTTTCTCGGAAGATCGTTTTTTCGCCTTATCAGATTGCAATTCCTCAGGTGGTGGAGTGAAGGTCTGTTGCGAAATCAGCGGACGGTCCATCTCAACCTTGATCTGTCGAACCAGTTCACAGTTTGAAGCATGACTTGGACAAATGGCAACCACATGTCCCAATAAGGGACGTCCCAACAAAGTTAAGTCACCGATAATATCCAGAATTTTGTGCCGCACGAATTCATCAGGATAACGCATGGGTTCAATCGTCAAGACGGCATCGTCCCGAATGACCACTGCATTAGCAAGACTTCCGCCTTTGATGAGATCCTTTTGTATCAGGACTTCAATCTCCTCCATAAAGCAGAAGGTACGGGCGTGGGCAATTTCCTTTTCCCAGACTTCAGGTGTCAGTTCAACACTGAACAACTGGGTGAACCTTCCCTGACGGTCAGAACTGGTGCACGTGATTTTGAATCGATCATGAGGGGAAACCTGCATGATGGATTCACCGAGTTCCAATTCCAACGGACTGGTGATTTGGAAGACTTCCTTTTTTTCGGGTAAGGGAGCAATACCAGCTTCCCTGATCAATCGAGAAAACTCGCGCGCACTTCCATCGTAAATCGGCGGTTCGTTGGAATCCAGTTCAATGACCGCATTATCTATCCCGACACCGGAAAGCGACGCCAAGATATGCTCCACGGTATGGATCCGTATATTTCCTTTGGAAAGTGTCGTCGATCGTTGAGTATCGGTGACATTATCGACCGCCGCTTCAATTTCAGGCCGACCATCCAAGTCGACACGGCGAAAGGAAATCCCGGTCCCGGCACCGGCGGGGTGAATCGTCATTTT
>DUCD01000494.1:32180-34064 GCA_012959985.1 Verrucomicrobiales bacterium | reverse complement strand
CAGTACAGAACTCATCAGAACACTGGCAATATAATTACGAAAAACCAGCGGATTACCAATGGAAAGAACCTGAGGGTTCTTTCATTGGCATTCCGCCGAAAGTTTTTTGTGAATTCAGGCGACTATTCTTTGGTATCTTTAGCGCCCTCTTCAACTTGAGGAGTATCTTTAGCGCCCTCTTCAACTTGAGGAGCCATTTCCTCGGAACGTTCTTCCATGGCAGCGCGCCGGGACAACTTAACGCGACCTTTGTCGTCCACTCCAATGCACTTAACCCAAACTGAATCACCGTCTTTCACGATATCATCCGTTTTCTTAACCCGGAAATTCGCCAATTCACTGATGTGACAAAGACCTTCCTTGCCCGGAAGAACTTCAATAAAGCAACCGAAATCCTTGACGCTGACGACTTTTCCTCGGTAGAGCTTTCCGACCTCAATGTCGGCTGTCATTGCCTCGATTGTCTCCTTGGCAATTTTCAAACCTTCCGGTGAAACAGAATAAATATTGACGGTGCCATCATCTTCGATGTTGATTTCACAGCCGGTTTCTTCCACCAGACGCTTGATGTTTTTACCGCCAGGTCCGATCACCATTCCGATTTTTTCCGGATTAATTTTCAATGATTCGATTCTCGGAGCATAAGGACTCATTTCCTCACGCGGAGATGCAATGGTCTGCTCCATGGATTTCAGAATGGATATTCTGGCTTTATGCGCCTTTTCCAAGGTTTCTGACATCAATTCCTGGGTTACTCCCTTGAGCTTGAGATCGAGCTGAAATCCAGTAATGCCTTTCTCTGTGCCTGCTATCTTGCAGTCCATGTCGCAGAAAGCATCCTCCCATCCCATGATGTCGGTCAGGATTTTGTATTTTGTCATCTTCCCTTCACTGTCGACTTCCGAACAGAGACCGATACTGATTCCGGCAACGGGCCGGGTGATTGGCACACCGGCATCCATCAAGGCCAGACTTCCACTACAGACGGAAGCCATGGATGAGGACCCATTGGATTCAGTGATTTCACAAACGATTCGAATGGCGTAGGCAAACTCTTCCTTAGGAACAACAGGTAACAGGGACCGTTCTGCAAGGGCTCCATGTCCAATTTCGCGTCTTCCCGGGCCCATGATGCGACCGGTTTCTCCAACCGAATAGTTGGGAAAGTTATAATGAAGCATGAAATGCTTCTCTCCCGAACCCCCGGTATACGAATCAAAGTTCTGAGATTCGCCAGAAGTGGCCAGAGTAGCTGTAGCAATCGCCTGAGTTTCCCCCCGGGTGAAAAGGGAGGAACCATGGGTTCTCGGAAAGATGCCGACTTCACCTGTGACGGAGCGCAAGTCATCCGCTTGGCGACCGTCCAATCGTTTACCTTCATTGAGAATGATATTACGAACCGCCATTTTCTGGATCTGGTAGAAGGTCTCCTTGACCGTGGAATCGGTCACCGCTTCTTCGCCGAATTTCTCCAGGATTTTTTCGCTGATTTCATCGGAAAGCACGGCACAGGCTTTTTCCCGCTCAAGCTTTCCTTTAATGAGCAATGCATCGACAATCCGATTACCGATCAAGTCTTTCGCTTCAGAGATAATTTCAGCTGGAACTTCGGGAATATTGACTTCACGTTTTTCTTTACCGCAAAGCTTCCTCAATTCGTCCTGAGCATCAATGAGAGGTTTCACTTGATCCTGAGCAAACTTGAGTGCTGAAAGGAAATCCTCTTCGGAGATCTCGTCTGCCGCTCCCTCAAACATCACGATTTGATCTTTATTTCCCACATAGATCAGATCCAGATCGCTATCTTCCATTTGAGTATGTGTCGGATTAGCGACGAATTCGCCACCGACCCGACCGACACGAAGCGCGCCCAAGGGACCGGCC
>DUCD01000494.1:25391-32126 GCA_012959985.1 Verrucomicrobiales bacterium | reverse complement strand
CGACCCCAACAACTGACATTGAGAGTGCTCGTCTGGACATGCGACTCACTACCAACAGGATACTCAGAACATCCGGATCATTTTCACCGTCAGCGCTGAGCACGGTGCTCACCACCTGAACTTCGTTCATCCACCCTTTGGGAAAGAGGGGCCTTATGGGGCGATCAGTGATTCGGCAGGTAAGAATTTCTTTCTCTGTCGGTCGTCCTTCACGTTTGAAGTATCCTCCCGGAAACCGTCCGGCTGAAGATGCTTTTTCACGATAGTCAACGGTGAGCGGAAAGAAACCCTGTCCGGGTCTGGCCTTGGCCGCCGCGACGGCACAAACCAAAACGATTGTCTCTCCCATTTGAACCAACACTGCTCCGTCGGCCTGTTTGGCAATCTTGCCACTTTCCAATGTAATTTCTTGAGACCCGATCCGGGCCGTTACTTTTTCAGCCATAATATAGTTATTTTTAACTTACCGGCCTAGAGGAACTCCACTCAACTGCCATTAATGGTAGAAGTTGAGTGAAATCACTCACAACCGTAAGTTGTGTTTTTATTTCCTCAATGGTATAGCCCCGGAAGCACTGAAAATCTCATCTTCAGTGCCCGGGTATTCAAATTGCTTCAATCTGTCTTAATGGTGACTCAGCCGGAAGAGGATCGAAAAAATTCGACCCATTAAAACAGGAAGGGGGTAGTCCAGAAAAACTACCTTCTTAAATTCAGTCTTTTGGTAAGTTCCTGATAACGCTTAACATCTTTGCCGTGAATGTAGCTCAGAAGCTTTCTGCGCTTTGCAACCATGATAAGCAGCCCTCTTCGAGAACTGTGATCCTTTTTATTTACTTTCAGGTGCTCCGTTAAACTTAGAATCCTAGTCGTTAATAATGCTGCTTGTACGTCTGCCGAACCGGTGTCCTTTTCGTGAATCCGGAAGTCTTCGATGCGCTTCTCTTTGGTAATTGATGCCATTTTCTATCTAATATCCAAACTAATAATCCGGGCGAGTCTAGGGACTCAATTCCACCCTGTAAAGCACTTTAAATGGCAAATTTCGGGGTAAAAACCAGCCGTTTTAACAGAGTGAAATTCGGTTGAATTGTGGCAAATCAACCGAATCAAGAACGAGATCGCATCGTGAAAAGGCATAACCCGTTGTCTCAGTGCTCCGAAAAATGGGCGAAGATATCCGTCAAGCGGCGCGCTGGGGACAGCGCTCCCTACCCTAGGGGTCTTAAGAATCACGACGCCCCCCCCCTCAAAGCCTCGGAAATTCCGGATGAACGAATGTTCGTCCGGTTCAATGCGTTGGAAAAAACTGTTTTTTCGGCACAAACCTGAGCTTTTGAAATAGCGCGGGTGATTCCGGTATAAACCAGTTCACGGGTGAGAATTGCGAAGTCCTTATCGGGAAGGAGGAGGAGAATCTCTTGAAATTCGCTTCCCTGTGCTTTGTGAACGGTCATGGCGAAAACGGTTTCAACAGGAGGAAGGACCGCCACAGGCAATGGATTGAAGTCTCTCTCAGAATTTCTAAACAAAACTTCAAAGTCCCCGTTTTCGGTTTTCCGGGCAATACCGATATCGCCATTGAACAGTCGTAGATCATAGTCATTTCGCAGAACCATTACCGGGCGACCGTGATACCAGTCTCCGACTGGATGGATCAGCCCCTCTCTTTTCAACCTTTGTTCCATTCGTGGATTAAGAGACTCAACCCCGAAAGGTCCTTGCCGGAGAGCACACAGAATTCGAAAACTCTCCAGAATCCGGAAAGCCTCACAGGGATCCTCAGCCAAAGGTAGCGGTCGGATATGCGGCAGAACACGTGAAAAGAACCAGGATTCAAACGCCGATGAAAAACCTGAATGAAGCCGGACCAGTGAATCATTTTCGGTTCCAAATACCGTGTCCTGGATACAGTTGTCCCGAACCTGCTGTATAAATGCACCTAATTCAGGAGTGTGTTGAAATCGATAATTCCGTTTTAAAAGAATGATTCGGTCGGAAAGCTGTTCATCTGTATTGCCTACCCGTCCACCATCGGAATCTGTGGTGGATGACGGCGGGAGAGAACTCTGGAATGCCTCGTCAGTAATATCCTGATAAATCTTTTCAAAGTCTTCTGAACAATACTCTGCCGGCGCTGATACCACCAAATCGGCAAAAACAGATCCGGACTCAACTGCTCCGAGTTGATTATGATCTCCCAATAAGATCAAACGGGCAGCAGGAGGCAGCGCCTTGATTACACCGCACATCATTGGCAAGTCCAACATGGAAGCCTCATCGATAATCAGGAGGTCAGCGGGTAGGAGTCGCCCTTCGTGGTATCGAAATTCTGTCCCTCCCGGAGTCGCACCCAACAATCGATGAAGCGTCATTGTTTCGACCGGAATTAGAGACTTTAAAGAGTCAGAGCAATTCAACTCACTCTTCCGTTTTATGAGAGAGTGCCTGAGCTGCTCGGCAGCCTTCCCGGTGGGTGCGGTTAAAAAAACCCGAAGATCTCCGTTTTGTCCCAAAGCGTTTTCCAACAGAGTCGCCAGAAGGGCACAAGCCGAAAAAGTCTTTCCCGTTCCCGGCCCTCCGGTAACGATGGTGAAAAACTGAGATAAAGCCGCCACGACAACTGCTTTCTGCATATCCAGGTTGCATGGGTCCGTTTTAGGTCCCTCGGGAAAGATCCGGCCAAGCAATGCACGAATCCTTTCGATTGATTGGGGCAATTGCAGAGGCAAGGCGATTCGGCGACGAATCTCAGTGATAACGGTTTGCTCATAATTCCAGAACTTCCATAAATAGAGTCGATTTGAACCATCCAGAACCAAAGGCGTAAACTCCCCCGGCTTCCCCACGGTCCTTGACTCTCTCAGCAACTCGGACCAGCTATCGTAATCTGGAAAAGATTGGCGATAAGAAATGAACTCCTGTAGGTCCACAGGCAGGTTGCCGAGGTCCAGACCAACATGTCCATGTCGCGTTTCTCTACCAACCCAGGCCGCAAGCGTGGCCAACAAGAGGTTAGGCCCACCATGTTCCTTTTCAATGAAGTCCGCAAAATGGAGATCAATCGATTGCAGTTCGAACGGCTGCAGGAATTCTGGAGTTAAGCTGGATTCCTTGAAATTCATTACGGCAGGTTTGCTGAAGACACCGCCGCTCGGGCAATGACTGATTCCAAACGATTCAATCTGGATTCTGGTGGACAATCATAAAACACTCCTGATTGGGAATCACCTGATTTAATTCCGCGAAGGAATACGTAATACACTCCACCGAAATGTTCCGCATAACAAAAACCAGGCAAACGACTGCGCAGATAGCTGATTAATGCCACTAGATAGAGATGATACTGGAGGAAGTAACTGTTTCGCCCCATCAATTCATTCATACGGGTCAAATCATAATCCTCAATGCGGCCCCCGAGCCAATTCGTTTTCCAATCAAACAGGTAATACCGCCCCCCCACTTCAACGACCGAATCGATGAACCCCTTGAAGAAGCCTTTCAATGCCGATGGGTTTAAATCCAGAATCATTTGATGACAGGATTTTCCGACATCTGTCCCGTCGTCAAAACATGCCGCTAATGCATCCGCTTTGAAGGAGGAAGAAGCCAGGGTGAAGCCGACCTCATTTAGTCGGCGCTTTCTAGAAATGGATTGCAGATCGAAGGAATTTCCGTCTTCGCGAAATTCCATGCTTACCAAAGTCTTCATAGTGCGAAGCACGATGTCCTGATAGGGTCCATTTCCGAATCCAAACGAAGGCGCCTCCCGCCGAACCATCTCAGTGAAACAAGGCGAATCAACATCCTCGAAATCCATCAACTCGATCACACGGTGAAACAAGTTTCCGGTCGCCGTTCCCTTGGGAAAAGCAAACACTCCCTCGGCAGCCA
The DNA here is from genome assembly GCA_012959985.1 of Verrucomicrobiales bacterium. Classification (GTDB taxonomy): domain Bacteria; phylum Verrucomicrobiota; class Verrucomicrobiia; order Limisphaerales; family DUCD01; genus DUCD01. The sequence goes on along the minus strand of DUCD01000494.1, from coordinate 28,232 downwards.
TGGCAGGAGGATCCATCGTTTCGTCGTGATCTCTATCGGGAAATTCTACGGAATGCTCTGTAGTAAGTGAACTGAAACTGATGATTTCGGGTCCTCTTGGGAAGATGCGTTTTAGAGATCTTGCCTCACCTACAACGACCGCCACACTCTTCCTTGATACCTGATCTGAGATTTGCAGGTCTTCGAGGTCCACCTGTTTCAGATTCATCCGCCCTCCATGAAGATTGATTTCAGCACATACCTTTTCAAGGTCCACCCGAATCCCATCAAAGTCGGCGTCTTTGTACCAGGATTCAACAACAGAGCAAATCTCCGGCGATTCTGCTTTTTCGATTTGATGCAGGATAAAAGCCAAGGCAGAGGTTTCCCCTTTATTCAATTTACCCCAGATCATTCGGCATTGCGATTCCGCCCGAGTCAAAGCGACGTAAAGAAGTCGAATGCTTTCCGCTAAATTTTCGAATGAAGCACGATCCAAATGATCCGCCGGGACCTCTTTTCCCAAATCGACAGTTAATTGGTTTTCTGCAGACGCATCGTGAAAGGTGATCTGCTCTCCATTCCGAACTTCCCCGCCTCGCCAGTTGAATGGACAAAATACAATGGGGTATTCCAATCCTTTGCTTTTATGCACGGTGACGACATTGACCGCATTTTCATCACTCTCCAAACGAAGTTGGTATTCCTCGTTGGGGCGACTCCCCGACTGTAGTTGCCGTTCGAACCAGCGCACCAAGCCCGGTATTCCCAAGCCGCCTTCAGATACCGCACTTTGCAGAACTTCGAAAAGATGAAGAAGGTTGGTGATCCGACGTTCTCCATCGGGACAGCCCATTAGACGTTCCCGAACCTTACTCTTATCCAGCAGACTTCTGAACATTCCAATCATCCCTCCAGTCAGCCATTGTTTACGCAAGGTCCTGAATAAAAACCTCCTCTCCCCTCTGTGATGATCAGATTGTCCGGTTTCATGGAAACATCCCGCTCTGTCACCCATTAAATCCGTGGCACAAGCGCCTGCTACCAAACCAGAATGCTCAGGTTCATTGACGGCTTTCAATACCCGGTAGACTTCATCCGCTTCCCGAGTATCAAACAAACTCCCGCCCGTTTGAAGCACGGAGGCAATTCCGTATTCTTGAAGAACTTCATGGATCTTAATGGCTTGCCTGTTTTCGTAAACCAGAACAGCGATGTCCTGGGCTTTCACCGACTTACCTTTTAACGACGCATCCCCCGACAACAGTTGTTGGATTTCGGTTGCTGTGATTCTGGGAAAAAGTTCGAAGGCTTCTTCTTTGGTAATGTGATTCCGCTGATTCTCAACCATCAGAACCTCCAGAGAAGGCTGCAGACTGCCCTCATCCATCAAACCTTCCCGGTCGGGGTGACCGGCATGCACAGCATAAGAATGAATACCTTCTATCAGGAAGGGTTTACCCGACTCCGGAAACAACTGGTTCACTACCGCAACCAACCCCGGTTCCGATCGCCAATTGGATCGAAGGGTGTAACGTCGATCCACCATCGAAGAAGCTTTCAGGTAAGTGAAAACATCGGCTCCACGAAAACCGTAAACGGATTGTTTCGGATCTCCGATGAAGAAAAGAAAAGCGTCTTCAGAAGCAAAGGCGGTTGTAAAGATTCGATACTGGACCGGGTCGGTGTCCTGGAATTCATCAATCAGAACGGCTTGGTACTGACGGCGTATTCCCTCAATCAATGCCTGTCGCCGAGATCCCGAAAGCGCATGATCCAGCCGATTCAACAGATCGTCAAAAGTCTGTATATTCTGTTGTGTTTTCTTTTGCTCGAGCACGATCTGAACTTCGCGAAGTGAAGCCACTTTCAGATGCACCGTGAAGCGGTTGACTTCTTCAACAAACCGAGTGCAAAGATCGAAGAAAGGATGTTCCGGAGAATCGGCTTTTTTGCGGGTGCATTTTTCAATATTTTCCTTCCGGAAGAATTCCAAAGCAGCAAAGGCTTCAGAGCAGTGGGAACCCTCCATGAAATAATCCTCGAGCGCACGGAAGGCAGGCTCTACTAAATGATTTTTCTTCAACTTGCCGATCGCCCATCGCTTCTCCTTGATAAGAATTGTTTCGAGCAGATCATGACTGGCTTTCCAAAGTTTCTGTATATCCTCAAGCAAGCCTTTCAGATTAAACCCCAGCGGCTTCCCGGCAAATGATTGAAAACGACCTGCAACTACCATTTCCGGTTGCCTTGTATTCAGCTGAACGAATGGCATCAACTCTTCAGGCCCGAGGTTCTTCCATGCGCAGATGCCTTGCAAATGAAAATCGACACCATGAATAAAACTACGCCAGAAGTCTTCAACCGCTTCCCGGACGATCGGTTCTGCATCCGTTACCAACTCGGTATCGAACCGAAAACCGCATTCAAAACTGAACTCCTGAAGGACATTGTTGCAAAATCCATGGATGGTAAAAACACAGGCTTCATCAAAATCACGGACAGCGGCATAAATTTCCCTATGTGCCCTACGGAATGAAGAATCCCCGGTTTCTTCTGAGACCGACGAAAGAATCGCTGCGATAAAAGGATCATTACTTTGTCCAGACCGAAAGGCATCCAACACCTCAATCAGCCTTGATCGTAAGCGATCCCGAAGTTCCTGGGTCGCCGCTTCGGTAAAAGTCACTACGAGAATTTGGTTCAGAGGTAGATTCTGTTCCAGCAGTAATCGAATGACGATTCCGACGATGGTATAGGTTTTCCCTGTTCCGGCGGCAGCTTCTATGAGTGTGCTTCCCGGTTGAAGCGGAGTCCTTACCAAATCATAGGTGGTTGGTGCCGATGTTTTCACCATGTTTT
>DUCD01000494.1:17053-25331 GCA_012959985.1 Verrucomicrobiales bacterium | reverse complement strand
TTTTTTCTCCACATGTTGAAAAAAGGGTTCCAATATCTCCTGGGCATTCTTCTCAAACGGATCCTGAAAGGGATCCTCATATCGAAAACACAAATCGATGTAGGGATCCGATCCATCACCCGGATTATTATACCTAGGTCCTTTGACGCCCATCCATGCCGATTTGACAGCCTCCAGTGGACTCTTTTTCTGCCGACGCTTCGCAGAGGCAACCTGGACATACTGGAAAGAACTCATCGGGAAAAACCGAAGGGGCGAACTCATTCCATGCCTGAACTTGACCATCAGATTACGAATAAGGGATTCGGGGTTTTCGACTCGTCGAAAAGTCCAGACTTCCTCGGAGCTGATGTAACGGGCTTCCGAAGGATTATTCTTCCCGCCTTTCCGACAAAGCAGAACCCATTGGATCCAGAATGCGATCAGGTTTACCGGTTTGGTTTTCCCGCATCGCAAGTGGGTGAACCCCTCGGTACTCATGGAGGGAATCACGCCTCGTATCTGAGTCTCATCCAGATCGAAATCGATCTCATGATCATGAGGCCCCAAAGAATGGAACTCAGATTCAAACCGCTGCACTAATTCTGTAACTCGATATTCCTGACTCGAGTGCTGGACCATACCCTGACCGGATGGAGGCAACATGCCCGCACTTTTGTGAACCTGTCTCAACGCATGAAAATCTTCATGCTGGATTCGAGCCTGGAGGATATCATCCCGGACTTGATAAGCATCGAGCCCCGAAAGAGCGAATGCTTCCTGATCGCCCGGAATATCGGGCTGAACTGCCAACCAAATTCCAAGGCGTTTCCGGATCAGGTAGCGGCAGGGATTACGGAAAAAACCAATAAGTTCCTTTATGTCAACTACCGCACTGGCGAGAGGTTCCTCAACCGCCCGGGAGGCGTCAAAAAAAGAGAACGGATTTCGGCGCGGTTTCTGCGCAATCCGACAAGCTTCGGCATTATTCCTTGAAAAGCTGAACAAAGGACCTTCACCGGAATAATAGACACTGCTGAATGCCTGCAATCGATGCTGTCGAACCAGAAAACCCGATAGTTCCGCTTGACCTTTCAGGTAAAAACGCTGCTTTAGATAATCCAACAATTCAAGAACCGGAGTTGCCGGAGGAATACGGGAATTGTCATGGACCGACCGACCGATATAACTCAGGTAAACAACCTCCTGTGCATTCACCAGCGTCTCGAGGAAAGTATAACGGTCTTCATTGCGCCTGGAAGGATCCCCCGTTTGCGGATGTTCAACCATCTTATCAAAAGTAAGTGTTCGGTCGGGACGCGGAAAAACCTGATCATTCATTCCCACCAGGCAATGAACCTTAAAGGAAAGACCTTGCAGAGATTTAAAAGAACTGAAGACCAGTCCGGTCCCGGGTTGATTCAATCCGAAATTCACCTCGGCAATTTCCTGCTGTAGTTCCTCAAGTAGAACGGTCATGGAGATCGGTCGGTCAAACTCAGATAGCCGGCCCGAATCTTTCAGTTCACTGAGTATTTTTCTCAACGCATCGAATTCCATTTGATGGCGATCACCAACGTCAATTTGAAAAAAGGAATCCAGTATGGAGCTGAGTAGAAACACCCATTGTTCCAAAGTCTGATCTCCCTTCAAACGGATGGACCAATGATCCATCGCTTCAAAAAAGTCCAGGAAGCTTCCCAATAGTTCGCCTTGAGAAAAATCAATGCCGTTCGCCGGCAAGAGGTCTGCAAACAATTGTTTGTCATCACCATTTCCCATGCAATACCCCGCAAGAAGTCGACGAATCCCTTCACTCCAGGTATTCCCCTGATATTCCGGCAAACCACAATCTCCACGGTGAGTCGAATCCCTTCCCCAGCGGATACGGACCTCATACAACCACTCACGAATGATCTCGACATCCGGTTCGGTCAGATTGAATCGGCGGCAAAGCGATTCAGATTCCAGGCAATCCAGGACAGCTGAGAGTTCCATTCTGGATTGGAGCACTTTCAACAAATTCAGAAAGGCCGGAATAAACTGATCGGCGGCATCAGGTGGTCCACCGAGCACCGTGTAGGGAATGCGGTTGGAATCGGATTCAGGAGTGCCGAAAACGGCCTGAATGAAGGGAACATAGACGCCGATATCAGGAGTCAGAATCGCGATGTCCTTTGGATTGAGAGAATCGTCCCGACTCATCAAGTCCAGTAGTGTATCCCGCAGAACTTCCATTTCCCTGAGTGGCGTATGACATTCATGAAACTGTATCGATCCATCGGTCCGCCCCACTTCCTGTTTTTCATCCGAAGAAGGCTGCCGCATCCGATAAAGATCCGACTGTACCAAAGTGAGCATATTGAAGGAATGTCCTGCCGGGATTGGATCCTGAAATCCTGTATCGTCCTGTAACAATGGAGCGATCCGATCCGTCTCCCAGATCAGATTAAAAAAATCCCGACCTGATTTCCCAAACGAAGCAAGCAGAGAATGATCCACTTCTTCGTTGATGTCTGATGGAGAAGAAAAATTAAAATCAAGCGGTGACTGTTCATCCTGGTCACCGTATTTGCGGGGACGAACATCTCCCCAGTATTCGGGCGTGGGTTGTATCAAAAACAAATGCACCTCCTTTTGGGTCGCCACCGCAGAAAAGATATCAAGAAAACGAGGTGGGAGAGACCCCGTCTGGAAAAGACATATTCGAGAAGGAATGGAATCCAGGTTTTCGGGTTGATTCAACGCCTTCTTCATGAACTTGAAATACAGTGAAGATGAATGTTCGGCGACCAAGCCTTCCGATATTTCCCGCCAAAGAACCGCTTGCCAGTGAGTTTCCTTTCCCTGATCCCAATCTCTGATCATCGAAGCTCGAAAAATCAGGTATTGGTCAAACAAACCCGCGACTCGTTTGGAAAACTGGAAATGTTTCAGTCCATCTGAATCCTCCCGGAGGAAATGGTTCACTTCCTCAAATCCTGCTTCCAATTTTAAAGAAGGAAGGATCTGCATAATACGCCAAGGCAGAGCCTTTAAGTCAAAAGCAGTCCTCTCTGGAACCTCATTGAGGACATGACGGAATAATTCCCCACAATAAGACCGTGGAAAAGGAAACCGGAGATTCATACTGATCCCATTCCGGGAAGCCAGGAACAACTGTAATCTTCTTTCGAGCGCCTTGTTGGAAACTACAATGATCTCCTCTTCAAAAACGTTTCCGGAAGGTTGATCCAGAATTTCGGCCAGGATTTCTTCCAAAACCTCAACGCGATTGCCTGTGTGAATATGTAGTCCTGCCATACAACTGCTGAATCAGATGGCTGGATTCTACCTTTAGAATCAAATAATCAAAATCGATTTCAACCAGGAAATAGCGGAAAATGTAAATTCCCCTACCCTTCTACCGGAAACGCGTTCAGTCCAGCAGATAGTGTGAAATTATTCCTTATGCCCATGGAAAACCCCGACCTGACCTTCGTTTTCTAAGAATTGAAATAATCGGATATCGGGAAAATTGAAATGACACGTTTCTCCCGTAAAAATCAACAGGCACCCCGGTCACTATTCATTGCCATCTTTCACCTGATTCTTTCAGCACCCTCCCGCAGTTTTTGCAGATTCAGGTCCGGTCAGTCGTCCTCCCGGCCGAAAATCATGTAAAAACAGAATATGCGTCAGCGCTGCTGATTTATCTGGATACTTTCAGATAATTCTTAAAAAGTTAGGTAATCATGGGCATCAAAAGAGGATTTCATGTGAATTCTCCAATTGGCAGATCTGAATCTGGTGATTTCCTCGTGGGACTCCTCTGCAACGCAACAATTTAGATATCTTTCAATATACTGAATTCAATTCACCTAAACACTTTCAGCACAACATCATGCCACCTAGAAAGAAAGTCAAATCCAGTGGGAAAACCACAAAAAGTAATAGCCGTGCCGTTGGGGGTGAAAGGAAAAACTTCTGATGCCGAAAACCAGGAAGAAAGTTGCGATTTCCAAAAAATAAGTCGAAGCCCACCTTGGAGGAACCTGATTCCCCTTCAAAGTCACGGGGTTTTCCGATTGTAGGTATAGGGGCTTCTGCGGGAGGGCTCGAAGCCTTTGAATCTTTCTTCAAAAGCACGCCATCGAACAGCGGTATGGCATTTATTCTGGTGGCTCACCTCGATCCGACACATGTGAACCTCCTTCCAGAACTCTTGCAGAAAAAGACAAAAATGAAAGTGCAACACATTGCAGACGGAATGCATGTGGAACCTGATTGCGTTTTTGTCATTCCCCCAAACAAAGACCTGATTATTCTCCATGGAACCCTCCATCTGATGGACCTCAAACAGCCGCGTGGCGCCAACTTACCGATCGATTCTTTCTTTCGGTCTCTTGCGCTAGATCAAGGTTCCAATGCAGTTTGCATTATTCTATCTGGAACCGGGACGGATGGAACGTTGGGCTTGAAAGCGATCAAGGGTGAGGTCGGGATGGTGATGGTACAGGACGAAGAGTCAGCAAAATACGACGGAATGCCTCGAAGTGCGATCGCCACTGGGCTGGTTGACTATGTTTCTCCACCGGATAAGATGCACTATCAGCTTCTTAAATACATTAAACATGCCTCGCACAAATTCTCTCCCAGAATTGTTCCCATTGAGGGCCCGATTCCCAGTGCTTTGCAGAAGATCTATGTGCTCCTCCGAACCCGAACGAATCACGATTTTTCTCTCTACAAAAAGAACACCATTTGCCGGAGGATAGAACGTCGAATGAGCGTTCACCAGATTGATGATATTGCGGACTATGTGCATTATCTCCAAGAGAGTGATCGTGAAATCGGTATCCTTTTCAAAGAGCTTTTGATCGGCGTGACCAACTTCTTGCGCGATCCTGATGCTTGGGAGATCTTGCTTAAGGATTGCCTGCCCAAGATGTTGAAGTCAAAGCCTGAGAATTACACGATTCGAGTTTGGGTTCCGGGTTGCAGCAGTGGGGAAGAAGCCTATTCAATGGCAATTATTCTCCATGAGTGCATGAACAAACTGAAGCGACATTTCAATGTCCAGATTTTTGGAACAGACATCGATGAGGATGCCATCAATTTCGCTCGATCTGGGCTTTATCCAGGGAGCATTGTTGCGGATATCGGGGCGGGTCGCTTGAAACGATATTTCACCAAAGAAGACGATGGACAATTTCGGATTAAGAAGCTCATTCGTGAAATGTTAGTATTTGCTCCGCAAAACGTAATAAAGGACCCGCCCTTCACCAAGCTAGATCTGATCTCGTGCCGAAATTTACTGATTTATTTGGGGCAGGATTTGCAGAAAAGACTCTTGCCGATTTTCCATTACAGTTTGAACGTGAATGGCATCCTCTTCCTCGGTTCTTCGGAAACGGTTGGTCAGGCAAGCGGCTATTTTGCCTCGATAAACAAAAAGTGGAAAATATTCCGTAGTGATGGTTCCGCTCATGGAGTCCCACACATTCTGGACTTTCCGACGAACATTCCGGTACGTGACACAGTAGAAATCCTGGTTCCGGATACGATTCGAAAAGCTGAAGAGCTGAGCGCTTTTCAACTTGTTGAGACAATCCTACAGCAGAGCGATGCTCCACCCTGCGCCATTATCGATGAATTAAGTAACGTCGTTTATATTCATGGCCGAACGGGTCGGTTTCTCGAACCCGCAGAAGGCAAGGTCAGCCTTAATATCCTGGAAATGGCTCGAGATGGACTGAAATCTGAACTGGCTTCAGCTATTCGTCAGGTTGCAAAGCACAAACAGGAAGTGAACCATAGAGGTCTTCTAGTGGAATACAATGGGGGGAATCTCTCGATTGATTTGATCGTTAAGCCGATCCTTGAACAAACCATTATGCGGGGTCTGACGATGGTCGTATTTCAGGAATTAAAATCTAAACCGGGTCAACGGCCCATTGTCAGACACAAGGTCAAGAAGAAGGGGAAATCCGCCGAGGAACTTGAACGGGAACTGCAGTACACCAGAGAGAATCTTCAGACCACCATCGAGGAGTTGGAGACTTCCAATGAGGAGCTCAAATCCACCAACGAAGAATTGCAGGGCGGCAGTGGTTTTGAATTCAAGCGACGCTATTACCTTACAGGATGAAAGTGGAAAACTCGTTTCATGGAACATGGGTGCCGAGAGAATGTATGGCTACTCTGAGGAAGAAGCGCTCAAAATGAACATTTCAGAAATCTTACCGAAAAAAATTCTGCAAGACGAACTTAGATTCTTTTTTAAAAAAAATTAAAGGGGAAGTTATGATTCCCAGATTAACGGAACGATTGACAAAGAAAAAAGGAATAAAAACTGTAGAGATCACTGCTACCTTGGTTTCTGAGGGAGAAGACTCCACGTGCGTGGCTGCCACAATCGAACGTGAAATCATCCTATCAAAAAAGAAGGGACTGAGATCCTGAAGTGAGTACATCTACCGATAATTTTGTAAATTTCACAATGGCTGACAGAGAAGCTAAACCTTTTTTCAGTATAGGCGTTTTTTAAGATGTCAGATGAAGTTGTTCAAAGATTATTAGAAAACCTGCAGACGCATCAGGCCGAGTTGGAGGCGCAGAATGATGTGCTACGCATCTCTCAAACAGAGCTTTCCCGAGCGCATAATAAATATGCCGAACTTTACAATTTCGCACCCGTCGGTTTTGCTGCGATCAGCAAAAAGGGATTATGCGAGCAATCCAACCTTACTCTGGAGGAAATGGTGGGTTTGGATAGAAATGAACTCGTTGGGCAACCTTTTTCGATCTTCATCGACCCCGTAGATCAGGACAGATTTTATTGCGCCTTTCGCACTCTGAATCGTGAGAATACGCAACTGCAGATCGAATGCAGGCTTCGAAATGGAGATATGGAGTCTTTCTGGATCCATATGAAAATAGCATTCAGAGAAGCTGCAGATGAAGAGAATTCCTATTGTTTATGCGCCATAACCGACATTAGTCAACAAAAGAAGGCTGAGGAAGACCGGGTGTTGATCGAGGGTAAAATGTTGCCTGCTCAGAAATTGGAAAGCCTTGGGGTGCTGGCTGCAGGTATCGCGCATGACTTTAACAACATCCTGGTGCCAATTCAGGGAAATGCCGGGTTGGCAAAAGATGAATTACCACAACACTCTCCGGCACGTCAGTATATCACCGAGGTCGAGGTTGCCTCCTCAGGCACTTGTGACTGTCATCAGCATGTTTTGTAATCTTCGCCCAAAATAGGGAGGGAGATTTCCACTGGATTATGCGATTTTCATACCGTCCCTTGATTCGGATCGAAATCGCGGTGCGCATGAACGTTTCGGAAAAATCCCACTGTCCTTTCAAAAACGATATGGCTACAGTCAAACTCATGAAAAAGCATTACATCACAGCATTTTCAGGGATATTACTTGTGGGGATTCTGATACTTTGGCAAGGGTCTTCCACTTCCATGCCCCTTCACATGAAGGCAAGCCCGTTGATGTTTGGTTCGCGGAATTAAAATCACGCGGTGGAAATAATTGGATGGAAATGCGGAAGCAAGTTTGGCATGAGGTAGACTCGGAAGTGGTTGAATATCTCATCAAACAATTATCCGGGCTGGAATCTGGGATAGCTTCATTCTATCGGAAGCATATTTGGTCTCGGAGTCCAAAGCTGGTGCGTGGATTTCTGCCTAAACCAACAACATCCCGTGGCTATGATCGGATGAAGGCCGCATTCGCTTTGGGGAAATGTGTGACAATGAGAGACACAGTAGCGCCACACTTAATAAAAGCACTTAAAGAGCCGGAAGGATGCGTGGGCTCTGAAGCATTGGAATCGCTGTTACGACTTGACATTCCATCGACCCTAATGATTCCGATTTTTCATCAATCGAGTACCAACAGTCATCGAAATATTCGTAGAACCGCACAACTGGGTCTGCAGTATTTATATTCCGAATCTCCAGAAGCGTGGAACATCCTCTTGGGTTTCTTTACTGACAAGGATACCGACATCCGAGAGGGTGCGTTCATTGGTTTATCCCTAATGGCGCGCCAGGGAAATGATGTTTACAAAGCAATTCCGCTACTGGAAAACATCCTGAAAAATGGAGATTCTTATGAGTAATTGAAAGCCATAAAAAGTATAAACTTGGAATCGGCCGCTCTGTAGTAACCCGGAGTAATTGCGTCTCAGGATGCCACGAATGTTGGGATCCTTGCCGAGGACAATTATACTGATCGGCATCAAGTTTTCGGAAAATCCCAGGGGCTGAAATTGTCGGACTTGATGGGCTGGAATATAA
>DUCD01000494.1:13676-16930 GCA_012959985.1 Verrucomicrobiales bacterium | reverse complement strand
TTTGTGAAGAATTCCGAGGTTTAAATCCGAAAACTTGATGCGTAAGAGTATAGTAAATCAGATCAGGTTGTTGGATTGGCGCAATAGATACTTTGATTTGATTGGCCAGGTTTCCAGTGCGGAATTAGCTCAGGTATCACTCCGCGCAACCATTCTGATCTCAGGCTAGCAAAGACATTGAGAGAGCGCGCTAATAAATGATTCACACACCCAGATCAGAAACCCTGAACCTGTGGCCTTTTTTCAACACTTACTCCCAATGCCGACTTTGAACATCGAACCCCACTCCGCTACATATGCGAGATGATGTTGTCTCCGAATTCGGAGCATTTGATTTCGGTGGCTCCCTCCATTAATCTGGCAAAGTCGTAGGTGACTCTTTTTGAACCGATGGCTCCTTTGAGCCCCTGGATAACCCGGTCTGCGGCTTCATTCCATCCGAGGTAACGAAGCATGAGTTCACCACTGAGGATCACGCTTCCCGGATTGACTTTATCCAGACCGGCGTATTTCGGAGCTGTGCCATGGGTGGCTTCGAAAATGGCGTGTCCGGTCACAAAGTTGATATTACCGCCTGGAGCAATACCAATTCCTCCCACCTGTGCGGCGAGAGCATCAGACAAATAATCTCCATTCAGATTCAGGGTGGCAATCACATCGAATTCCTTGGGACGGGTCAGGACCTGCTGGAGAGTAATGTCGGCAATGGCATCTTTGATCAGAACCGCTCCGGCCGCCAGCCGTTGCTTCTGTTCCTCATTGGCGGCGTCCTCTCCCTTCTCAGCTTTGGTTTGTTCCCATTGGGCCCACGTATAAACTTTATCTCCAAAACACTTTTCCGCTGCCGCATAGCCCCAATCCCGAAAGGCTCCCTCGGTAAACTTCATGATGTTGCCTTTATGTACCAAGGTCACACTCTTGCGCCCGTGCTCCAGGGCGTATTCGATGGCAGCTTTAACTAATCGGGTAGTGCCTACATTGGAAACAGGTTTGATCCCAATCCCGACTTCAACGGGAACACCCGTGGAATCGTCTTCCGAACCAGCCAGTTTCAGGTAATTCTGGATTTTGTCCTTCGTTCCAAAACGAATTTTCTTAAAGGAATCAGGATAGGTGGATTCAAGGAAATGCATCAGTTTACTGGCATCATCCGATCCTCCCGCAAACTCAATGCCGGCATAAATGTCTTCGGTGTTTTCCCGAAAGATCACCATGTTGACATCTTCCGGACGCTTGACCGGTGAGGGCACACCTTCAAAATACTGAACGGGTCTCAGGCAGACATAGAGGTCGAGCAGTTGTCGCAAGGCCACATTGAGCGATCGGATCCCTCCTCCGATAGGCGTTGTCAGCGGGCCCTTGATTCCGACCAGGTATTCGTTGAAAGCATTAACCGTATCATCGGGAAGCCAGCTATCGAACCGATCCTTGGCGGCCTGTCCTGCAAAAACTTCGAACCAACTGATTTTCCGTTTTCCGCTGTAGGCTTTTTCGACAGCGGAGTCGATAACGCGTTCAGCGGAAGCCCAGATATCGGGGCCGGTTCCATCGCCCCTGATGAAAGGAACAACGGGTTGATCCGGCACTTTCAACAAGCCCTCACTGATGGTGATTTTCCCGCCTTCGGGAGGAGTTAAGTTTTCAAACGTAATTGACATTCAGTATTATTACCTTTCTTTGCACGGTTGGAATTTGATCAGAAAAAATGTGTATTTCTTAAATTGGGAGAGTTCGATGAAAATCATTCAGATACACTCGCAAGCTCAGGCAGGTTGGATTTACTGCATTGAGAAAACGACCTCAGGACCTGCCGGTGAATGGCTTCGACCGTCAACCCATAGCGTTCCCGCAACTCTGAGACACTGGAAGCATGTTCAATGAATTGATCCGGCCAAGCGATACAAAGCACCGGCACCTGAATTCTTTGTTCATTGAAAAATTCGAGGACGGAACTTCCGTACCCCCCAGGAAGCACATGATCCTCAATGGTAATGACGAGATCCGCTCCACGTCCATAAGATCCGGTGAGCTCCTTGTCGATGGGTTTAGTGAATCGAGCATTGATCAAGGCGGTATCAAAACCTGATTCACGAAGAGCTTCCGTTGTCTTACGTGCGAGGGAAACCATCGGTCCCAAACCGAAAACGGCAATTTTCTGGGAACCTTTATCATCGAAATCCGAAAGCACCTCGGCTTTTCCGACTTCAAGAAGGCTGGGCTTGTCCTTGATTTCCACTCCTTCGCCGGCACCTCGGGGATACCGTATGAAAGAAGGCTGATTCAATTGAGTTGCCGTAAACATCATATCGACCAATTCATCCTCATCTTTCGGTGACATCGCAATGATGTTCGGAACACATCTGGAATAGGCAATATCGAATAATCCATGATGAGTTGGACCATCATTAGCTGACAATCCGGCTCGATCCATGCAGAAGACGACCGGTAGGTTCTGCAGCGCGACATCATGAATGATGCAGTCAAAAGCCCGTTGCAGGAAAGTGGAATAAATGGCACATACGGGATGGTAACCGCTGGTCGCCATGCCGGCAGCAAAGATCACCGCGTGCTCTTCGGCAATGCCGACGTCAAAATACCGTTCCGGCATGGCCTTTTCCAATGCTTTCAAACCGGTTCCACTCGGCATAGCAGCCGTTATTCCGACCACCTTGCTGTCCTGTTGACAAAGCCGGACCATCGCCTGGCCGAATACTTGACTGAATGTCGGAGTCGCCACTGCGGATTTTGGCTGAGAAGCGCCGGTTTCGACGTCATAGGGTCCGGTTCCGTGAAATTTTTCCGGCCACTTTCTAGCTGCCTCGAATCCCCTGCCTTTTTCGGTAACAATATGCAGAACCAGTGGATGTTCACATTGCTTGGCATACTGAAGAAGATTGATAAGTAAGGGCAGATCATGTCCGTCAAACGGGCCAAGATACTGGATTCCCAGTTCTTCAAAAATCAGGCTGCTACCGAATCCTCCTCGACCATCCGAACTGAGTGTGTCGATGTTCTGTCTCAAAGAGACACCCGTAATTGTGCCTTTGAGAGCTTCCTCTGCTTTCCTTCCAAGTTTGAAGGCAAATTCACCCTTGGGCATCCTTTTGATCCATTTCTCCAAATCCTTGTGAACTCGGTGGTAGGAAGGATGTGTGATCAGCTTGTTGAGGTATTTGGAAATCGCTCCGACGTTTTTTGCGATGCTCCATTCATTGTCATTCAGAATTCCGATGAATCGCGGGGTCGAATGAGCG
>DUCD01000494.1:10624-13666 GCA_012959985.1 Verrucomicrobiales bacterium | reverse complement strand
ATATTATTCAGTGCCTCAAAAGAAATGCCATTTGTCAGGGCGGCATCACCGAAAACACAGACTACATTTTCATCGCTGCCTCTCCTGTCCCGAGCCACGGCCATCCCTAGGGCAGCCGAAAGGGCTGTTCCGGCATGCCCGGCTCCATAGCAGTCATGCTCGCTCTCGGTCCGCAACGCAAAACCGTTGAGACCGTCGGTCGTTCGAATGGTGCGAAACCGATCCCTGCGCCCCGTCAGTATCTTATGGACGTAAGTCTGGTGACTCACGTCCCATAGAAACCGATCTTTAGGAGTGGAATAAACATAATGAAGGGCAAGCGTCAGTTCGACGACACCGAGATTCGGTCCCACGTGCCCCCCGTTGCGGGACAGCCCAACGATCAACTCCTGTCGGATTTCTGCTGCGAGTTCCTCCAGTTGGTCCTGCGTCAGCTTTTTTACCTGATCGGGTGAATCAACCATGTCGAGATAACGACTCATATCGATTGTGCATTCGGATATGGGCTAATCTGCCAACGAGACGGGCTTCAGAACCTTCGCTCCTTTTTCATCCGTTTCGAGTTTTTGGATTTTTTGTTCGGCGGACACCAGTTTTGACTGACAGATACCCGTCAGATTCATGCCTTCCTCATATTTCTGAAGCAACATTTCCAACGGCAATTCCTCCCCCTCCATGCTCTCCACGATGCCTTCCAGCTTGTGAAGCGCTTTTTCAAAATCGAGGTCATTATTGACGTCTTCCTGTTTTTTTTTCGACATGCGGCCCAAAACCTAGTGGAAATATCCAAATCCGTCTAGCCTCCATTTTTTACGAAAAACCACAATTAGCAGCCATTAAATGAATTATCAGGAGCTTATAACAAGGTAATGCGGACTCAGTTCTTGATTTGGCAGAGCCCGCTGTCCCCAGCAGGCCACTTGTTTGACTTCATCGAATGATTCATGGCGCGCTGCTGACAACCGGTCCTGATTGCCCCTTTTCCCAACCTGCTCGCAGATTCGAACTTTCAGAATTCACAAGGCACTTGCTATTATTCAGCAGTCGAATCTCCCAGAACCTTGCTGCGTATCTTTCCATCGCTGAGTCTGGTTTCCAGAATCTGACCGGTCCGAATATCCTGTTCGCTCCTCAGAATATCGCCCGTCACCACATCCGATGTAATAGAATACCCACGCAACAGAACATGTTCAGGCGAAAGTAGTCTCAGGCGCTCGGCCACACGATCCATCCTGTTTTTTCTTAATTCCATGGATCTGTTCAGGGCTTCAATCATACGGTATGTAAGGTTTTCCCGTTTCTCACCTTCACGTTGAATTCGCTGGGAAACCGTCAATCTATCAAATCGTAGCCGAAGGTTTTCCCAATGCGATTGGATCACCTGCAATCGGTGACTCAGGTTTTTCCGCAGGGAATCTTCAAGGTCGTCCAGACGTTGAGACTTTTCATCAAGCCGACGCCTGGGATGAGAACGTTGGAGGCGATGGACAGTGGATTTCAATCGTTCGGAGAAAAGTCGGGTATTGCGGAGACCGAGTTGAACCAATCGCGAACGGATATCCGTCAGGCGAGTTCGAGCGGCGTAGTGACCTTCCGTAATAATTTCAGCAGCGGCACTGGGCGTGGCAGCTCTGAAGTCAGCGACAAAATCACTGATTGTGAAATCGATCTCGTGTCCCACTGCAGAAATAACGGGCAACCGCGATTGATCAATTGCCCGGGCGGTTTGCTCCTCGTTGAAAGCCCACAGATCTTCCAAACTGCCACCGCCACGAGTGACCAGGATCAAGTCCAGACTGGATCCACCCTCTTGCGAGGATTCCTGACTCCATTCATTCAGAAGCTGTATACTTCGTGCGATTTCCCTGGCGGACCCTTTACCTTGGACTCTGGCGGGACATAATACGATCTCCAGGGCGGGATGCCTTCGACCAATCACATGCACGATATCCCGGATGGCCGCCCCGGTCGGTGAAGTGACCATTCCAATCGTCTGAGGGTAACGCGGCAGTGGTTTCTTCCGCTCCTGATCAAACAATCCTTCCCGTTGCAGTTTGTCCTTCAGGTGCTGAAACTCGATCTGCAACTTCCCCTCTCCCTTCAATTCAACCTCTTCGACCCGAAGCTGGTATTGTCCCCGAGGCTCGTAGACCGTTATTCCACCTCGAATCAGAACTTCAAGGCCGTCTTTTAAATGCTCCCGGTCCACTCCCGAGATGCCTCGGAACAGGACACAGTTCAATTGTGCTCCGGCATCTTTTAAAGAAAAATAAATATGCCCCGATCCCTGACGCCGCAGATTGGTGATTTCTCCCTGAATCCACACATCCATGTAGCGCTCTTCCATGTAGCGCTTGATCGAAGCACTTACCTCGACAACAGACCACACCTTCCTCGATGGCTGTGTATCGAATAAATTCCCGAATTCCCATTGGTGCTGAAGGTCTTCGGTCATGAATTCACACTTTCTTAGGTTCCGAACCCGCGGCATCCGGATTTTCCACGGGATAGGAAAGTCGTTCAATGGATGTTGACTTACCGGCGTCATTGTCGATTTCAATCACAACACCATTTAACCTCCAGAGGTTCTTTGCCACAGGAAACCGTTGAGGCATATAGTCAATAAATCTACGGATGACCGGTTGTATCTCACGGCCTAACACGCTTTCGTGTGCTCCATTGAACCCCACATCACAAATAAAAGCCGTTCCTCCCGGAAAAATCTGCTCATCAGCGGTCTGAACATGAGTATGTGTCCCAACCACCGCACTGACTTTTCCATCCAGCATCCGGCCCATGGCGATTTTTTCTGAAGTCGCCTCCGCATGAAAATCCAGAAGGATCAGAGGAGTTTCCTTTCTTAAATCCTCCACCAAGGAAAGGGCTGCTTCAAATGGATTATCCAAAGGAGCCATGAAGGTCCGTCCCTGAAGATTCAACAATCCGAATGGAGGCAGACCTTCCTTACGTAAAACGGTGCTGCCGCTGCCGACAGTTCCGGCCGGATAATTCGCAGGGCGCACAAGCCGTGGGTCCGATTCC
>DUCD01000494.1:0-10614 GCA_012959985.1 Verrucomicrobiales bacterium | reverse complement strand
GTTGAGCCAGTAGGTCAGCTGTAACGCCATGTTTTCGACCAGCGCTTCCAGCTGCGATTCCGGAAGCTCAATCACTTCCTTCTGCCTCCAGAGATGATCCCCGGAAGTCATCAGGTCGACTTCACATTGGAATACCTGCCGTGCCAGTTTCGGAGTGATCCCAGAGCCACCGGCCATGTTTTCACCATTCACTACAACCAAGTCGAGACCCAGTTCCTTCTTTAATCTAGGCACCTCACTCTGGACGATTCTTCGCCCCGGCCCTCCGACCAAATCTCCGAGAAACAATATTTTCACTGCCCGGAACTTAGCGAAATCCCTCTGCAATGACCAGCCTCCAATAAGGATACACTAAACCTGTTAACTTTTCTGATTGCCATTTGGATTCGAATCACCTGTTGTATTGTGATGGTTTTTACAGAATTCAAATCATCCAGGATGTCCTTTAGATCGCGATCGGCCAAAATCATTTTTTTGGGTTTATTGACAACAACCCTGATTTTGCCGATGGGTATCATTCCATCTTTCCTTCAAACCGGAGAAGCCGATGAAGCTACGGAAAATATGGTATCGGCTGCCAACCAGTTCATCACATCACTGTCTGCCGAACAAAAGGAGTCGGCCTTATACGGCTTCAAAGATAAGAAACGCATCACCTGGAATTTCCTACCCGATAAATTCATCCCGGATGTCCAGAAGCGGTTTGGTCTGCCTTTCACGAAAATGACCCCAGTCCAGCAAATTCTGGCGCACGGTCTGTTATCGAGTGGCTTAAGCAGTCAGGGATACCTTAAAGCGGTGACCATCATGACTTTGGAACAAATACTGCACGATCTTGAAGAGCAGAATCCGATTCGGAATCCGCATCTTTATTATGTCTCGATTTTTGGAGAGCCTTCGAATACAGGGAACTGGTCCTGGCGTTTTGAGGGGCATCACTTGTCTGTAAATGTCACAATCACTCATGGAGATAAGGTCAGTGTCACTCCTTCCTTTTTTGGAACCAACCCGGGAGAAGTTACTTCCGGTCTATTTAAGGGGCTTAAAGTCCTGAAGCAAGAGGAAGAACTGGCGCGCGAACTGGTGGGTTTACTGACTGAAGAGCAACGGAAAACAGCCATCATTGCCAACACCGCTCCACGTGATGTGATCACGGGAGCTGATATAAAAGTGGACCGGAACCAATTTGACCCCGCCTTAGGAATCGCTTACGCGGACCTTACCGGAAATCAGAGGAAAATCCTGTTTATGCTGCTCAAATCCTATGCTTACAAGTACCGACCTGAATTCGTGGATCAGATAACGGAAAGGGCGGGAGACATTGATGAGAACAAGGTTTTCTTCGCTATGGCCGGTGATATGACATCTGGAAAGGGCCATTATTACCGAATTCAGGGTCCGACTTTTCTCATCGAATACGACAATACTCAGAATCAGGCGAACCACGTACATTCAGTATGGAGGGATTTCGACGGTGATTTCGGCGAAGATCTGCTTAAGAAGCATCATGAAGCCATTCCTCATGAAGTCGCCGAATGATTTCTGACTCCGATTCTTCATCAATCCAACTCGGCACTCGCCTAACCGTTGAAATAGAAGACATCGCCTTCGGCGGTGAAGGGGTGGCGCGTGTCGATGGCCTTGTGATTTTTGTCCCTTTTGTCGCGATCGGGGAAACGATCGAGACAGAAATCACCGAAGTCAAAAACCAGTATGCCCGTGGGCAACTTCTGAGCATTCTCAATCCAGCTCCGGAACGAGTTGAGGCTCCCTGCCCCTATTTCACTCAGTGTGGTGGATGTCAATACCAACACCTGAATTACGACACTCAACTGACTGTCAAGCATCGTCAGATTCAAGAGATTTTTCAGCGAATTGGAAAATTCTCTCCCGAAGTTGTTGAACCGATCATCCCCTGCCCCAGTCCATACGGCTATCGCAACCGAGTCATGTTCCGTGCTCAATGGGATAAATTCCGAAAAAGAATGGGCGTAGGCTACCTTCGGAGAGAAAGCCGATTGATCGTGGACGTGGAAGAGTGCCTGATCGCTGAACCGGAATTAAACGAAGCCCTCACGCATGCTCGTATCGATCCTCCTCGAAAACAGGGCGTTAAGTTGGTCTTCCGGAAATACCCGGAAGACTGGATTCTCCCGGAACATTCCTTTTTTCAGAACAATCATCACCTTTTGCCCGAGCTGGTAAATACAGTGCGCGAGCGAATCCGGCAAGCGGGAGTCCGTCATCTCATCGATACCTATTGCGGCATTGGTTTTTTCGGAATCGAGGTTTCGGATGCAGTGGAATCCTTCGTCGGCATTGAGCTGGACAAGAGCGCCATCAATGCGGCCCGGGAAAACCTAGTAAAACGGAATATATCAAACGGTGAATTCCTCTACGGGAAAACGGAGGAATTACTGCCGGAAGCGCTTAAAAAATTCTCAGCGGATCATACCAGCGTCATTCTGGATCCACCTCGAAGAGGATGTCACTCGGAAGGGCTGGACCTCTTGAAACAGACGGCACCAAAGCAGATCATCTATGTATCATGTCATCCGGCAACCTTGGCCCGTGACTTGAACAATTTGTGTGACAGCGGTGTCTACGAACTGAAAAAGATGATTCCGCTCGACATGTTCCCGCAAACCCAGCACGTGGAGTGTGTGGCCGACCTGCGACGTATAGGAACATTAAATACCGAAGAAAAGAAACATTCCGATTGAGGGTTGATCTCAACACCGGTTCACCGATAGAATCGAACTTACAGGCTCCATTGCTCCCAGTTGACCGAAGGGCTTTATCTAATGGATGATTCAACAAAAATTTCTATAAATTTCACTCATAAAAAACTCCCCTGGGTTATCGGCGGACTCGCACTGGCGATCTACTTCATAACCTTGAACCGATGGGTTTCGCTCACCGGCCTCCAATGGATGACGCAAGCTTCGAATTGGGACCTGTGGCCGAGCGCTCATGCTCCTCTGGATTATTTATTGACCCGGGTGGTTGGAATATTGCCGGAATCAGGACGCATACTAGTGTATAACGGATTGACCGCTGTTTTTGGGTCACTGGTCTTGATCCAACTGGCAAGATCCATTGCTTTGCTCCCTCATGACCGCACCCGGGAACAACGATCAAGACAGCGAAATGAATTCGCTTTCCTGACCATTAAATGGTGTTGGATCCCCCCGATCATTGCCTGCACGGCCTGCGCTCTTCAAATTACTTTCTGGGAACATTCGGTATCGGCAACCGGAGAAATGCTGAACCTACTGCTATTCGCTTACAGCATCCGCTGCCTTCTGGAATACCGCATCCTTCACCAGGAATCCTGGCTCTACCGCATGGCATTTGTCTACGGACTTGCCATCACTTCCAACTACGCGATGATTGGTTTCTTTCCCTGTTTCCTCATTGCCCTAATCTGGATCAAAGGAACCTCCTTCTTCAATTTCAATTTCATGCTTAGAATGATCGGCATTGGCACGACAGGGCTCCTTGCTTACCTGATTGTGCCCATCGCCCTGCACTGGTTCGGAAATGCTCCCGGTACATTCTGGCAGGTCATGGCCACTTATCTTGGATCTCAAAAAAGTGCGCTTTTGGGTTTCCCCAGATACTTGACTTTGATCGCATCCTTAACAGCCATTCTGCCGATTCTTCTAATTGGAATCCGCTGGCCCTCATCATTCGGAGACACCAGCGCCGCCGGCACGGCCATCACACAAGTGATGTACCATGTACTGCATGGTCTTTTCCTGACTGCCTGCCTGCTCGTTGCCTTCGATCCAACTCTGGGTGGCAACGGATTCAGTCCACGAGCTTTGACTCAGGGATTAGTCCCCTTCCTGACCTTCTACTATCTAGGCGCACTGTGCACTGGATATTTCATCGGATATTTTCTGCTGGTTTTCAGCAAACCGCCTGGAAAATCGAAAAGAAGACCTGGACCGTTACATGAGCTGGGAGCGAAAATTATGCCCACCTTCATGCTCCTCCTTCTGCTGGCAGTACCAGCCGGCCTCCTGGCGAGGAATTTTGCACACATCCAAGCGGATAATGTCCCGGTATTGCAAGAGTATGCCGAAGAGTTTGCCGCATTGCTGCCAGAATCCAACAACATTATCCTGAGCGATGACCCAACCACTCTTAGACTTCTGCAGGCTGCGTTGAACAGTCAGTCAAAGGAAAAAGCGGATCAAAATATTCTGATCAGCAGTTGGCTGATGGAATCCCCCATCTATCACGGTCTGATTAAAGAGCGTTTTCCCAACCGCTGGATGATTGAACTGGGAGCCAAAAATGAAGCACTCGCCAATCTCGACCGCGGATTACTCCCAGGTATTCTCAAACATCTCAGAAAGAATAATCGGATCTTCTATATGAATCCGAGCTTCGGATATTATTTCGAGTTCTTCTATTTAAAACCCAAGGGGGTTTTATACGAACTGACACTCCTCCCGGATGGTGAAAATTCAGCCCCCCATCTTACCGAAGAAGAAATTGACGAGAACCATGCTTTCTGGAAATCAAAAAAAGACACTTTCGACTCGATCAAACGCTTGAATGAAATGGACCGATCCAATGGACAAACAACCGGTATCTATTACTCAAGGGCAATGAATTACTTTGGAGTTCTCCTGCAACGGATGAACCTCCTTAAGGACGCTCAGCGATATTTTTCAGATGCTTTGGAATTAAACCGATCCAACACAGCGGCTGAAGTGAACCTGGCGGTCAATCGTAATCTGCAGGCGGGGGAATCCATCACGGTAACCACGGGATTAGAAATCAATGAACAGCTCGATCAATACGGGACCCCCGACCAGGCGATGATATTTCTCGGTCCCTTTGATGATCCGAAGATGTGCTGGTACCTGTCTGAAATATTCCGTGGAAACGGGCAGAATATTCAGGCTTCACAACAATTGGAACGAGTCAGGGAGCTGACTCCTGAAAATTCCAATGCTCTGTTGGTCTTAGCGGATATTTATCTGAAATTCCAAATCAACAACCCAGCAGAAAAGCTGGATGGTATTCTGAATCTCTTGAAAATCCAGGCAGCCGCAGCCGTGGAGGACAAAGCGCTTCAACTCCGCACCGTGCAACTTGAAGCACATACTCTGTCGAAATTGAAGAAAAACGAAGAGGCAGAAATATTCCTTCGTGGTAAATTGGATCAATTTGACAATGACCGCACTTTGGCCGTCTCTCTGGCAAAGATCCTGATGGATACTCAAAAGTGGAAGGAGTCACTGGAAATCATCAATTCGTTACTGAATGATAACCCCGATGATCCCGAACTCCTGCTCTATAAAGGGGCGGTATGTATTGAAACCAGTGATTTTGATGCAGCCATTTCCTCTCAGACTCACTTGATGAAGGTGGTGTCAAAAAAGACTATGACCCATCTTTACGCCTTGATGAACCGGGCCATTGCCAATATGAAAAACAATCGACTCGATGCGGCCAAGAGCGATTATGAAACCTTATCCGAATCGGTGCAGAACAGCCATAAAATATCCTACGGACTGGCTCAAATTGCCTATCTTCAGAAAGACCGCAAAGCGGCCATCGCACATTATCAGGATTATCTTTCCACCGCGCCGATTACCATTACCGAGTCCGAAGAGTATAAGCAGGTCCAGTTACGATTGGATTCCCTGAAACAAGGAGCAGAAATCCCATGACCGCCATCGGATGCGCGTCGTTCACATCATCACCCGGCTGATCGTCGGCGGAGCTCAGGAAAACACCATTTCCACCGTTCTCGGCCTGGATGCCATTGCGGACACTGACGTTCATTTGATTTCCGGACCCTCTCTCGGCCCTGAAGGTAGTTTGGCTCACAAGGTGGATTGTCTTTCCAATCGGTTTATCAAAATACCCGAACTGGTTCGTTCCATATCCCCTTGGAAAGATTTTCGGACTCTGAACTTACTCACAGGCATCCTGAAAAGACTTTCCCCGGATATCGTTCACACCCACAGCGCCAAAGCAGGAGTTCTGGGACGACTCGCGGCGGCAAAAGCAGGAGTCCCCCTCATCGTTCACTCTATTCACGGCCCTTCATTCGGTTCGTTTCAAAATCAATTCTCAAATTTTCTATTCTGCAAAGCAGAACGTTTGGCAGGAAAAAAGACTCACTGCTTCATCTCCGTAGCCGACGCAATGTCTCGACAATATCTTGAAGCAGGCATCGGTAAACCGAGTCAATACCATAGGGTTTTCAGTGGGTTCGATTTGGGGCCCTACCTACAATCGGAGAATTCACAGGCCCTCAGGACCCGTTACGGAATCCGTGAAACTGATTTCGTAATTGGAAAAATCGCCAGGCTTTTCAAACTGAAAGGCCATGATGACCTGATTCATATTGCGCGAGACTTGGTGGAGTCATGTCCCAACATCCGATTCCTGCTGGTCGGCGACGGAGTCTGGAGAGCACGATTAGAATCAAAAATTGAATCTCTAGGTTTGAATGATCACTTTATTTTCACCGGGCTGGTTCCACCGACAGAAATACCCGGCTTAACTGGAATCATGGACATGTTGGTTCATTTATCAATCCGTGAAGGACTTCCGAGGGCTCTACCTCAAGCTCTTGCCGCAGGCAAGCCTGTGGTCGCTTACGATTGCGATGGCGCTAAAGAGGTCTGCCAAGACAATGAAACTGGCTTTCTGATTGACGCAGGAGACCTGAAAACCTTTACCCGACGAATCCGCGATTTATGGGAATCGAAAACTCTGCGGGATCGACTGGCTGCCAAGGGACATGAATTCGTCCTCAATAATTTTGATACCCCACTCATGGTGAAAAACATCCACGCTATTTATTCTGATCTGCTCCGGTGAACGATTTTCCATTCAATCTGTATTGCTTAGGAGGTCTGGGGGCCTGTCTCATCACCGTCATCCTGACACCGATTTGGATACGGCTATCCCGTCGACTTGAACTGACGGATCATCCCGGTCATCGGAAAATCCATCACCACCCAATGCCACTGGCCGGAGGGCCGGCCATCCTCAGTAGTCTGGTTTGCTTGATCCTGATCGGAATTATCTGTGTTTCAACCGAAATGCTTCCATCGGTAGTCTCGGGCAAACTTGCCTTGGCATTAAGCGATCGCGGTTCCCAGTTAACAGTTCTTTTTTGCGGAGCTACCGGAATGTTCCTCCTCGGATTGATTGATGATCTACACACCCTGACCCCATCCATTAAGTTTGCTGGACAAGTTTTGGCTGCAGTTGTGACCGCTTTCTCTGGAATCCAGATTGAGTTATTTATCCAATCCGAGATTATTCAATTTCTGGTAACTGTTCTTTGGATCCTCACTCTGACCAACGCCTTTAATTTCATCGATAACATGAACGGGCTTTGTTCCGGAGTGGCAGCCATCTGCATCTGGAGTTTGGCATGGACGGCATCCGTCAGCGGGCAATACCTGGTCGCTGCATTTTCCTTCGCTGTTTTTGGCTGTTTTCTGGGATTTCTGCCTTTTAATTTTCCAAAAGCAAAATCCTTTCTCGGAGATTCGGGAAGCCATTTAACAGGTTATCTGGTCGCCGTTTTAGCGGTCATGTCAGACTATTACTCACCGTTCAACCGGGTATCCTTGAGTGTCCTGAACCCCCTGCTGATCCTTTCCGTTCCCCTGATTGACCTCATCTGGGTGGTGTTGATCCGGTTTCGTTTGAAAAAACCTTTCTATATCGGGGACATCAACCACATATCCCATCGACTTGTCCGTCGGGGCTTTTCCCCCAGGACAACGGTGCTGGTTATCTGGCTATGCGGAGCGGCATCCGGCACTCTATCCATCTATTGGCCGGCATTTTTTCAAAATTGATCTGCCGATGATTGCAAACCGGCGATGCATCATCCAAACTGACCACGCATGAGCAAACAGTTTTATATCACCACTGCCATTGATTATATAAATGGTCGTCCACACTTGGGACACGCATACGAAAAAATCATTACCGATGTCATCGCTCGAGCTAAAGAGTCCGAGGGTGAATCGGTGTTCTACCTGACAGGAACCGACGAACACGGGCAGAAAGTCAACCAGGCAGCTCAAGACGATGGTAAATCCACCTCGGAATTCTGCGACCTACTCGCTGAGGAATGGAGAGAATTCTCGAAGATCCTGAAACTGTGTAATAACGATTTCATTCGAACCACGGAACCTCGGCATACGCGGACCGTTCAAGCTGTCTTGAATCGATTGAAAGAGGCAAATGAACTTTATAAGGATTCCTACCATGGATTCTATTCCACTAAAGAGGAAACGTTTCTCACGGACCGTGACCGGGGACCGGATGGCGAGTTCGATCCGATGTACGGGGAAGTCGTGGAACTCATCGAGGAGAATTATTATTTCAGGTTGGCTGATCAACAGGATTGGTTGATCGAGCATATCGAATCGAATCCGGATTTCATCACCCCCTCCTACCGGAAAAACGAGGTGCTGGGTTTTCTGAAAAACAACAAATTGGAAGACCTCTGCATCACCCGACCGGCCGAGAGACTGAATTGGGGCATTCCACTTCCTTTCGATAAGGACTATGTGACTTATGTATGGTTCGACGCTCTCATAAATTATATTACAGTTCCTGCAGCTCATGGGGATGCAACGGTTCTGGACGCCCTGCAGATTGATCCTTTAGAGAGTGAACGAGGCAAAACTTCCCTTTGGCCGGCGGATGTCCAAGTCATCGGCAAGGACATCATCAAGTTTCATGCTGTCTTCTGGCCCATCATGCTGAAGAAACTGGGACTTCCCCTTCCGAAAAAGATTCTGGTGCACGGATGGTGGCAAAAGGACGGTCAGAAAATGAGCAAGACAACGGGGAATGTCGTAGATCCGATCCAAGTCATTAAGGATTCCGGTCTGGACGCTTTTCGGTATTATGTCACTCGAGAACTGGATATCGGGCCGGACGGCAACTGGACCGATGCGGGCTTTGATGCACGCTATCAGGCTGAGCTTGCCAATGGTCTCGGCAACCTCGTGAATCGAAGTTTATCGATGCTCAACCGTTACCGAAAAGGCATCGTACCTCCTCGCTCAGAAGACCTGAAGGAAGATGCTGAAAACTGCATTAAAGCGGTCCGTAATGCACTGACGGAATACAGGCTTCAAGAAGGATTAAAGCATATCTGGAAGCTAATAGATCGCACCAATCAATACGTCGATCAGACAGCACCCTTTACATTGGCCAAAGATCCGGACAAAGCGGAAAGGTTGGGAGAAACCCTGTTTAATCTAGTGGAAATCTGCCGAATACTTGGAGCCATGGTGGAACCTTTCATCCCCGAAACTTCTTCGAAAATCTACCGGCAATTGAACCGGGAGAAAAGCACCTCCGGAACCAAGAACCTCGCTTGGTCCGATTGGCCCGAAGCTCATCAAATTTCAAAACAAGAGCCTCTGTTCCCAAGAAAAGACAAATAGGTAGGGACGGCCGTTTGAGCGCCGTTACACTCCTGTAAGGTAGGGCGGCGCTGTCTCAGCGCGCCGTTAAACTCCTGAAATCACTGATTCTCTTTATCAAAAGCAGCGTCGAATGCGACATCACTGGGCGCGAAATCAACATTCTTGACAAAATCACACGCTTCGGCAGCACCGGCTTCGCGATCCATTCCAATATCTTCCCATTCCACAGAAAGAGGACCCTGGTAGTTGATTTGATTCAGCGCGCGAATGATTTCTTCAAAATCCACCGATCCACGCCCCAGAGACCGAAAATCCCAGGATCGTCGACGATCACCGAAATTTGTGTGCCCACCGAAAACACCGGCTTCGGTCAAAGTGTCGGACACGTAGGTATCCTTCATATGGACATGGTAGATTCTATCGGAAAATTTGTAGAGGAACTTCACATAATCCACACCTTGGTAAACAAAATGTGAAGGATCGTAATTGAAGCCGAATTCAGGTCGGTTTCCCACCGCCTGAGCCGCCCGTTCGGCGCTGGCAATGTCGAAAGCAATCTCAGTGGGATGAACCTCCAGCCCGAATTTTACGCCTGCAGATTTGAACTCATCGAGAATCGGATTCCATCGATCCGCAAAATCGGCAAACCCATCGTCGATCTGGGATGGACTCACAGGAGGAAAGCTATACAGATAAGGCCAAATTGAACTACCCGTAAATCCGCTGACAACTTCCACACCCAGGTTTTTGGCCGCGTGGGCTGAGGTGATCATTTCTTCAGCAGCCCGTTTTTGAACATCCTCAGGATTTCCATCTCCCCAGACATGCGGAGGTAGAATCGCTTTATGGCGTTCATCGATTTTGTCACAGATCGCCTGACCTACCAAATGGTTGGAAATCGCCCAGGTTTTTAATCCATGTTTGGCCAGAAGTTCATGCCGCCCATCACAATAGTCTTTATCAGCGGCACCTTTGACAACATCAAAATGATCTCCCCAGCAAGCCAATTCAATGCCGTCATACCCGAAAGCAGCCGCTTTTTCAGCGATGACGTCTAAAGTGAGATCAGCCCACTGGCCGGTAAAAAGTGTGACATTTCTTCCCATAGGTGGGAATACTGGACATTGACGCTCCAAAAAATAAAGAGAATTTTTTCAAAAATCAAAAATATTCT
>DUCD01000493.1 GCA_012959985.1 Verrucomicrobiales bacterium | reverse complement strand
GAAAGCTTTCTTTGATTCGGAGGAGTCTATCATGCAACTTTAATAAGAATCAAGCCGAGTGAAATAATGATGATGGCAAACACCTTTTCAGGAGAGATAGTTTCTTTCAGGAAGTAAAATCCAAGACAAGCACCGATGACAACCGCGAACTCTCTCAGTGCGACAACATAGCCGACCAGTGCGAGTTGAAATGCAAACAGAATTATCAAATAAGACCCTACCGAACCCATCCCGATAAGCAAAACCATCCAGGGATGGGCCTTGCCAAGGGACAGGACCAAGAGTCCACCGCAACACCCTGAATCAGGATCCAGCCGGCAAATGGGGTCAACAAGGTTGCTCCCAAAACTTGAGCCAGCCACAATATCGGAAAGTCTCCAGCAACCTTTCTAGCCGCGAAATTCCAGGAAGCATGGAACACTCCGGAAACCAGCACGAGCATGAAAATCTCTGAATCCATTCTCTCAGGCGATGCGGAATGAAATGTGCCTGATCATCTTTAAGAAGAGGGCAAACAAAAAAACAGGCGACCGAAAGGTCGCCTGCCATGACATACTCTTAAGATTTAAGATTAACGAATCAGGAATCAGCCTACTTGGCTTTTCCTCCGGATTCATCTTCAGATACAATTGAAACCGGCTTGTATCCCCCCTTGGATTTAAAATACAGCAACAGCATGAGGTAGATGACTGCCATGCCGGCCGGAATGAACGAATCCGCTTTCAATGTGGATCGATCTCCATCTATGCTCGATTCGAGCACGATTTTATCGTTATCCGTCAATTCTTCGTCCGCATTATCCTTATCCTGCACTGCTCCAAGCTTGGCTCCGTCCAGTCCACTGACTTCCGAGAAGAAAAGGAATTTGCTGGCGGTTTCGGATTTATATTCCTCATACAGTGCCGGGTTCTTTTCTTTCAATGCATCCCCGGCAAATCGATCTTTGGCATATCCAAGACCGGGAGCACCGATCAGACCGGCTGACATCATACCGATTCCCCCCATAATACTCATCGCAATCGCACCCGTTTTGGGGAACCGGTCCCCAACCACGGCGAGCATGGTTGGCCAGAAGAAGGTTTTACCAACGGCGTAGACAGAAAGCGCCACCATGGCACCTACAAAGGTTTCAATACCACTGGCCAGATTCAATCCCACCACCGCCAAAACAGCACAGATGAACAGAATGCCGAGCGGAGAAAGACCCAATCGTTTTTGAATAAAGTCAGCACAGAAACGCAAACTGAACATAATGGCTGAAGTGAAAACAAACAGAATCTTTCCTTGTTCAGGGGTCAAAATGTTACCCGTAATATTTTGAATCCACCCATCCGTTCCAAGCTCAACAGCTCCGACCATGGCGTGTGTGATAAACAACACGAAGAGGAGCCAGGCGCCAATTGAAAATCCCGCAGTGGCACAAAGACAGATCAGAATGACCAGGGAAATGCCGTAGGAAAGTCCGGTTCCAAGCCCCAGAGGCCCACTGAAGAACAAGGCAAGGACAAAGCAAACTACCAAGCCGCCCAGGATACCGACATCCTTGAACATGTGACCGAAGGAAAGCCCCTTCTGCGACGCTTCCGATTTGGGCATGCTCTGACCCAGGAACATAAAACCATAAATCGCGGTGGGCACCAGGAACAATGCCAACATCACTTTCCATGAGGAGTCGGAGCCTCCCATGGTCCACCCAATCAAGCCACCAAGGACGAGACCTGCTGG
>DUCD01000492.1 GCA_012959985.1 Verrucomicrobiales bacterium | reverse complement strand
GTTTGACAAAAAAGTATTTATGTTACACATAACATTCATCACCCATGGGTAGCATTATATGATTACATTGTTGTTTTTAATCTGTAGCATGATTGCTACTGTATTATACTCTCGTTCCATTATGTCTACAAGATAAATGGATATATCAATTGCCCTGAAGTGTCTTGGTCTCGGTCAACATTCATTTCATAAAGTGACACGTGACCAGATGGAATATGTAATGATTGGCTGTGGAAAGAACCAGAGTCTATACCTTGATCGACGCGCTTAAGCGGATCAAGGAATGGTCGCAGGCCCACCCAGACCATTACCCGATTATGATCATGCTCGAAATCAAGGAATCCGGTCTTGGGGAGGGATACACTCAACCGCTTCCATTTTCAAAATCCGAATTGAAGAATCTGGAATCGGAGATTCTTCAGGTTTTTGGTAAGGACGAGATTCTCAAGCCAGATGATATTCGCCGGAATCGAAGCACTTTGCGCGAAGCTGTTTTGCAGGAAGGTTGGCCCACTTTGAAGCAGGTAAAAGGAAAGGTGGTTTTTGCGATGGATAATACCAGTCCGGTTCGGGATCGGTATATTGAAGATGCAATGAATCTTGCCGGACGCTTGATGTTCGTCAGTGTTG
This sequence comes from Verrucomicrobiales bacterium, assembly GCA_012959985.1. Taxonomy (GTDB): domain Bacteria; phylum Verrucomicrobiota; class Verrucomicrobiia; order Limisphaerales; family DUCD01; genus DUCD01. The sequence continues at coordinate 9,472 of DUCD01000492.1, read as the reverse complement.
ATGAGAATCATCCGGCTGCGGCATGGATGAAGATCAATGATCCGGTAGGGGAATTCGAAAAAATACAGCGCCTGGTACGTTCCGGATTCATGGTGCGAACCCGGGCGGATTCAGGGACAAAGGAATCTCGTCTTAATGATTCTTCAAAAAAAGAAAAAGCATTTGCTTCCGGTGCGCAATTCATCAGTACCGACTATCCAGAGCCGGATACCAGATTCAGCTCGTATCAAGTTCGATTCAAGAACAACATCAAGGTAAGAACCAACCCGGTCAACGGCCATCCCGAACTTCGTGGCAAAGAATTGGAATAACTTTCACGGAAACAGAAAATAGAGGACTCCTGTTCTCCTTCTGACCTTTCCCGAACCAAAGCGGCGACTTCGACGCGCGTACTCCAAACCATACCGTATGAAAATAAAACAGATTTGCTTGATGACCGGACTCTTTGCAGTGGTTGCCGCAGCAGAGATACCCGAATACCTGGAATCCCAATTTGATATACCTGATGGCTTCCATGTTTACCGGGTCGCAACTGAAGATCTGACCGGGGGAAGTTACGATATTACATTCGATGGCCAGGGGCGATTGCTGGTGGGCGACGGGAAAAATGTCAGGCGTCTATATGATGATGATGGGGATGAGGTCTACGACCGGTTCGAAATCATAGCATCCGGTCTTGGTGGACGTGGTCCACAGGGGTTGCTGGTTTACGGTGATCGCATGTATGCGGTCGGAGGTGATGGCGTGCAATTATTCGAAGGCTATGAGGGTGGTGGTAAACTCGTCCATAAAGGACGCATTGGTGAACCGTTTCACACCGGTGGGGATCATTCGGCGCATACGGTGCTCCGCGGGCATGATGGGCACCTGTTTTTCGTAACCGGGGATGGCGGAGGTGTTGAAGATAAACTTCATATCACAGAATCCACCTCACCGGCCTTGTTCGAGAGATCGGCCAGCGTGTTTCGATTCAGTCCGGATGGCAGTCAGTGGGAATGTGTTTCAACAGGAGGCCGGAATCCTCCCAATCTGGGAATGAATTATCTTGGTGATTTGTTCAGTTGGGACAGTGATATGGAATGGCATGTGAACCTGCCATTCTATCGTCCGCTTCGATTGAATCATTGGGTGCGTGGTGGAGACCAGGGTTGGCAGGGCGTTGGAGCCTATCCCGAATATTATATGGATACCCTTGGGCCTGTTTTAAAGACGGGACGTGGTTCGCCGACCTGGGGGACGTTTTACGAAGGTGCTCAATTCCCGGACAAGTATCGGAATTCTTACCTTGTCTGTGACTATCTATGGAAATCGGCTTCTTCCGGGCGCTATAATATTGTCGGTCGTCTTGTCAGTTTTCACCTTGAAAGACAGGGAGCCGGGTGGGAAGCGGAAATGCAAGTCTTTGCCCGGCCCGTGAAGGGTGCCGCCGATCAGGCGGGCAAACCCATCAATTTCGGGTTGGTCGATGTTGATGTAGCGCCGGATGGATCCATTTTTCTGTCCGATCATAATCAGGGGATATGGCGGATTTTCTACGATCCCAATCACAGCGATTCGGAGGCGCCTCCGACTATTAATCCAGAGTGGCAGCCTTCAGGTAATTCAACACGTGAACTGATGAACCAATTACTCTCTTTGGATCAACCGGGCGCTGAATGGAGTCGTCTACGTGAAAAATCTATTCGAGAGAAGATGGGTTCCGAATCGGACAGACTGTTAGGCCGCATTGCAATGGGATCCCGAAGTTCCCATGAGTCACGCCTTCGGGCGATTCGCCTTCTGGCTCCTAATTTCAAAAAACTTGACGACGGTTTTGTCACTTCATTGTCACGGGATGATAACCCGGAGATACGCGCCCAGGGCGCCTGGCTCTTGGGATTGAAATCCGAAAGTTCTTCTATGGGAAATTTAGTATTACTTCTGTCTGATGAGGATGCTCTGGTCCGGCGACGGGCGGCTGAGGGACTGACTCGATACACAAATCCGCAAGCTGCGCAGGCTTTAGTGGATGCACTCAATGATCCTGATCGAATGGTGCGCTATGTTGCGATGAACGCACTTTCTCATCTCGAAGCCGAAACATTCCTCGATGCCGAGATTGAGGTGGAGCCTGTTCAGGCCCGAATGCGAATTCTGATGGCAACTCACCTGCGTCGTGAAAACCCAAGTAATGAACTCTTGTTTTCCACCCTTTCCGGTCTGATCAGTGAATCAGCTCTGTCTTCTGAAAACCATCTGGATCTTCTTCGCATTCTTGGAGTTCATCGCGAAAATATTCAGTCGGATGAAGGATTGAATCAGACGGTATCTCAGTTTATTGTGCAGGGATTCCCGGATGATAACAAATCGATTCGATGGGAACAGATTCGGTTGATCGGTCAATTTCAGATCGGAGAAGGGTTTGCACTCTTGATGGATCAGTTGCCTTCAGAGCCGGATCCAGTGACCCAATTTCACCTTGCAGAGGCTTTGTCCCGGCTTGAAGACGGATGGACGGATGAATCAGCAGAGCGGCTTCGAGTTTGGTTTGTAAATCATCAGACCGGCTGGTTTGCAGACTTTCATGGTAAAGGTCGTCAATTTCCCGATTTCTGGGGTACGGTTCTGAATGATTATCTGGGTAAACATCTGGATCGGGTGTTGGCACAGTTATCCGAAATCGACTTCAACAGCCAGTTCGGTGGAATCCTTTTCGATTGGCTCGATTATTCAGCTGAAACCGGCAGCCGATTGATCGTCGAATATCGAAACAGAAAGGATGCGCGGACGAAGCGGAAACTGCTGACAGTTCTCCAGGATATTGGCAATCCGGATACCGCCGCGTTTCTTCGGGGAATTCTTGAGAAGTCCACGGATGAGGAAATCCGGAATATTGCCTTGAGAAGCCTCGCACGAATGCCCGTTGAAGAGTCGACCCGCTTACTGCTGGCCGAAGGGATCCGAAACCCCGACCTGGAAACGGCGGTGGTTTGTGCTCGGGCCTTATCCAGTTACGGGGTCGTGATTGACAGAGAATTGGCAGATCTCCTTTTTACAAAGCAGGCACAGAGGCCGGATGCGACGAAGCCGATCAGTTTTGCTCTGAGATCATTAGTGAAAATCAAACACCCTAACTACCTGAGTAAAAGCCGTAACTGGAACCGGGACGATATAGAACGAGCCATGACTTACTGGAACCAGTGGTTTCTGGATGAATATGGAATTGCCTTCGTCGGATCCGGAGGTTCTCAGATGCGGCAGAAATCCGACGACGATTTATTGGCGTTCTTCCTCGAAGATAGGATCGCGGGGGGGGATTTCGAGGAAGGTCGAGATGTATACCACAAAGTGCGTTGTGCGGAGTGCCATGGTGGTGAAGAAACCATTGGAATGAATGCCCGACTATTCGGTCCCGAACTGACGGGAGTCACACGACGCTTGAACCGGACTGAACTCGCCGAAGCCATCATCACTCCATCCAAAAAGATTGAAGATCGATTCAAAGGGCAGGAGGTCATCCTGAAAAACGGTTTGTCCTACACCGGTTTTGTCACTGCTGAAAATGAAAAGGAATTGACCTTTTCAACTCAGGAAAGAATTGTCCGTATCCTTAAAGCCGAGATCGAATCCCAAAGTGCCCAAAGCATCTCAATCATGCCCGAAGGTCTTCTGAATTCTCTTTCATGGAATGAGATTCGAGATTTGCTCGCATTTCTGGGAGGATTGCATCCTGAAGGGGAAGAATGAATAACATGACCCTCCTCAACGTGATGCCGCAGAATTTGTGAAAATTCTGGTCATGAGAGATTTAGATCGTGGAACGGGACGGTTGATCCAATGCTGTAAACTTCCGCTACTGACGAATCCTTTCCGTCTGGATTGATTGGGTAGTTCTACTACCGATCCTGCCAAGGATAGGATAATTACATTTAACAATAGTATTCACGGGAGTTCGTCCAAATCAGCAAGATCTTTGTTTCTACCACTGGCTCGTTTGTTGGCTTTCAGGTCGTCGAGTCCAATAAAGAACACCTGCACGCCTTCAAGATCCGCTGCGATTCGCTGGGGATAGCAATGGGCAAACTGAACACCATCGATACCGGTTTGAATCTCGATTCGATTCGGTGCTACTCCCATGCGAATCACTTGGTCTGTTTGAAGGAAAAGAGATGAAGTTATTTCCGGGGTATCAAACCCGAATTCCTGCAGGGACTTCACAATGCGCTCGGCGTTTGTATTGGAGACGGCCACCCAGATGTCGAGGTCAGTGGTCGCTCGCGGGTAGCCGTGGAAGGCCACAGCGTGTCCTCCGATGACCAGATACTCAACGCCTTTGTCGTTTAGAAATTGTAAGAACTCTCTGAAGTCGCTGGTTAAGGATCTTGGATCCATGGTTCATTTCCCGAAGAAATTCCAGATGCTGGAGTCGCTCAATCGGTGTTTTCCGGTGCCAGAAATCACGATCGTCCCGTTCTGCCTGACGAAAAGTGCTTACGGAGATCGCTGAACGATTGATTCTTGATGGATGTGGCTTTACGCTTGCCATGTGAGGATAAAGCGTAACATTCGATTTTTAGAAGTTCAATGTTTCAAAAGGACTTCTGCGCGTTTTATGGAATCGTATTCTAAAAGGACTCTTTCCGCTGCGTTCAATATTCGGGAACTGATAGTCGTCATCGCCGTTTTCGCTATTTTGGCAGTTGTCTTTACCTCCCACAAAAACGACACGTGGAGAAGAAGACAACGAATTGCCTGTGTCGGTCAGCAAAAACAGTTGGGATTGGCATTCCGGATTTTTGCAACAGATCACGGAGACAAATACCCGATGAGTCTTTCAACCAATCTGGGAGGAACTGCGGAATGGAAAAACAATCCCAGTCAACTGTTCCGCCACTTTCAGATTCTGTCCAATGAATTAAGCGTTCCCAAAGTTATTATATGTCCGTCGGACTACAAATTCCGCCTTGAATCTACGAATTTCCAAAATGATTTTGAAGCTAAAGGTAACTCTACAATCAGTTATTTTATAGGTATGGATGCGGATGAAACAAGGCCACAGATGTTTCTTGTAGGCGACCGTGACATTGTGGATCCTCGATTCGGTCTGCCGAACAAGGTGTCCAGTATTGTAAATTTAGGTACCAATCACAGCTTTCAGGCCGGCGCATCATGGTCAGGAAGAATCCACCGGAATGTAGGAAATGTCGCACTGGGTGATGGAAGCGTGCAGCAATTGACCTCTTCCAGACTCAGGCAACGGTTGATGAATTCCGGTGACCGAACGAATAGATTGGGTTTCCCTTAGCTGTCAGCGGATCAATCAGAATTCTCACGAATTCTGCTACTGGTTGTAATGAATTCTACTGCTGGTTATCACCGAATGGCTTCCTGTTCAATATTGTCCGCTTTCGTAAAGATCATTTTGAGAGTGGCTGGCTTTCAGGATGAATCATTCGTGCCAAAGTTAGCGAGTAGGGTTGCACGCCAAAGTAGTCGGAGACGACACGCCAATAGCGCGCCACCGACGAATCTACATTCTTTTTTGCTTTCTGAACGTAAGGGGTTAAAAAGAAAATGTAAGAGGTGTCTTTTTTATAGCGAAACCTGACATTGTCACACAACATACCGACTTTGATCACTTGATTTTCAACGGCTTGTCCTTTCAGAGTCATCATGATCTTTACGGTCATAGGCCTGTCGGGATGCATTGCCATGCCGTACCGATTCATCATTGAATCATATTCCACTATCTTTCCTACGACGACGAAGTTTGCCTGTTCGGTCAGCAGCGAGGCTATTTTTTGATCAAGTTTGACGTTCCGGCAACGCGCTGCGCGTTAGCCCGCCCATACCGTAATCACCTGCAAGCAGGCCGATGGAGGTCGTTAAAGTGAAAATTAGATGTGTTATTAGAAATAAGTGTGAGGTGCCCATAGTCTGCATAATGGCCGAGGTTACTGACATAATTGCGATGGAAAGTGGGGTGTTTAAGTGGCATAGGGTTTGGTGGAATTCTTGGATGATTTATTTCCGCTTTTTCCTGAAAATGGCATGATCGACAATTTAGTCTGAGTTTTATGTTGTGTCGATGGAAATCATTAAGTCCAACAAATTCAACATCAAGGTAGCTGTCATGATTGACATGCGAAATGGATGCGTTACGGTTTCTATATGAGTACTATTACATTGAAAAACGTTTCACCACGGACGCATCGAGCTCTGAAAACTCGGGCCAAGGCGCATGGCAGGAGCCTGAACAAGGAGATTATCGCCACTCTGGAAACAACAATCGGCAGTACCCGTATCAATACGGCAGAGATTATCGAGCACGCGCGAGAGGTTCGGGAAACGATGGAAGTTTTCCTGAGTCAGACAGACCTCAGGACTTTAAAGAATAATGGGCGCAAATGATTGTAGTTGATGTCAATACAATCGCCTATCTGTGGATACCCGGGGAGATGACGGGTCTTGCTGAGGCCGCTCTGTCAAGAGATCCGGACTGGGTGTCGTCCATTCTGTGGCGTTCGGAGTTTCGAAACATCTTGGCAGGCTATATTCGTCGTGGAGGCTTGAATGAAAACGCAGTGACACGTTGTCTGGAGGGTGCTGAATCTCAGCTTGCCGGGAAGGAGCATGTCATCCCATCAGCACTTGTGATGCAAAAAGTGCGGGAATCAACCTGTTCTGCCTATGACTGCGAGTATGTGGCGCTTGCCACCGATCTTCGAACCACACTGGTCACATCTGACAAGCAGATCCTTGATCAGTTCCCAGCACTTGCAACGAGTCTGAAAGACTTTGCCGCGCAGGACCTCCCATGAGGTTCATGGAGTATGGGAAAACTGCACTTTTGCTTGGTTTACTGAGTTCTGTAAAAAGTTGGAGTGGAGGGTTGCGAGTGGGATTCCGCAAGCACTTGAGTCGACAGGCATGGGATTCATGGTATTATAAGAAGAATCAAACCGATGAAATCGACTTTGCAATTAAGGGTTTTTTCCCGTGCGTTCAACATTCGGGAATTGATGGTCCTCCTGGCAATTTTCGCTATTTTGGCAGTTGTCTTTACCTCCCACAAAAACGACACGTGGAGAAGAAGACAACGAATTGCCTGTGTCGGTCAGCAAAAACAGTTGGGATTGGCATTCCGGATTTTTGCGACGGATCACGGAGATAAATATCCGATGAGTTTTTCAACCAATTTTGGAGGAACTGCGGAATGGAAAACAATCCCAGCCAACTGTTCCGACACTTTCAGATTCTGTCCAATGATTTAAGCGTTCCCCAAGTTATAATATGTCCGTCGGAATACAAATTCCGCCTTGCAGCGACGAACTTCCAAAATGATTTTGAGGCTAAAGGAAACTCCACAATCAGTTATTTTATAGGTATGGATACGGATGTAATCAGGCATCAAATGTTTCTTGTGGGCGACCGGGACATTGTGGATCCTCGATTCGGTCTGCCGAATAAGGTGTCCAGCATCGTAAATTTGGGAACTAACCACAGCCAGCAGGTCGGAGCTTCCTGGAGCGGGGAAAATCACCGAGATGGAGGGAATGTCGCACTGGGTGATGGAAGCGTACAGGGGCTCACTACCTCTATGCTCCGGGAGCAGATGATGAAAACCGAGGATGTTACGAATCGATTGGGGTTTCCTTAGGCTGCCGGTGGTTTAATCAGAATTCTCACGAATTCTGCTACTGGTTGTAATGAATTCGAGTGCAATTCCTCATCTGATGTTATTAAGGGTTATTACATTGAGTCCAGGCACTTGGCGAAAATGCGACTCATCTTTTGAACTTACCAGAATTCTGTGACCGTAATGTAGGGCAGTGGCCGCTACAATCAGATCGTTGGAAGGAATCGGCGTACCGGCTTTCTGAAGGGTCGCAAACAATTCAGCCCAAGTTTCTGCTGTCTCAGTATTGAAATCGAGAAATTCCCAATTCTGTCTTAACCGGTCCAATCGAGCTCGACGTTTCAATGCCCGTCTCGGTGTATCCGCCAAATGTACCCCGGCTGACAGTTCAGCCCAGACTATGGTTGGTACATACACAGGAGAGTCTCTGAAGTGACATGCTGGATACGACTCTCTGGCCTCACTGCGCTCCAGCTCGATCAACGCTGAAGTATCTATCACTATTCCCATGGATTTGAAGCCGGTTGATCAGTGTCTTGAACACTTTGAAGGTCATTAGCATATTTGGAGGCATCAGATCCTTCCCGGCCGACAAGCCATGTTTCGACTAAATTTCCGAGACTGTTCTCACGAATCGGCTTTATAGGCATCAATTCTACGATAGGTCTGCCATTGCGAGTAATAATATAAGGCTGCTGCGTATGCCCTACTTCAACCAATAACTTGCCAAACCGACGAACGGCTTCTGTACTCGTAATTGTTTTCTTCATATTTATCATTATGCGTAATTTACACATAATACGCAAGTTTATATGTCTCTCAGGATTGCCAATTTCCTATCCCTAAGTCATCCTTTGGGAACCTATGAAACAATTGACCATTCTTTCCCTTTTGACTGTGTTGCTTTGCCAAAGCAGCGTCTCTTTTGCTGTCGAGCGCAACATCATCTTTTTCATTACAGACGATGAGGGATCGACGCTCGGTTGTTATGGAGACCCGGTGGCGGTTACGCCGAGTGCGGATCGCTTGGCTGCCGATGGTACCCGTTTTGTCAATGCCTTTGCCACAACGGCAAGTTGCAGTGCAAGTCGTTCGGTGGTTATGTCTGGTCTGCACAATCACATGAATGGACAATATGGTCACCAGCATCATTTTCATAAGTTTGCCTCGTTTCACAATGTGGTGAGCCTTTCCTTGCCTCGTGTGTTGGCTAATACCGGTTACCGCACTGCCAACATTGGTAAATACCATGTCGCCCCTGAGCCGGTTTACCATTTTGAAACCAACCTTGGAGGCAATGGCCGAAGCACTGTTGCTTTAGTTGAGAATTGCCGCGATTTCATTAATGACGCATCGGATGATCGGCCGTTTTTTCTGTATATTGGCACAACGGATCCGCATCGTGGCGGCGGAAAGGACAAGACTTCGAAGCTTCGTCTCAAGCCGGATCATTTTGGCAATAAACCGAATCGGGGGGCTTATCCCGGTGTGAATGAAGTGTTCTTCGATCCAGCAGATGTGCCGGTTCCCGCCTTTCTACCGGACACGGCTGAAACTCGAGAAGAGTTGGCACAGTATTATCAATCCTGCGCCCGGATCGATCAGGGCCTTGGTCGACTGGTTGAGATTCTCAAGGAATCCGATCTTTACGATAAAACAATGATTGTCTTTACATCGGATCACGGTATGGCTTTTTCCGGTGGCAAGACGACGGTTTATGATCCCGGGATGAGAGTGCCTTTCATTGTGCGCAACCCCTATGAGTCGAATCGCGGGATTGTTTCGGAGGCAATGATCAGCCATATCGACATCACGCCGTCACTGCTGGATTTCGCGGGCGGGCTCGACACTGAT
>DUCD01000491.1:7167-10132 GCA_012959985.1 Verrucomicrobiales bacterium | reverse complement strand
AGGCAGTACACCGCAATATTCGAGTGCCCTTTCAGGCAATTCGACCCTCCGCCGTTTTCGGCCGGCGTTTACAGTTGGCGGTTGCCAATTTCGAAAGACCCGTGACGGTCGAATGGTCCCGGGATATCGAAGATTCTCTTTTGAAGGATGACTTGACCCGGTGTTTTTCGGCTCGGAAAACCATGAGATTCGCTCAAGTCAAAAAAGTCGCCGATCGACTCAGATCTTTCCAAAAGCGTCGGGAAGCTTTCATTAAGTATGAGGATGCATTCAAAGAGTTGGCCTCGCTGGAGCACGCGCTAAGACAAAAGAACAAGTGGGTCGAAGCGTTGGGCCTATTTCGTGTCATGTCCGTATATACTATTGCGTTGGCCGGAATCCTGACAATAGTCTTCAGTTTTCAATATACCGCCGTCCAGTCGAAGCTGGGTTATTTCGATCGCTTATCGAGGGATATCGAATTTGTCCGACTCGTTGACGATTCGATTGGCGTCGAACCCTACTTCGACGACTCAACGCGAACGCAGACTCAGCTGTCCCTCTATGCCAAGGCGCGTTTCCTGGCGAATTCGAATCGGTTTGAAGACGGCTACAAGGCTTATTCCCAATGCCTCGCGAAGAGTGATTTCGGGACCGGCCGGCAGCTTGACGAATGGTTTACCCGCAAGGTTCTTCTGCATCGCGCGGAATTGCTGAACCAACTGAATCGATGAGACGAAGCGGGAAAGGACATAGCGCGCGCCCTCGGAATACAAACGCGAGAGAGCCATCTGCCTCCAACATCAGTCGATCTTTCGAGTTGCTTCAATGCGATTCTCACGGAATCCACAAAAAGCAAAAATGGGGCCGATGAGAAGGCGAACGGATGGGTTCAATTCGGTGAAATAAAATTCGATGTTCGCGGCATCATTAAATTGGCTTCCAAACGCGACGAGGAGCCGAATGAGGAACCTTACCCGTCAGGCGAAAGAATCTCCTGGGTAGACGGACAAACCGAGAATCCATTTCGAGATCGGTATCCGCTTCAAATGACCGGAATTCCCATCGGGCTTTCATACCGGACCGTTCACTTTCTTCATGCCGTTGATGATTCACTAAAAGATCACGCGAATTGGATCGGACACGAGATCGGGCGGTTTCGGATTCACATTGGCAAGGGTCCCGCTGAAGAAATACCCCTGAAGTTCGGAGAAAACATTGGACCGTATCAAGGTTTATCAAGGATCGATGACGCACTCCTCTTAGACCGGGCAGCCGCTCTTCAACCCGACTTCAATGGAGGCGAGTTGTGGGTGATAAGTTGGAGGAATCCGTATCCTGAGGCTGTGATTGATTCGATCGATTTTATCTCCGAAAACGCGTTTTTCGAGCCGTTTCTGGTCGCCGTTACCGTTGAGTAGATTCCACATTTAATCACCACATACCATGAAAACTCCGAGACCTGTTCAGTTGCTTCCCAACCCTCCACTCAATCCGGGCAAGACAGGCCCGCTTCGGCAAGGCCCGAAGAAACGGCGAAACAGCAATTTTCGAGCAACTCTGAATCTCGGCGCGCTCATTGTCGCGGGAGTGTTGGGATTGGGCGCCGGCAACGCGGCCGCGGGCAAGCAAACCCTTAAGGTGTTCATTCTCACCGGGCAATCCAACATGCAGGGACACGCCCATATTCGCACCTTCGATCATCTTGGCATGGATCCCGAAACGGCGCCGCTTCTTAAAGAAATGCGCGGTGATGACGGCGCGCCGCGAATCTGCCAGAACATCTGGATCTCATACCTTTCAGCCCGCGGCGAGAAAACGGGTCGATTGACCGCCGGTTTTGGCGCGGATGAAAACAAGATCGGTCCCGAGTTCACCTTCGGCATCGCCATGCGGAAAATGGTGGATGAACCGATCCTGATCATCAAGACGGCCTGGGGTGGAAAGAGCCTGCACACGGATTTCCGAGCGCCGAGCGCCGGGCCATATGAATTCAATGAGAAGCAGGGCGAGGCATTCAAAAAACAGGGCGGGGATATTGAGGCGATCAAAGCCGACAAGATGAAGGCCACCGGTCACTACTACCGCCTGACGATCGACCACGTGAAGAAGGTCCTGGCGGATATCAAACGAGTGGTTCCGGACTACGATCCCGACCAAGGCTATGAATTGGCCGGCATTGTCTGGTTTCAGGGCTGGAATGACATGGTCGACCGGAACACTTACCCGAATCGAAACCAACCGGGCGGCTATGACAAATACAGCGAAGCGCTGGCTCATTTGATTCGCGACGCGCGCAGGGACCTCTCCACACCCAAGCTGCCCTTTGTGCTGGGCGTCCTGGGGGTCGGAGGCCCCGTCGACAAGTATCGACCCGAGCAGCGGCGCTACAAGGGGATTCATCACAACTTTCGCATGGCCATGGCCGCGCCCGCCGCCTTGCCCGAATTCAAAGGCAACGTCATCGCTGTCCCGACCGAAAAGTACTGGGACATGGAGTTGACCGAACTGAGGGCAAGGGAGGCAAAGGTTAAACAGAGGGTGAAAAAGCTTCAATCCGATGAAAAACTCAGTCGCGAAGAATCGAAAGCGGTTCAGGAAAAATATCGGGCGGAAGAATTTACGGAGCGAAATGGAGATTCTTCAAAAAGGCGTCTCCAACCAGGAGTTTCATTATCTGGGCTCCGCCAAAATCATGGCCCGGATCGGCCAGGGCTTCGCCGAGGCGATGGCGGACATCAAGAACAATTAGTAGACCGTTTATGACCGAATAACAGTTGTTCATCGTATCCGTCGCTGGACGAGGAGATCGAGCCGTTGCTTCCGGTCATCTATCAGGCGGTCGTCGAGCCGGCGCTCCTCATCCATCGGCGTCCAGGTCGCCGCGTTTTCTCGTGGCGCTTGCCGTCGCGCTGGGACAGCACGCCCCACTGCCATTAGGTTAAGGAAAACAAACCCACCCCTGCCCCCTCCAAGGAGGGGATTC
>DUCD01000491.1:0-7157 GCA_012959985.1 Verrucomicrobiales bacterium | reverse complement strand
AAATTGGATGCCAATCAAAACGCGGTATCCCCTCCGGGGAGGGGGCAGGGGTGGGTTTTGGAAAACTTGATCGGCCTCAATGCGGACCGCTTCAGCGGATCAACAATCCTTAACCTAATGGCAGTGCAGCACGCCCTACCATCCTTAACTAGGCTCCATTCGGGACAGGTCATTTCCTCCTTGCGTCACTTCAGACCGCCTTCTGTATTGTATTCCTACTTCCACAAACATCAAACATACTGGCCGCCGCTTGGGGATAAGCTGTTTCCTTGGTGGCTGGTGAGGCTCTCGCAGCTCTGGTCCGAACTCATTTTCATTCTCCTTCCTGGTAACTTCGAGTTGATGCGGATCAAATAGTCTTCCGTATTACCTTGCTTTTACGCAACGGAAGTGGGACAGTCCCGGATAATCGGACCATCATGGGCAGGACTCGAACAATCATGGCTTTGGTGATCGTTCTCCGCGGAGTTTCGGTTATCACCGGCAGTGCGGACCCGACATTATGGAGTCTCTCCAGCGGCGGCAACGGGCATTATTACCAGTACGTTTCCACTCCAACTCGATGGGTTGATGCCCGCCAAGACGCGCTCAGTCGGGATCTAAACGGACTGCCGGGATATCTGGCGACGATCACATCGGAGGAGGAGAACTCATTCCTGCTTTCTCTGATGCCGGCCGACATAATACAAGCATGGACGGGCGGAGCTGAAATGGGACAGGAAGGTCATTGGATCTGGGCTGATGGTCCTGAAGCCGGGTTGCCCTTTTGGTCGGGCGATCAGAACGGAGCCCCTGTGAATGGGGCATTCACCGAGTGGCGCCCGGGCGCGCCCGACGACCTGATTACCGATGATGCCTTTATGTTGGCGGGGCCGCTCAATGGATCTCCAGGCACTTGGAATGATGGCAGTGTGGCATGGCATTCCGGATACCTTGTGGAATACTCCGGGGCTGCGTGAAATGTGGTTCTTGTCGCCGATCTCCTTACCGAGCGAAGCTCGGCCGATGTGAATCCATTCGCCGTTGAGTTCAAGCCTCCACTCGGAGGAGGAAGAAGTAATTCGGCTGGTATCGTCGTTGCCTCCTCCGATTCTTTTGAATCCATGGGTTCCAAGTGGGAATTCGATTATCGCCGCAACGACAAGGGGATTCAATTGATTCATCCCTTTGGAGACGGGCAGTGTATTCTCACCATCGAACGCAACTCCATCAGTCTGACCACACCCAGACGCTGGATTGACATAGGCTATGAACAAGGAAACATGGGAAACTTGGCCTACACCGCGGCATTCGAAAACATATTTCCGTTGGATGACATTTCCAGCTATCACGTGCAAACTTACGTGGACGGCAGTGGAACCGTTTTCGTGAATGTAGAAAATATGCTCGTTGCTACAGGGACCCTAGAGGTGGCTCATCCGATTGACTTCTTCATCAGCCCCGTCGAGACTTTTCGAGCATCATCGACCTTTGCGGAGCTGAAATTCTCCGGTGACGGGTTCCCGGTGCAATGGTCCAAAGGGCTTGCGGGAGTGATACTCGAACCGGTGGACACTGGTTTTAACCAAGTTTCTCAACTCACCTATTCACCGGGACCGCCGGATATGTCGACGGTGGTCCGGAAGCCGGTTGACTTCGGACCGATCCTGTGGACTGTTGAGAGTGGCGGAAACGGGCATTACTACGAGTACGTTTCAACGGGGAAGCCGTGGCCGGAAGCTCGTCAAGACGCTCTGGCTCGACGAGGGTATTTGGCGACGATTACGTCGCCTGAAGAGAATGCGTTCATTTAGTCGCTGCTTTCATCCGCCACGCGGAGAATGGTTGGCTTGGAGCGACGGACAGCGCTCAGGAAGGCCAGTGGATATGGGGCGACGGGCCTGAAGCGGGCTCAATATTCTGGTCGGAAGGCGGAGACAGCTCCGAAGCCGGCGGGGCGTACTCCAACTGGAGTGAGGGTAATCCCGACAACATGAACGACGAAGATGCCGCTCGCATGCACGGACCGCAACCCGACGGCGACGATGGTTTTGCCGCTCAGTGGAATGACGGCGGCTTGAGCTGGACTCTTGGATATGTCATTGAGTATTCCGGGGAGGCGTCTCTTATCGCGGACACGCTTAGCGCTCGGAAAACGGCCTTTGTGCATCCGTCGGCCCTTACATTCACCCCGCCGAAGCGATCCGGACGCAGTGAAAGAATCGGGATTCTCGTGCCATCGGTCGACGAATTCGAGTCTCGGGGATCGGAGTGGGAGTTCGATTATCGCTGGAATGACCGCGGGGTTCAATTGATTCATCCATTTAAGAATGGTCAATGCATCATTACCATTGAGCGGGATTCCATCAGCCTTACAACGCCCATTCGATGGGTCGAAACGGGTCACGAGGGTTACGATCAGGGGAATACAGGAAATTTGTCGTATACCGCGGGGTACGACGACGTGTTTCCACTCGACGACTATTCCCGCCATCACGTGCAAACCACCGTTGAAACCAGTGGGCGGGTGTTGGTGTCCGTTGACTATGTTATCGTCGCGGACGGCGAGGTTACGGAAGCGTTTCCGATCGACTTCTCAGTGAGTGAAACGACTGATGCGGAAAAAATGTTTTCGGGGGACGGTTTTCCGTTGCAATGGTCCCGAGGTTTCGCCGGTGTGATCGTTGAGCCGGTTGGCGGGGCGTTCAACGGATTGACTCGGTTGACCTATTTTCCCGGATTGCCGGACCCTCCGGTTATTGTTGTTGAGCCGACGAATGTCGCGGCGATTGAGGGTCAAACCGCGAACTTCGCGGTCGAGGTGACTGGCGCTTCACCCTTTGAATATCAATGGTTTTTTGCGGGCGAGAACTTGGCGCAGGCAGTCGACTCAATGTTGGCCCTGGAAAACGTGACGGTCGGGCAGTCGGGCGAATACAGCGTTCTGGTCGGCAATGCATCGTTCGGAACGGCGCTAAGCCGCGCGGCAACGCTGTCGGTCACACCCCCCCGGGCTTCGAAGCAGATGTTGCGCCACGGCCCAATGGCAGCAACGACGGTTCCATCACGGTTAGTGACTGGGTTCAAGTGGGCCGTTTAGTGGCGGGGCTGGATACTCCACAAAGCACAGATGAACTTCGACGGGCCGACACGGCTCCGAGGTTAAACAGAGACGTTCCCGTTCTGGGTGATGGCACGGTGACTATTAGTGACTGGGTGCAGGCTGGACGATACGTTGCCGGACTGGATGCGGTAACCCCCTCTGGCGGTCCAACCCAGTAGTCACGGGAAATTCGCGTTGAAATGAGTTGCATTAGGTCGATTCACTCCCTAGTATACCGGCATGATAAGTCTGAAAGCTACCGCTTGGACTCTGCTCAGCTGTTTCGCGCCTTTCGTACTCCCCGCTTCGACGTTCGAATTCCAAGCCGCCGCGCGGTCCAATCCGGATTTGGCGCATCAATACACCTTTGATGGAGCAGACGATACCGAGAGACTTCAAGACAAGAAGGGCTCGGCCGATCTTGAAGTGTTTCCTTTCGGCACCGGAACGGTCGACGATATCGGCCTGGGCGTGTCAGGCTTTAGCGACAGTTCCCAGGCGGTGTCCATATTTCGCGCGGAGGGCTCGGACCACACTGGCGGCACAGCGTTGCATCAGCCATTGATTACTCTGAGTGAATCGGTCTCGTTCGAAGCCATATTCCAGCCCTTGCAGGAGGAGATTTTAGGAGGAACCTGGAACCTCGGATATATTGTCGCGACGCGGGTCGGCGGTGTTCGCGGCTATTTTCTGATTCAGGGGGAACCGGCGCCCAGCGAGGGCACAGTGCTGACAAGCACCACCGGTGACGGACACAGACCCGACAATACGAACCGGATTCTGGAGCCGGTGACAGCCGGGCACTGGTATTATGTTGCCGGTTCCTACAGCGCCGACATCGTGAACGGAACGGTGACGTTCACGAATTATGTCGCCGATCTCACCGCCGGCGAAACGGTCCTCACTGCCGTGGGCCCTTTCACCAATAGCGGCGGAACCTATCCGATCGGCGATACAACGCTCGGGATCGGGAAACGCTGGGATTCCGGCGAATCCTTTCCCGGCCTGATCGACGAGGTCAATCTGTATCAGGCGGAACTGGGGCCGGCTGAATTCCAGGCGCACCTGGACGCCCTCACAGGCGGAGCGCCCACCTTTGAGATCACCGGGATCGACTACTCGCCCGCCGACGACACGGTTGCCCTGAGCTGGGAGAGCCAGGCCGGCATGGTCTACAACCTGCTGAGTAGTCCCGACGTGACCGGAGACAGTTCCACATGGACGCTGGTGGTAGGCGACATCCCTGCCTCGCCGGACATCAATACCCAGACCCTCGCCCGGCCGGGTGACGCGGCGCTTTTCTACCAGTTGGAACAATTTCGCAAACCCCCGTTGACGGTCTTATCCGAGGACTTCGACGGAAGCCCGGACCTGCCCGATGGATGGACGACGGGTGTCAATGCCGGCGACACTGGAACCACAAAATGGGAAGTGGGCAACCCGGCCGGCGGCCCCGGACCGTCGGCCTCCAACAGCGGCGCCAACAGCATCGGCACCAACCTCGCCGCCAACTACGGGATCAGCTCCGACCGCTGGCTGCGTTCACCGGGCACGATCGATCTCACCACCGCGATCAGCGCGAAGCTGGCCTTCCATCAATGGGTGGACATGGATAATTTCGACCACGGAGACACCGGGACGGTGCGTATCCTCGATGCCGCCGGACTGCCCGGTAATGTGACCGAACTGGCGGTCATCAGAACAAACATTCAGGGACTCGCTCCCGCGGGGTGGGTGAAATTCTCGAAAAATTTGCCGGACACCGTTCTCGGCAAGATGGTCGTGCTGGAGTTCCGTTTCGCCAGCGACTTTGTCCCGGATGGCGACGCCTCGGGTTGGTACATCGATGACGTCGTCATCACTGCGGAGAAGCCCTAGTTCAACTCCTCCACAGGCCGTTGCAAGTCCCGACATCGAGTTCTCAGCGCGGGGGCGTGGGACACTGCCAATCGGTTAAGGAGTAATCAACGGAGAACGGACATTCCTGTCCGTTTTTTTGAGTGAAAACGGGTTGAAAAACCCCTGCTCCGTTAATATTGGCTCTGAACCGAATGGCGGTGACGCTCGCCCCGCTGCCATTAGGTTAAGGATTGTTGATCCGCTGAAGCGGGCCGCATTGAGGCCGATCAAGTTTTCCAAAACCCACCCCTGCCCCCTCCCCGGAGGGGATACCGCGTATTGAGTGGCATCCAATTTTCAAGTATCCCCTCCTTGGAGGGGGCAGGGGTGGGTTTGTTTTCCTTAACCGAATGGCAGTGAAGCTCGCCCTGCCATTGGCAACCAATATCCTGGTAATTTTCAGGGAGTTTTACTTGCCAGGGGAACGATGTGCATTTACGACCCATTGACGGTGTCTTTCTTCCACTTCTCGATAGCCGCTTTCATTTCGGCGGCAATCTTAGGTTCTTTATCAACAAGGTTCTTCTCACTATCTTCAATGAGATTTGTGTTGAGATCGTAAAGTTGCGCCTTGTCCTCTTTGATGATCATCTTCCAGTTCCCGCGACGCATGGCGGTGCCGAGCTTGGGTTCGTAACCAAAGAAGATGTCGCGATCGGGGAAATCTTTTTGCTTGAGCACGTGATCTTTCGCCGAGATGCCATCGAGGTTTTCAGGATTACTTTTGCTGATGCCGGCAATATCGGTGAACGTTGGAAAGAGATCCATACCGAGGACAAGCTCGTCAGACACTGTGCCTGGATCAATCTGCCCCGGCCACCACATCACCGCCGGCACACGGGCTCCACCTTCGTAGAGACTGAATTTGGTCCCTCGAAAGCGTCTGGGCTTTTTGGGACTCATGCCCACGTCGCCGTTGTCCGACAAAAATATCACAAAGGTTTTCTTCTCAATCTTAAGTTCCAGCAAAGTATCCAGAACCCTGCCCACACTGGCATCGAGTTCTTCAAGCATGTTTTTGTATTTTGGGCGGGATACAGTGCGAGGCATGCGCCGTTTTTTGCGTTTGTCCGGAGTGTCCGCGGCGGTTTGGTAAGGGTTGTGCACGGCCGCGTGAGACATGTGCAAAAAGAAAGGTTTGTCTTTGTTGCGCTTGATGAAGTCAATGGATTTGTCGGTGACGATATGGGTGGTGTAACCTTTAATATCTACGATCTTCACCCCGTTTCTCCACTTGCTGTGGTTGTGATAGTCACAGGCCCCATTCAAGAAACCGATAAATTCGTCAAAGCCATGTTTGATTGGGTTGTATTCATCTTGAAAACCAAGGTGCCATTTACCGTAGAGCGCTGTGGCGTAGCCGTTGTCTTTGAAAACTCGGGGGATCGTGGTCACTGACGGCAACAAACCTTGATCAGGTTCGCGAGAGCCCACGATCACATCGACAATGCCATATCGTTGTTGGTAACGCCCAGTGAGAAATGCGGCGCGGGTTGGACTGCAAACCGATGAGTTAACGTGAAAGTCTGTGAACATCAAACCCTCCCTGGCCATTTGATCGATGCGAGGTGTGTTCACCCAGCCCCCATAGAGCGATACGTCACGACAACCTAAATCATCCGCCAGGATCACGATAATGTTGGGATGATGAATAATTGCTTTCGATTCAACAGGCAACTCAACATGAACGGTGTCCTTTCCAACTAATGGCAAAATTAGGAACACAAAAATCAAAGTTAAAACCGTTGGAATTAAATTACGAATCATGATCCTGCTTTCAGAGCCATCCCATAGGATTTGATGATAAAACCCCTGTTTTTGTAGGGTTTCGGTTGCTTCTCATACCGAAAAATCCCACAAGGCCGTTCGATGACAAAAACACCCTGTTTTTGGTGGTTTCATGAAGTTTCCTATGGGATGCCTGTGTCCTGCTTTCTGTAAATCGTTTTGATGAAGCCTCTATTTGAGGCTTTTCATTAGGAATGTGCATCTCACGGAAAAATTAATAAGGAAGAACTAAATCCTCCAGAAAGTCAAAGAACAATCTAAGTTAAGCGAACTCTTCGATTAATACCGAGATTCTGATTCCTTACAATTGAAGCACCCAGAAGGCAGAAGGCAGAAGGTAGAAGGTAGAAGGTAGAAGGTAGAAGGTAGAAGGGAGAAGGTAGAAGGT
>DUCD01000490.1:524-10212 GCA_012959985.1 Verrucomicrobiales bacterium | reverse complement strand
GGGTACGGAGAGCTGGTTTGAGGAGTGGCAGAGTTGGCTTGAGTAACCGGGAAAATCGGTTATTAGCGGCTTCGTAATGGCTAAAAAACAGGGTATTGCGGGCCAAGTCCTACCTCTGGATCCATTTCATAAGTTAACACATTACACTTCCATAATGGCTTTTGGGTGCTTTCGAGTAATTTCCAACAGTCTTAATGCGGCCCCTGACGGTTTGCGGCGGCCCTTCTCCCAGCTGACCGCAGTTACTGTGGGAACATTCAGCAACCGCGCAAATACCGGTTGGCTGACGTTTAAGGCTTCTCGAGCGGCGACGATTTCTTCCGGAGTCATCTCCGGGGCCGGATCGGGCAGTTTCACTTTAGTTGTGCGCAAAGTCACCTTGCGCTTGCCCGTGACCTGGTCGCGAATTCCTTCCACCGCGTTCAAAAGGTCGTCTGGGTTGAACTGGATATCTGCATTTTTCATTGTTGGTGCTCCGTTTTGATTTTTTCGACGGCTTTGGCTAGACGTTTTTTCTGCTCGGGATTCATGTCCCGGATGTCACCTTTGGTGTAAGCATAAAATAGGTAGATGACACTTGGTATAGGGATAAGCAGATAAATAATTCTGGCTCCAGCACGTTTGCCCTTGCTCTTGGCTCCCCATCGGACTTTTCGCAATCCTCCCATACCGGGAATCACATTGCCAATTTTGGGATTGGCGGCGAGTTCGGTTTGCAAAAGACGGTATTCCTCGTCCGAAAAAAGGGCGTTTATTTGCTTTGTAAACGTGGAATGTTCAATAAAAGTGAACATGAAAAACTATTACATTGTATGGGGTGTCGTGCAAGTTGAAACTCGTGTGTGGGATCGAATTCTTTGCGTTTTCAATTGTAAATTACCGTTATCATCCTACCCAACGTCGAAGAGCTGGAGGGTAGGGGAGTCATCGACTGCCGCAGCCGACTGGGCGGACTCTTGAACTACTACCATCGAAAAGCCGCATAAAAACAGGTGTATTCGACTTTTGGCACCCTACGGGATGGCAGTGTTATTTCTTCCCTTCTTCTTTTTTTCCTACTCATTCTCTCCTTTACCTGTTTGCCCAGCTAACCAGAGGTTTCAGAGGCTGATCTGTATGGCACTAAGTTAAGGCATTTAGTTTCGTCCTGATTGGGTTTCCATTGTCCGGGGTCGACGCCCCCGCCTTCAGGAACAAAATCATGTCCAGGGCCGTTTCAAACTTGAAGCCGGCCGCGGTGAGGCCGGATTTGACATCGTTCCGGTCATGTCAATCCCAGATCCAAAAACCTCAATAATTCACCATACATGTCAGGAGTTCTTAACTTAGTGCCATTCGAGGCTGATCTTTCATCATAAGTGGCTCGACTGTAAGATAACCAATCGATATTCGTATGTCTGTGATGTGGCTATAACATGGCGAGTCCCAAGCGATTACACAAAGAAAATGACATTGGACGACATTCATACGATTGCAGTCATCGGGGCAGGGGACATGGGCCACGGAATCGCCGAGGTGGCTCTGTTGGCAGGGTATCCCGTTCGCCTATACGATATTAACGAAGAAGCGGTGCATCATGGTGTGGACCGTATCTTCAACAGTCTTGATAGGATGGTGAAGAAGGGGAAAGTGCCCGTCGAGTTGGCTGAACAGATAAAATCGCAACGACTGTTCTCCACTACAGATCTCGAAGAAGCTGTAAGCAAAGTGGATATCGTGGTGGAGGTGGTTCCGGAAGTCTTGGAGCTCAAGAAGCAGATCTTTAGAAAACTCGATTCTCTGGCTCCTCGTCACGCCTTACTTCTCTCTAATACATCGACGATGAGCATCACCGAAATGGGGAATATGACCGGGCGCCCCGGCCAGGTGTTGGGAACACACTTTTTCAACCCACCCGTTATAATGAAGCTGGTCGAGGTGATTCGTGGAGATGACACAGCCGATGAAGTAGTGCAGCTTGTCACCCGTTGGGTTGAGAAACTGAATAAAGTACCCGTGCCGGTAAAAAAGGACACTCCCGGGTTTATCGTCAATCGAATCAACGCCGCGCCGGCTGTTCTGTTTCAAGTCATTGTCGAACGTTGTGAGTTAGAACCTGAACCACTGGATGCCTTCATGCGGACAACGGGACTTCCGATTGGTCCCTGTGAATTGACCGATTATGTAGGGATCGATGTGATGGTGAATGTGGGAGCTTATTTTGCCGAAAAACTCCACCCGAATTATGGAGCCCCGTCGCATCTCATCAAAATGGTGGAAACCGGGAAGCTCGGAAAAAAGTCAGGTCAGGGGTATTACGATTGGTCTAACGGACGGCCGAGGATTGATCTCTCCAAGGCAACGAAGGAATTCAATCCCCAGTTTCCAATTTTCGTGCAAATCAACGAAGCATGCAAACTTATCGAAGAAGGCATTTGTTCCGTAGATGATGTAGATCGAGCCATTGTGCTCGGTAGTGGTGCCCGGGTGGGGCCAATGCAAATCGGGCGCACTGTTGCAAAATTGGAAATGGTAAATCAGCTGAATTTCCTTGCCAGTCACTATAATATGGAAATCTTCAAACCGACCAGGACAGTTCTTGAAGGCGGTTACAAACATTGATCGGATTATGGATAATTCACGTGCCCCCCACACTTTTATTCGCGACCCTTGGTATACCTTTCTGGAACATGGAATTGACGGGGGCATTTGGGCGTTATAGGATAAACAGTCAGGATGGACATTGTATCGGTTTGGAAATCCCACTGATCTTGAGCCGAGTTCGGCAAAGAACATAACTACCCGACCTATGAAAAAAACGACCGTTTTTTCAATTATTCCGGCAGTCTTATTTATATTGTTTTTCTTGGAATCTCTTCAAGCGGAACCTGTTTCCCGCGACTTGGTCAACCGATTGCTTATGGAAGGAGGGGTTCAAAGGGGAATCTGTTCGGTGTTGGGTGTCGATGAGGATTTACCTCTACAAATGGCTGAACGTGAAGGGCTTTTAATTCATGTCCTCGATTCCGATGGCAACAGAGTCCATGAACTCAGGAAATCAGCCGCTCGGAGCGGATTTGGAATCAGTCGATTGGTGGCGGAACGAAGTAACTTTGAGTCTCTGCCCTATGCGGATAACTTGGTGGATTTAGTGATTTCCTCCAGAGCGGACACTGCTTTTTTGAAGAGAGTAAGCCCTGAAGAGATTATGCGGATTCTACGGCCGAAAGGGATAGCACTCATTGGTTTAAGAGATTCGGCGAAGAATGACCTGAAAGTTTTCGAATCATTAAGGAGTTGGGCTGGGGATTCCGGTGACTTGATTCAGAACACCTTAGCGGGAGTTTCAGGTAACTGGATCAAACTTCAAAAACCTGCGATGGTTGGAGCGGATGACTGGTCTCATTGGGAAAAGAGCCCGGACAACAATCCGGTATCAAAGGATCAGATCATCAAGGCGCCCTATATGACTCAGTTCATGGCGAATCCGTTGTATATCGGCATGCCTTCGATTACCACAGCCGCCGGAGGGAGAACTTTTCTTGCCATCGGGCACATTGCACACCATGCACGCGAATGGGACGGGCTACTGCGGATAATCGCCCGCAATGGCTACAATGGAACTGTGTTATGGGAACGGGACCTTCCGGAAGGTTACCTTGTTCATCGATCAGCATTCATTGCCACTCCCGATGTCTACCATATGATCGAAGGAGACCACTGCCTGAAACTTGATGCGGAGACAGGAAAGGAATTAGGCAGCATCCGTATTCCTGAATTGGATGGAGATTGGAAATGGATGGCCATGCATCAGGGGGTTTTATATGTCCTGGCGGGCAGCAAGGAACCCGGTTCCCAGACCATGAAAGGCGATCGGGCATTCGGCGGATGGAGTTGGGCGGATCTCAGTAAGGGGTATTATGGAAAACAGGTGCCTTATGGGTTCGGAGATACCCTGGCCGCGTTTGATCTGAAACATCAGGTCACCCTGTGGGTGCATCATGAAGAATCTCTGATCGATTCGCGTGGCATGGCGATTCAGGGCGATCAGATTTATATTTATTCTCCGGATAATTTTCTCCGCAGTCTCGATCACCGATCGGGTGATATTCTCTGGACCAATGAAGAGGCTTCTGTCCTTGGATTAATCGAACAACCGGGGCGTCGCTTAACTTCCACACCAGGTTTCAAGACGGCCTGCCTGACTGTTGCCACCCCTGATGCCCTGATCATACAGGGACAGACTCGTATGAATGTCATCGCGGTCTCTACGCAGGACGGGAATCTTTTATGGTCAAAGAAAAAAATCACCAATAATCCGAATGCCATCTATGTAGACGGCCGTGTTGTGCTCGGGGTAGGTGAGCGGGGAAGCCATGTTGCGGTGGATCCTCTCAGTGGAGAGATCATGGAGAACCTCAAGTTTTTCAAACGAGCCTGCACTCGATTGACAGCCAGTTCCGACTCTTTCTTCTGCAGAGGCGAAGGCACCCTGCGTTACGACCGTGCCCTGAAAAAGGTGTTCATCGATGGGGCTGCACGGCCGGCCTGCAATGACGGGGCGCTTCCTGCCAACGGTATGCTTTATATCGGTCCGTGGCAGTGCGACTGCAACCTTTCCCTTATCGGTCATATCGGGAAATGTTCCGCGGGGGATTTCCGTTTTGATTACCCGGCCCGGGATGAGGATCGACTGGAAACCGACAATCTGGACTCTGACTCGAACGAAATAATGACGCTCTCAAATCTGGATTGGTCGACTTATCGCGCCAACAATGATCGAAGTAGTTCCACGAAGGTCAAGTTAACGTTTCCCATGAAGTATAACTGGGAATTTCAACCGGACCGTTCCTATCTTCCGACAGGCTCCACTTCCGCCGGTAATTTAGTTTTTTCCGCAGGCGATGATGGTGCCATCCGGGCTCTGGATACGGGTCAGTTGAAATGGCAGTATCTGACACCGGCGCCGATCAAATATCCGCCGACCCTTTGGAATGGGCTCGCTTATGCAGGAGGAGGGGATGGTTATATTTATTGTCTCCATGCCCATACCGGTGAGCTTGCATGGCGGTTCAGGGCGGCCCCCGTTGATCGACATATCATGGTCTATGATCGTCTCAGTTCGACCTGGCCTGTGCATAGCGGGGTTTTAGTCCATGAGGGAATTGCCTATGCGGCGGCGGGAATCATTGATCACGATGGAACCTACGTCTACGCACTTGATGCCAGAACTGGAAAACTGATTTGGGAGAATAATAGTTCGGGCCACCTCAACTCTGAATTGCGTAAGGGAGTCAGTGTGCAGGGAAATTTGTCGATTCAGGGCCATCACCTATTGCTGGCCGGCGGTAATCAGATCTCTCCGGCCCGATATGATCTCAAGACGGGTGAATGCAAGGTTTCCCCGTTTAAACAAGGTCAACCCAAGGCCAATAATGGGAAATTCCTGGGAGTGTTCGAGAATGATATTGTTCTTGCCGGAGGTCGAATCCTTCATTCTTCTCCCCGAAATGTGGCGACTAAAGGCAGTTTTGATGCTTTTCAGGAAGGGCAGAAAAAGAGATTCCTTTACGGTGGCATTCCCCCTGCATGGGATGAGGACAGCTTGGTGTACGTCAATTTCAAATTCGGGAAATTAACAAGCCTTTCGAGCGATGCTGTGACAACTCAAATCTCTGGGGGATCAAGTAAAACTGCCGATCGAGGGCGGCGCTTCAGCTCTTTGGTAAGCACCATCGAAAGCAAGGGAGGTTTAAATTGGGATACTGACTTGGATGGCGCGCACAAATTTGAAGTCATCTCTCTGGGAGTTGCGTCAAACAGCGTTTTAGCGGTGGCCCAGTTTCAGGCCCCAACCCGTTCTCAATCGCAGTGGTGGCTGATGGCAATCGACAAGAAAAACGGTCGAACACTTGATCGTAAGGAACTGAATGGGGAGCCCTTCCCCGGTGGATTGTTGATTAATCGTCACGGCCAGATTCTGATCACCATGCTGAACGGCAATCAGGTATGCATCGGTCCGGCAGAGTAGAATCGAAAGGGAGATTCACCTCTGACATCATGTGCCCACCCCGCCCCCTCCGCCGCCCTTCCAGGGAGGGGATCAAAAGAGCACTGGGTAGAGGAAACCGTGCGCCTTCAACATTCTTAGGCTCAATTTCAGCTATGAATCGATTACTCGAATTCGTTGGGGTTCACGGTGGATTTCTTCCATTTCTCCCAACCCTGAATGGGGTGCTGCTTCATGATTTCCTCAATCATATAGAAGTCCTTTCGATCACGAACCTGATTCCGGACTTTTCCGATTTGATCGGCCTGTAGAAACGGTGCTTCATTGCCGAAAGAGTTGCGAACGTAGTTGATGACAGCGGCAATTTCCCTGTCTTTCAGCATGCCCTCGAAGCCGATCATTGGTGGGACACCGGTGCTGGGATCAAATGGCTTTCCATTGACTTCAATACCGCCCCACAGACCTTTTAATACAATCTTGATCAGGCGTTCGTCGTCACCGAAGAGCCAGGGGTTTTTGTTGAGGGGAGGATAAATCTTCGGCAATCCTTGACCATTGGGCTGATGGCAGGTTGCGCAGTGTCCATCGCGATTGAATAGTTTCTTACCAAGGTCGTAGATCTTCAAATCTTCGTCCGTTAACGTCTTGGTAGGACCGAAACTTTCGTTCTTGTCAGCCGGTGCGAAATTGATTTTTCCGGCCAGAAAGTCCTGAGCTCTTTGATTGTCCGTTAGTTTCAGAAGATCGGATGCCTTCAATGAGTCGATGTCATCCTTTAAAGTTGTTTTCATGATTAGGTCGAAGACCGGTCCCATCCAGCGATCAAACGGATGTTTGACTGCCGTGAGGGCGATTCGGGCTCCGTCCTGATTGTCCAGCCATGAGGCCGCGACAATGGCTTCGAGCCGGACTCGGGGATGGACATCATTCGCAGCCTGTAGAAACAATTCCGTGCTGCCGGGTATTTTACTGTGGGCGTATCGGAGCACATGGACGGCGGCGGCTCTGGCTTGGTGTTTTTCTGCATTCAAACACTGTTGCAACAGATCCTTATCCACCTTGTTTTGAGCCCAGGTGGCCCAAAGCGCCTCACAAAGATGGTTTTCGAATCCTGGATCATTCGGGTCGAGAGAAGCTGCCCATTTCTTTACAGCAGGAATAACTTGTGATGATGGTTTGCCTCGCAATTCTCTTCGGGTGCGATAGCGGCTGCGGTATTCAGGAAGTTTCAAGTTTTCCAGCAATTGAGGAATGCCGGCGCCGGCGATGGGTGCGGGTTTTACCAGTGGGCGATCCGGATAGGTGATTCGGAAAATCCGACCATGGTCAACATCCCGGTTTGGATCACGGGCATTGTGTTGCATATGTCCAATAAGAGGATTGTGCCAATCTACAATATAGAGGGAACCGTCCGGGGCGAACTCAAGATCAACCGGGCGATAGTTTGGATCGGTCGACCACACGAGGTCTGGCTCTTGTTTGCCATAGATTCCTGCCCCTTCTTCCCATACATCGTGAAGACTGGTGCCGAGGAATCCGATGGAATTGTTGATCATGAAGTGCCCCTGGAGTTCATCAGGAAAGTGCCTGGACGAAACGAATTCAGATCCGGACGTCGGTCGGGCCCTTTTGGGGGCGAATTCATCTACCTTTGGAATTTCCAGGCCGTGAGGGATCTTTGCGGAAACCGGTAGTCCCAGGTAATTCATTCCAGACGAAGCATCTGAAATGTAACATTGTTCCCATGAATCGAAGGCAATTCCCCAGGGATTGTTGTAGTCCGCTTGACTGTATCTCTCGAGTCGCCAGTTCTTCGGATTGAACCGCCAGACGCCTCCATCGCTCATGCGCTGCGGTCCGTAGGGTGTTTCAACCTGAGAGTGAAGGAAACGTCCTTCGCACAGATAGAATGCACCGGAAGGGTCAGCTGAGTAAGCTGAAATGGCGTGGTGGGTATCATGGCTGTCGAATCCACTCACCAGGATTTCCATTCGGTCTGCACGATCATCCTTATCGTCATCGACCAATAGGCAAAGGTGAGGCTCCTGAGACAGGTAGACCCCTTCAGGTGCTAATTCGAAACCGATGGGCAGGTGGAGTCCATCTGCAAAAACTTTCTGGGTATCGGCTTTGCCGTCTCCATCGATGTCTTCAAAGATCAACAGTTTGTCATGGGGTCTTTTTCCACCGGGTTTGTAATGTGGGTAGGAGGGTAATACTGCCACCCAGAGCCGTCCTCGGTTGTCGAATGACATCTGAACTGGATTGCGTAGATCCGGGAACTCTTTCTCAGATGCGAAAAGCTCGATCTTGAATCCCTCGCGAATCTTGAATTTCTCAAGTGCTTTCTCTCGTCCCAGGAATTCAATGGGGCGTTTGAAATTTGTTTCGACCGGAGTCAGAGGGCGGGTTTGCTGGTCATCGATTGATGGGAGATCGGTCCTTCCGGCGGCGATTTGCCAGATTCGATTATCGCGTAGACGGGTCATCTGACGCATTTTTTCGATTTCTTCGGGGTAGTTGACATTTCCATAAGGTTGCCAGCGTCGACCGTAGACATGCACCCCGTTTAACATACGATAGTCATTGAACCAGAACCAGTCCTTGTCGAGGACGGCTTGCCTTAGTAACTCCGAGTTCTCTTGAGTGGAGGGCTTGCTCCTGCCGAAGAGGTGGTCTGCCAATAAAGGGGCGAGCTTGGCATAGCCGTTGCTGCCAAGGTGACAACCGTTGATGGTCAACTTTTCGCTGCCTTCAGAAAACCAGTTTCTCGATGGACTGAATAGATCGATGGAACCTACTTTTTTCTCTGCGGCCACTTTGAGAATGGCTTTGGTGTAGACGGCCAACCGCTTGTTTTCATCCTTGCCGGTCGGGAGATCGTAACGGGAGGATCGGTCTTCAAAGGCAATGGGAGTGACAAGAACAATTCTAGGGGCGGATTTGCCATTATAGGCAAGAGATTGAGAATGATCGATGAATGCGGCAAGTTCGGCTTTGAAATTCCCCACATTTTCTATCCCATCGAAGGATTCATTAAAACCGAAGAAGGCGACAATGGTATCGGCTTTCAATTCATACAACCATTCGTCCTGACTGGGATAATGGCCAATACCGTAATGGGTCTGAAGATTGGGGTGAAACTTTTCGGCACCAGGGAAAGCCCATTGCGTGGTTCTGCTTGAACTTGGACGGAATCCGGGAGTATCGCCCGGGTTACACATATTCCTGATCGTTAGGTTCAGACCTGGGTGTCTCTGGTGAAGTTCGGTTTCAAAGTGACCGAAATAGAGCATTCTTTCTCCAAGCATATTCCCAAGGAAGACAATGCTTTCTCCCTGTCCTGGCTTGATAGGGAGTCGGATGGGAGTGCTGGTGCCGAAAGCCTGCGGTGGTTGAGGATAGGTGGGAAGTTCAACTGAGCGAGCCTCAATGGATAGAAAACCAAGTACTGCTAATCCGGAAAATATAAATGAGGTGAATTGTTTCATAATCTCTGCACTTCGATATTCGGTCATATTGGAACTGGGATGAAAAGCAAAATCTCATTGACGAGTTTGGTTCCGCCCAGTTTTGTTACAGTTTCACATTGGGCTCGCTGCACTGCCATTCGGTTAAGGGTTTTCGGCAGGAATTCAGGGACTTCGTACCTGAAGCTGGGGGCGTTGACCCCGGATCATGGTAAGAATGAATGCAATT
>DUCD01000490.1:0-419 GCA_012959985.1 Verrucomicrobiales bacterium | reverse complement strand
GAGTTTGGTAGGGCTCGCTGTTCCAGCGCGCCGCTATGGAAATAGGGTGTCTGACAAGTGAGTTTGGTAGGGCTCGCTGTTCCAGCGCGCCGCTATGGAAATAGGGTGTCTCTGACAAGCGGTGCGCTGAGGACCTCGAGCCCTATCTTCATTGTTCAGGTGTATGTTTTATTTGCAGTTTGATGGGTTCTCACATCGTTGTGATCGCCCTTGAAAATTTATGTGCTAAATGGATTTAACTCGTCACTATTGGATGGGGCTGGTAGGTTCCCGAACCATGATCATGAAACGAATGTTTGTGAATGTAGCCATCGGTATTGCAATGGTTTTCTCAGGCCTGAATACTGCATCGGCAGATGTCGGTGTGGGTGCCAAGGTAACGGATGGAGCCGAAGTCCTCATCGATGGTACAAGAAGTC
>DUCD01000489.1 GCA_012959985.1 Verrucomicrobiales bacterium | reverse complement strand
CAGTTTTGGAGACGCCCCGAAAGTCAAATCCGAGGCTTCCAGATCAGGAAAATGGGCCAATATGGGTTCAGCCAATGCAGAAAAAGGGTTCACACCGATGCTCCAAGGGATCGTTTCACAAGACCATTCAACGAAATCAAAAATGCGTTCACGAATTTTACTTATTTATTTCGTTCAAGCGATTATTCAGGTTAATTTCATACAATTCAGCGTCGGAGATATTGCGTTCAATAATTTTGATCAGGTGAAACCCAAAAGCCGTCTCAATAGGCTCACTCACCACACCCACCTCCCCGATCCAGATGTAAGAATCGAAGGCAGGCACCGTCTCTTCATGCTCATACCAACCCAAATCGCCACCGTTGTCCCGGTTGGAAACATCATCCGAATGCTCCCGGGCCAAATCGCCGAAATCGGCTCCGGCATCGAGTTGACGTTTAATCTCCAGAATCTCTTCAAAGGCCGCTTCACGGGCCGCCGCGTCACCTTCGGGCACCAGCTTAAGTATATGCTGCACGTGCGCCACCGAGTTGTATTGCTTCCGCTCATTCGTGAGTAGCAACGACGCAATCATCACCACAACCAAGCCCGGGATTCCCAATAGTATCCACTTGGAACGATCCCGCTCTTCTTTCACTTCTTCTTGGTCAGATTCCCAACCCATCCGCTATTCCTCCATACAAACTGGAGTAGAAGTATATCACGACACCCCCTATCAGGGTAAAGACCGCGAGCATAATTAGTGTAGTGAATGCCCCGACCGCCTGTTTGATGGCATGTTGGGCCTCATTCATGTGGTACTCCGCCGCCTTGCCGAGCTGATACTCCAGCTTACCCGACTGCTCTCCAATGGCCAGCATCTCCCGCGACAAGGGTGTGAGCATTTTCGAATCCTGAAACGCTTCGACCAAGGTCGAGCCATGACGGACATGTGGAATCGCACGCATCAAATCCTTCGCAATATAGGGATTTGAAACGATCCGGGCCGATTGCTGGATGCATTGCAGCATACCAAGACCGCCGCTGAGCGTCAACGAAAAACTCCTGAAAAAACGGGCCAGGCTCAACTTGCGCGTTACCACCGACAGCGGCCATACGAAGGTCGTGACCAGACCCACAATCCAGCCCAACGCGCCCATGCGCGACAGGACGACACCAATCGCCGCGACCAGCCCAAAAATAATCATGGCACGTATCTGGAAAGAAACGTACTCACTAAAATACTCCCTGATTCCCGAAATACCGCCGCCACGACCGTCCAGGCCATCCAGCGCAACTTCTACCATACCCAAGGCGAAGCTTCCCAGAAACCAGCAGATGACGACTAAGAACATCGGATACGCCAGCGCACTCGCAACCTGGCGACGCATCGCCAGCCTGTCCTCATAATAATCCGCAAGCTCGTTCAACATCTGATCGAGCTTGCCCGATTGCTCACCGTTGGCCAGCAGATTCACAAAAAGAGGCGGCAACGATTCGGACTGCTTGTTCGTGGCCTCTGCCAAGGTGTCCCCATGCCGCAAGTCGTCAGCGATCGTAGTCAAAACACGTCGCACCGACGAGTTCCTCTGTTGCTCCCCAACCTTCTCCAGCACATCGATAATCGGAATGCCCGCCTCATACGCCGTCGCAATTTGGCGGCATACCGGAACCATTGCCTTCGAACTGAGTTCTTTGCTGAGTATGGCCATGCCGATCCCCCTGAGGTTTCGTTAGATTCCTATGCTATAGTATGCCACTCATTCGTAGCAAGCCTGACCCCAATTGAC
>DUCD01000488.1:5478-10367 GCA_012959985.1 Verrucomicrobiales bacterium | reverse complement strand
AAGCCAAGTCAGAATCTGCTTTTAATGAAGGGTGTTAGGGCTTGTTTCATTGACTCAATACCTCGGAACGCCCATTCTCTCATAATGCGCGAAAAGAAAATTCCTATTAGTCATAGGACTATTCGATGATTGGTTTATCATGTTCGAGGCTGTGTTTTGGTATACGAATAAACCGAATGGATTAAACCATATATAATGACTACTCTTCTTAAAACGGCTTTGTTGCTCGGTATCATGATCATTGCCGCAACGTTATCTTCATTTTCTGACGAATTACCCAAGGCGGAAGGTTATCGTGGAATTTGGTACATGAATCAACCCTCCAACGATGAATATGTCTATAAGTACAGCGGAGGATTGGGGACTTATTGCGCAAAACACAAGCCATTTGCGGTTTACTGCGAAAAAGTAAACAAAACCTTCTTCTGCTATGGGGGCACGACCAAGGACAATAATCGGAAATTGCTTCATATGATCTCCTATTACGATCATGAAACCGGAATGGTGCCTCGCCCCAGGATGCTCCTGGATAAGAAAACCAGCGATGCACATGATAATCCGGTGATTTCCGTCGACGGCGCCGGCCACATCTGGATTTTTTCCACTTCGCATGGAACTGGCAGACCCTCTTATATCCATCGCAGCGTGAAGCCTTACGACATAGACGAATTCGAACTCGTTCATGCCAAGAAACGGGAAGGATCCAAGCAGGTTCCTATCACCAATTTTTCCTATATGCAGGCCTGGCACATTCCAGGAAAGGGTTTTATCAATTTCTTCACTCGATATAACTACCCGGTCGACCGCACCATTTGTTTCATGACGAGTTCGGATGGTGTCAATTGGTCGGAATGGAAGAGAATCGCCATGATGGACAAAGGCCATTATCAAATTAGCGCCGCCAATGAGGAAAAAGCCGGTTCCGCTTTCAATTTCCATCCGAAGCCAAGGGGCTTGAATTGGCGGAGTAATTTGTATTATGTGGAGACTTCCGATTTTGGAAAATCCTGGCATGCCGCCGACGGAACTTCCTTGCGGTTGCCGTTGGACCAGGTGGAAAATCCCGCCCTAGTTTACAATTCTCAATCACAGGACTTAAAAGTTTATCTCAAAGACATTCGCTATGATCATGAAGGCCTTCCGGTTATTCTGTTCATCACCAGCAAAGGTTACCAATCCGGTCCAGCAAACGATCCGCGAACATGGACCACGGCTCGTTGGAATGGCAAGGGTTGGGAAATTAGGCCGGCTATGATATCGGATAACAATTACGACATGGGCTCCCTTTACATTGAGGAAAACGGAAGTTGGCGCATCATCGGACCCACTCAAACCGGCCCTCAACCTTACAATCCCGGTGGTGAAATTGCCATGTGGCATAGCTCCGATCAGGGCGCAACCTGGCAATTAAGCTCTCAATTAACCACCGAGAGTCCTCGCAATCACACCTATGCCCGCCACCCCGTCAATGCCCACCCGGAGTTTTATTCCTTCTGGGCCGATGGACACGGACGCAAGCCGTCTCTTTCTAATCTTTACTTCTGTGACAAAGCGGGAAATGTGCGTGTTCTCCCGCGAAAAATGGATGGTGACTTCGCTAAACCAATGCCGATTAAGGCGACTTTTTAGGTCAAATAAAACATTATGAAAAGGAATTCAATCTTAATATGCGCCGGGGCAATTCTCTCGCTAATCGCTATTCCCGCCTTAGGGCAAATTGTAATCAGTTCCAATTTTGACGACGGTCTCTATCCGGGGGAAGCCGGTGATGGCTGGGAGGGTGGATGGAGCCATTCGGGTGATGTTCCTCCAGAAATTCTCGAGACTGAACCGTTGGACAATGGAACACCTTATCTAAATATTAATATTTCGGGGACTTCCGGCGGCTACCGAAATGTCGCCCGCCAATATGAATCTGGAAATGGAGCGGATACCATTCGTTGGAAATTCAGATTGCTTGAAGATCCGGATGACTTTTCAAATAACTTCGTAACTTTCAATGACCGTGTCCATTTTTTTGCCCGAGATGCGCTTCGTTTAAAGGGAGGAACCGATGCCTCCATGTCTTGGGGGATCTTTGCTGTTGGCGACGCCCACTCTTCAGGAGTCGGGGCGGGGCAAACCTTTTGGATCTATGACAATGTCGCCGGAGATAGCGCTTTCAATTTGGAGAACAATTTGGACACTGGAATCCTCTTGCTGCCCGGCAACTTGTATTCCTTCGAAGTAATAGTCGATTCCAATCTAAATGAATACACGGTAACGATCACCGATGAAACGGTTGGGGATTCCTTCTCGAGCGCTTTGCCCCACGTTTTTCGAGATCTCGACGCCACCGCGACAAGCCACACCATTGTCCATTTCGGAGTAAGGGCCAGTCCTGATGCGGATCTTCGAGCCTTTGATCTTGATTCCGTTGAAGTTGAAACAGCGGAACAACCTCCTTCCATGCCGATCATTTTGAAGCAACCTTCGAGCCAAACGGTCATTGCCGGTTTGGACGTCCGCTTTTCGGTTGAGGTTGACGGGTCTGAACCTTTCACATTTCAATGGCGCAAGGATGGGGAGGACATTCCCGACACCGATGCGCCCGAGCTGGATCTTTTTGCCGTTGATGCAAGTGATGAAGGATCTTACAGCGTTAGGATCGAGAATTCGGTTGGATTCGTTGAGAGCGACCTTGCAATTTTGACCGTCAACCAAGAAACCGAAATTCAGGAATCGATAGTCTCGGATTTTGATGACGAAATTTACCCTGGCAGTCCTGGAGCGGGGTGGGTGGATGCCTGGGATTCTTCTTCGGGAGAAGGAACGGTATCAGTTAATCTTTCGGAATCGGTCGACTCGGGAACGCCTTTTCTAAATGTGGATCTCACCGGAACTTCCGGGGGATACCGCAACGTTTTTAGAGAGTATGAATCGGTTTCCGGAATGGATGTGACCTTGCCCCACGAAATCAGTTGGAAATTCCGATTGAACGAATCCATGGCCGATTTCGACTCGAATTTTATTACCTTTAATGATCGCGTGCATTTTTTCTCACGAGACGCTCCCAGACCGGGTGGTGGAACAGACGCCTCCATGTCCTGGGCTATCTTCGCGGTCGGCGCCGCCCATTCTTCCGGTGTCGGCGCCGGACAAACTTTTTGGATCTATGACAATATTAACGGCGACAGCGCCTTTAATCTGGACAATAGCTTGGACACGGGCATCCCTCTCATTCCTGGCCATGTTTACTCTTTTACAGTGACAACGAATCCCAGAAACCAGACTTATGAGGTTGCTATTGTCGACGAAAATTCCGCGGAGTCTTTCTCGAGCGAAGCCGCTCACACCTTCCGTGATTTGTCCGCCACCGCCACTAGCCATCGGATTATCCACTTTGGACTTCGGGCCAGCCCCGATGGCGACGCCCGCCATTTCGATCTGGATTCGATTGAAATCCGACCGGTGATTCAACCCTCGATCCGCTCTGATTTTAACGATGGTGTTTATCCCGGTGAACCAGGGGATGGTTGGTTGACACCCTGGTCGAATACGGCGGACCAATTGGTCGGGATTCAATTCGGCGATCCCATTGATGGAGGAACCGGGTATCTCAACATCAACTCCTCCGAGATTCCGAATATTTACCGCAACGCCCTGCGTCAATACGAAACGAATGAGGAGGTGGACATCGAGAGGCCGCACACCATTCGTTGGAAATTTCGCTTGAGCGAGTCTGCTGAGGATTTCGAAAACAACTTCATCTCTTTCAATGACCGTGTTCACTTTTTTTCACGCGATGAAACCAGAGCGGGCGGAGGGACCGACGCTTCGATGGGGTGGGGGATTTTCGCGCATGGAGACGCCCATAGTTCCGGCGCCGCGGCGGGTCAGACCTTTCATATTTATGACAATCTGATCGGCGACAGCGCATTTAACCCCGACAACATGATCGATAGTGGTGTATTAATCGTTCCGGAAAATATTTATTCGGTGGAGGTCACGGTCAATCCAATTGACCTAACTTATAGTGTGTTTCTATTAAATCTCGATACGAATGACTCGTTCACCAGCGAGGCTCCTCATACCTATCGTGATCTTTCCGCAACCATGACGAGCCACACGATTGTTCATTTCGGAACTCGATCCGATCCAGCCAGTGATCCGCGCTCCTTGGATATCGATTCGGTGGAGGTCTTCGTTGCGGAAGGGGTTGAATTTGGGCCGACGGTAGTTGGCCTGGTTCCTTCCAATGGATCTTCTTCCCATGATGCCAGCCAGGGTATCCAGTTTCAGGTTATTTCCTCGCAGGAAATTCCCCTCGAAAATATTGCCATGTTAGTCAATGGGGAAGAGGTCAGCGGTGAATTAATCCTCCAAGGGAACTCCACAGACCGAACTGTCAATTATGATCAATTGGTCTCCAATCAATTCTATCAAGTGGAGATTTCAGTTTCAAATTCCATCGGGGAGCAGGTGATTGACCTTGAATTCGATACCTTTGTAGGGGGAACTTCCGTTACCATTGAAGCGGAGGATTACAATTACCAAGGCGGATTGTTTCAGGATGACCCTCCTCCTTCAGGATTTGCCGGCAATGGAGCTCTTATCAACGGCAATGGCGTCGGGTACGTCGATTTGGTTGGGATTTTTGAAATTGACTATTTTTCACCCACTGTTCCCACATTGGATCCATCACAAAGCTATCGGTTTGAAGACTTGGTCAGCACGCGATTTACCGATGATGCGATAAGAACAAAATACACTGAGGTTGGCGTCAGCGATTACGAAGTCACCGAAATTCAATCCGGCGATTGGTTGAATTACACGCGAACGTTCGAATCTGGAAACTACAACGCCTTTCTCCGGGCTAGAAGCGATTTGGCTCGCGTCGTTCGACTCGA
>DUCD01000488.1:2515-5468 GCA_012959985.1 Verrucomicrobiales bacterium | reverse complement strand
CATCACCAGCGACCCTTCTGGAATGGACCAATCCACTGAATTACTGGGCGCTTTTCCAGTTCCAGATACCGGGGGCGAGTATGCCTTGATTCCTCTGGTTGACGAGAATGACAACCCGGTTAAGTTGGCCTTTGATGGGGTGACCACAATTCGACTGACCGCTCCCGAATCCGAAAACAACCTCGATTTAAATTATCTGAGCTTTCTTTTGGTCGTTGACGTATTGGAGTCGGTGACGCTTATCAATCCCGTTCTTTCCGCAAATGGTTTCGAGTTTTCATTTGCCACTATGGCATCACGCCAATATATCGTGGAGTTCAACGAAACCCTTGAAAACGGCAATTGGACCGAGATCGAAACCATCAATGGTGACGGCTCGTTGCTTTCTTTCACCGACCCCGACACTCCAGCCAATCAAAGGTTTTATCGTGTCAGGATTGAATGAAAGCCAGTGATCGTCCGTGTCAGTCCGTGATTCCCCAGCCCCCATCAAGGCAGCTGATCGAGCTCTTCGTAGTATTTGATCTGCCTTGAAGGCGGCGGAGCGAATTCGCCCACTCGGCCAGTTAGGGGACCGGGGCGAGTCCAACGCACGGAAGAATCTCCGAACAATCGATTATAACCTTGGCCCGAATGCGGAGCCAAAATGTGCATCTGCGTGATTCCACCGCCCTGGAAACCATCGACGCCGACAAAATCGCTGTAGATCACTTTTTGAGAATAGTCGTTGAGTTTCCACTCTTCAGGTCCTCCGCCCATGGGGATGCCATCCTTTTCCAACAGACGCGCCGGATAGGACGAACGAACTTGGTCGGATTCCCAAAGGTTGTTAGGCACATTGTAGGCGAGTGCTTCCCCGACGGTTCGACCGCGTGAGATGCAAAAAAAAGCCACAGGCGGAGTGACATATTCGAACGAATGCAACAAGCCCAGATTCACCGGAATGCCATTGATTTTGAGCCAATAGGTGGTGAATGAGGAGGACGTGCGAATCACTGGCGGCAAATTGCCATCAAAATCCTCAGCGAAGGCCGTGGCTCCAATTCCAAGTTGACGCAAAGAATTGGTGCAATGCACGCGTTGAGTTTTGATCTTGGCTTGAGTCAACACAGGAAACAACAGGGATGCCAAAATTGCGATAATTGCAATCACGACCAACAATTCGATGAGGGTGAAACCGAAAAGTTCACACGCCTTGGCCTTCATAGAATCGCCCTTTTCGCTCCTCTGAAGTGTCCTAGTATAAAATGCGCAGAAACAACCATTATTAACAATTGAAAATCGTACGAATGAATCATCGATCGGTCAATTCAATTCCGGACAGCAATTTCTGATTGTTCTTAAACATAAAAAGGCCAGCCCAATCGGTGAAGTTCCCCAAGTATGGTTTTAATTTTTAATAACCTGGCTCGATTGGCGCGCCTGTGTAAGATAGATCTGTAGAATGAAAGCGATTCCGAATAATTTGTTGATTTCCGTTTGTTTTGCGATGCATGTGAGCGCACAGGTCAGCGCTCAGATCGAGGAGACCAATACAGGCTCTATTTTGGAGGAGGCTCTCCTCCTGAAGGAGCATCGCCATTATGCCATGATTCATGCAGGCGATCTTGACCGTGGCCGGGAGTTCTTTTTGAGCGAGAGCCTTGCCTGCGCGACCTGTCACACGATTGATGGATCGAACGCCAGCGCCGGTCCTGATTTGTCCAATATCGGAGACAAACTGGGCCGCGGGGACATTATCGATTCAATTCTTCAGCCCTCCGCAATCATTGCCGATGGCTATAATCTTACCGAAGTGGAGACGAGAGATGGCGAGGAATACTCGGGTATTCTGAAGAAATCCACCGCTGAATGGATTGAATTAAAAGGAGCAGGGGAGGTGTCGGCGCGCATTGCCACGGGAGATATCCTGAACCGTCATACCAGCGAATTGTCCTTGATGCCGGAAGGATTGCATCTTGCTTTAACCCAGCAGGACTTGGCTGATTTGGTTGAATATATCGGGAGTTTTAAACGACCTGAAAGTGAGTCGATGTTTCATCAGGGAACACCCAATGTCATTCCTCAAATATCAAAACCCATCGCCCTGATTCCCTTCCACAGTGAACGTCATCAATTTGATCGGCCGGTTTGGTTCGGCCAGATTCCTGGAGAGCCCAACAACTTTCTAATATTGGAACATGCGGTGAGCAGAATTTGGTTTTTGGAAAAGAGAGCTCAAGGAGACAAAAAAACTCTCTTTCTGGATCTGGGTCCGCACCTCAGCAAAAACGGAGCCCGTGGATTAATGGGATTGGAATTTCATCCGAACTTTCGCGAAAATCGACGATACTTTCTGGCCCTTCATATCTACGAGAAAGGCCAGCATATCGCATTTACGGTTGAGCGGAAAGCCTCGGCTGATTTTAAGAAAGATTCGGGCGAGCCGCCCAGGACTGTTTTGAGATGGAACGCGACAACCGCTTCTCATACCGGAGGAGGGCTTGAGTTTGGGCCGGATGGTTTCCTTTACGTCGGTATGGGGGACACGGGCCCCCACGAGGACCCGAACGGACATGCTCAAAATATGATACCGAGCACACTTCATACATGAGTTGGTGCGAAGAATGCGGGTGTTTTCATTCAGCGACCCTGCCCGGGGAGGTGAGTGCCGCCGGCCTTTTCGGTCCGAGACTGACCAGCTTTGTGGTTTTCCTTAAAGGCAGACTGCACAGTTCCTATTCGGGCATTGAGTGTCTGCTGGAGGATGTCCTGGGGCTGAGTGTTTCCCGTGGGTACCTGGCCAAACTTCTTCAAAAAGCCTCCCGGGCTTTTGAAGGTCCCTGCGAAGAACTTCTCAAAGCGCTGCCCACCCAGGCCCAGCTCAATATCGATGAGACGGGGCATAAAGAGTGCGCAAAACGCTTATGGACCTGGTGCTTCCGCGCCCCTGCTTTCGTGGTTTTCAAGATTG
>DUCD01000488.1:2053-2419 GCA_012959985.1 Verrucomicrobiales bacterium | reverse complement strand
AGCCATCCTCGGCTGTGACTGCTACAGCGCCTATCGCAAATACGCCCGCAAGTGTGGAGCCCTCCTTCAGTTCTGCATGGCTCACCTGATCCGCGAGGTCAAATATCTCTGCGAACACCCCGATAAGCATGTTCAGAAATACGGTAAAGGGTTACTGGATGCCTTGAAAGGACTCTTCCACATTCTCCACCGTAAAGATCGGATGTCGCAGGACACATTTCAACGCAAACTGGCTGAAGCTGAAGAAAATATATGGAAAGCCGCTCTGGCTCCCCGCAGTTCTCCCAACCGATTCGGCGGTCGCCATCCCCCGCGCCTGATTGAGAATATGGTTATGCGCTTTATCAATCACGGTGAGGGATATTT
>DUCD01000488.1:0-2017 GCA_012959985.1 Verrucomicrobiales bacterium | reverse complement strand
GTGGAACCGACCAACAACAGCGCAGAGCAGGCATTCCGTTTTGTCGTCATAGGTCGTTTGATTACTCAGGGGACACGCAGCTTGCGTGGGCGCCTTGCTTCTGAACGCCTCTGGACGGTTCTGGCGACCTGCAGAATACAGAAACGATCCGCCTTTGAGTGGATGCTCCAGGCGATTACGGCGCATTACAAAAAACAGCCGCCCCCTTCATTGCTGCCCGTATCTGCCGTCAATCCATCCTGATTCAAGGAATCTTCAACTCATACCTTGTCTAACCTGTGAACGGTTACCAATCATCGGCCTTGCCGAGATAGGGATTGTGCACAAAACCCCAAACTTCACGGCGGCGTTGACATCTCATTTTTTAGCTTGGTGTCTTATTTTAACTCGAATCAACTTAGATTTTTGAATAATCCCTGAATCGTCAACAAACCGATAATGGAACTCAAGAAAATACTCCCCATCAGATTCAATGGAAAACACATCAATAGGACGAAACAAATCCGCGTAACCTTTGGTTTTTCGACTGAGAAACACCCCTTTAAACTTGCCGCGGATTGAACTCCTCTCTCCATCCAAAGGTTTACCCACTTTTACTTTTCTACTTACATCTTTCCCCTTCTTCGTTTTCGACACCCTATTCCCCTCTCCATCAATCAATTGGAAATCAAACCGATACGCTTCTGGAAGTTTCAGGATATATTGCTCTCCATCGGATTTATTCATCAAAAGCGAAGTTAGGCTATCGGTTGAAGAATACTCATACATTATTTCATCGAAATTGAAATTCGAATCATCCCGAATTTGCAGATGAATTGATTTATAAATTTTTATGTTGTTCAACAGAGGCTTTTTGTCGGCCTCTAATACGGTCAGCGACAAACTGAGCAGGTATATTCCGCAAAAATATAAACGAATCCGGCTTGAGATTTTTGAATTATTCACTTTTTATTCCTTCCCAATCCGGCCATTGAGTTGAAGTCGTTAGAGCAGTGGCCGCAGGGACAACATTTACCGTAAGGCCGCCATCTTGGGTCCAGTATTCCCCCCACATACTCCAGGTAAAGGTTGCTAAGGTAACATAAATATTATTCGCCGGCGTGCCGGCGTTGGGTCCAAAACGCACGTAATCTAGAAAATCAGCCTTTATGCGAATATTGTAGGGATAAACATTGTCGACTTCCGACTGCGGACAATCCGAGAAACTCAGATTGAGAGGATCATTTTCCATTATCGGGCTTGAAGCATATATCTCGGACCCGTCTCTGTAGTATTTTCCATCCGTGTCCATGACATCATCTTTATACGGCCAGGCCATGTGGTAGTTTTGCGTGTACTTGCCATTAATGGTTTGAGTGATCGAGGCAACACCTCTAAAATCACTGGATACGGTTACGGAGGGCCTCATGCACCCAACTCCAGTGACATCGTTTCCGTAGTTCAATTCTGGATCATTCCAAGTAAAGGTCCTGCCTGCCGCGGTGGTTAAATTAGCCACGGTTGGTTTATGTACCGTAACATACCCTCTTCCAGAAACTTCATCGATGACTTGACCATTGGGTAAGATTACGTCTTTGAGAACACTCACAAGTCTGGATTGGCTACCGGTATAGTAACATCCTTGAATCGTGTTTCCAGTATTAAGGGCCGTATCATTGCTGTATTGCGGTGGGTTATTTCCCGAGGTGAATTTAGTATTGACATAGCCACCCCCGGTATTCCAGGTAGTTACATCCGTGGAAGACAGCGAAGGACTCCAGTAGGATTCAAAAGTGAGTTTCTGGCCGACCGGGACGGTGAGATCGCTTAGGTCCGGTTCCAATCTTGTGCCATTGAGTTTAATTCGCAGCTCATGTTTTACAACATTGTACGCGGAAAAAGTATAGAAGCTGTTACTCACGGATGGTGTAATTGTAACTGTGGAGTTATCGGAAAACTTCAAGTAGATCTGCCCGCTCGCGGCGTCGGCAGACTGGCCCTGAATACTGATGAGATTTTTAGACACACTTGATGATGC
>DUCD01000487.1 GCA_012959985.1 Verrucomicrobiales bacterium | reverse complement strand
CCCTGCTGAGTGGCAGGAATTAACACATTAGCCAACCTTTTTTCCATTCTCTATGGGACCCCTGTGATTATCAACCTGAAAAAATTGCTTTGAGAATGTAGTAATTCAGAATTGCCAAACCGGCGCCGGCCGGGATGGTGATCATCCAGGAAAGGGCAATATCTCGGAGCATTCTGAGGTTCAGGTATTCGATTCCCCTTGCTAAGCCGATTCCCAAAACTGCTCCTACCAAGGTATGTGTTGTCGAGATTGGAAATCCAAGCCGGCTGGCCAATACGATGGTCGTGGCGGCTCCGATGTTGGCGGCAAAGCCGCGACTGGGTGTCAATTGGGTGATTTTTTTTCCGATTGTTTCAATGACTTTGTAACCCCAAGTCGCCAATCCTAAAATGATTCCAACGCCTCCCATGCAGAGGATCCACAGGGGAACCTGGGCCTCAATGTCGATAACACCCGTCCGAAGAATCTCGACAGCGGCCGTTAATGGCCCGATGGCATTCGCTACGTCATTGGCTCCATGCGCAAATGCCAGAAAACAAGCGCTGAGTACCAGTAGACTTTTGAAGATGGCTTCCACTTTTTCGTATTCGAAATGGCGCCGATGTTCCCACCTTTTTGTTGGCAATTCCGAACCTTCGACCAAGGCAGGGCGAAGTTCGGTTTTTCCTTCCGGCGTGTTTTTTCCAACAAACGGTATCCCCTCCTCCCGGTCGTCTACCAGCTCGATGCCTCGGTCCTTTCGTTCCTGCTCAGCTAATCGATGGAATCGTTTTAGCCAGGCCGTTGCGACAAAATAGGAGAGAGTCCCCATGATAGTGGATACAATCAATGCCTGGCCGATATTCAAATCCAGTTTCAGGTTTTTCAACCCTTTCCACACCATGACTAAAGTGAGAATGAATCCA
The DNA here is from genome assembly GCA_012959985.1 of Verrucomicrobiales bacterium. Taxonomy (GTDB): domain Bacteria; phylum Verrucomicrobiota; class Verrucomicrobiia; order Limisphaerales; family DUCD01; genus DUCD01. The sequence goes on along the minus strand of DUCD01000487.1, from coordinate 9,481 downwards.
ACATAGAACACCAGAAAGGGGGTGATTTTGATGGCGGCTCTTAAGGGGTGTTTTCGATTAAAGATTTGAATTTGAATGATCCGGAAAATGATAAAGGCAATAATGCCTCCGAATAGCGGTGAAGTGAGCCATGACATTACGATGGTGGCTACTTTGGCCCAGTTTATAATTTCGACTCCTCCAATGACCGCACCAACTCCAACAATAGAACCGACAATTGAATGTGTGGTGGAAACAGGCCAACCGAAATAAGTTGCGATCGATAGCCATATGGCGGCGGCCAGTAAAGCCGAAATAAACCCGAAGACCAAAAGTTGTGGATCCAGCCCTGTAGGGTCGAAAATTCCTTTCCGGACGGTATTGGTTACGTGGGAGCCGACCAATACTGCTCCGGCCAACTCCATGATGCCGGCAATGATCACGGCTTGCTTTAAGGTGACCGCGCCGGATCCCACAGAAGTCCCCATGGCGTTGGCGACGTCATTGGCTCCGATACTCCAAGCCATGTAAAATCCGAAAATAATTGTCAGAATCATCAGAATCTGAGCGTGAGGAATAGCTGCTTGTGCGAGAATAATCATGGGGACGAAACGTATTATTTGTTTCTCAATATTAATCGGATTCCGGCCGCCATCCTATCGGCGAATTTTGATAAGTCGGCAATTAGACCGATCAGTTTCATCCAAAGAATTAAATCTATCGGAGAAAGACTGTTTTCGTTTGAAAAAAGTTTTCGGGTTAGTTGAATCTCCTGATCCTTGATCTTATCTTCTTTCAGATTCAGTTCGGTGATCAGTTTGGATACGGTTAACGAATCACGTTCTCCAAAAGAAGATTCCAGGAGCAGATCCATTTTGTCAGTGATACCTTGCGCGAGTTTGCAATTCCGGTGAACTTGATCGAAATAGATTTTCACGTCTGTCATGAGATTCCCCGGAAGCCTCATCGGACGATAAGTCAAAATGGCGGCAATTTCTTCAGCGCGATCGGCTATGGAATCCTGGTTTTCTACGATGGTGAACAGATCGGCTTTATTTACAGGAATCATGACCCGGGATGCCAACCGTTCATGCAATTCATTTTGAATCTGATCCGCTTCTGTTTCCAACTGCATGATGCGGTCCGCAAAATCGCGGATCCGGTCCGGTTTCTCCAGTTCAAGTTCCCGAAATAGATCGGACAAAAGATTGACACATTCATGCACCTTATCCGCGTGGGATTTCAGAATGCCGAATGGAGAATCACCAAATAGATTACTGATAACTGACATAGGACTTAAAAGTCCGGGATCATAACGGCCGCATGCCGACGGAGTCAATCGCAGAGGATCCGTTCAATTCCCTGGAGAATTGATTCACTGAATCATTGGTTCCGGATTTGGTTGCGGAATTTAAAAGGAGAGACATTGATTCGTTTTTTAAAAACGTAAGCCATGTATTCGGAGGATCCGAAGCCCGAAGAATTGGCTACTTGAGGGATATCCATATCACTTTCCAGCAGGAGTGATTTTGCCCTTTCAAAGTGAACCCGACGGATTTCTTCTGCTGGAGTTCTGCCCAAAACCTCGAGAAAAAGCTTTTCGAGAGATCTTCTGGAAATATCGATATGGTTGACTAGATCCTGAACTTGAATGGGATCCGATGAATGGTTTTCGATATAGCGAAGGGCTGAAACCAACTGTTTTTCTTGAATGGCCAGGGTGTCGGTGGATCTTCGGGCGGTAACACCGATTGGGGCGATGAACTTAGGTTGTCGCATGGAAGGTTGTCCCCGCATCAATCGGTCTAGTAGCTCTGCTGCTTCGTAACCAATCTGCTCGTTTGCTCCGAGAATCCCGGATAAGGGTATGTTTGAAACTTTGCACAAGAGGTCGTCATCCGCGCCACTGAGTACGGCAACTTCTTCCGGTACATGCAATCCAGCCTGTTGACATCCATGAATAACCATTCTTCCACTGCCTGCGTTCCACGTCAGAATACCAATGGGTTTCGGTAGCGAATTCAGCCATTTTGCCAGGGCAGGGATACTGGCGTTCCAATCGGCTATGCCGCCGCGGCTGGCCTTTATTTTGTATACCCTGCAATGATATCCCGATTTTTTCAGCACGGCGGCAAAGGCTCTCTGCTGATCGGCCACGTAATTTATTCCTATTAGGCTGAAATAACCGAAATTCCTGAATCCACGCTCTCTGAAATGCTCGAATGCCAGTTCGGCGGTTTTGTGGATATCCGATGTCAAATGTGGAAATCCATAACCCCGTGGACAAACTCTAGAAACATTAACGACGGGAATATCATGACTGGAGATATCCTTGGCCATGGACTGGTTGTTAATGCGTGCGATGATGCCGTCTCCTTGCCAGTTTGCCGGTAATCGTAGTATCTCACTTTCGCTTCTGGCTTCTATAAAAACGTGCCACGGGTCGTGCTTGCGAATGAACTGGTTGATCCCAGTGACAATCCGTCGACCCCAACTGGTTGACGTCGCAACCAGGAGAGCCACTCTCGGCATTTTTGGCCCACAATTGGAATTAGTAATCTTTTCCGCCATCTTCAACCACAAGTTCAAGGAACCGCTGCAAAGGATGAGAAACAAACTCAAACCAGCGCTTAGGGCTCTGATTGCGCATATTCTTAGATTATTTACGCAATATTCACCTTGATGACATTCGCAAATGGCCTTAAAGAATATACCGTTCACTAAACAACGTCATTCGTCCAGATCAAGTTTGTAATGGTTTAAAGTCTTGAGCCTGAAGCTAATGACAAGAAGAGTATTCCTGCTCAAAAGATAGACAAATACCTATGAAATCGCAGCAAAGTTTCCTCTCGTGTGCCACGGCTAAAAAAGCAGCTTTCACCCTATTTTTCTTGGGTCTGTTCTGTGTGATGCCTCTCGATTCCCGAGGCGATATTCTCTACGAAACCGGATTTGACGGAGGATTCCCCGGTTGGACTGCAGTTCAGCCCGCCGCGGGCGATCCGTATTCGTCCGGTCCCATGCGTTGGATATATGATACGGTGCATGGGGGATTTTCAGAGAACAGTAACATCTTTACGGGGAATACCGTGGCGCCGATGCTGATCCATGAAACCGCCGCAGGTGCCACCTTAACCTACAAGGTGCGAATGAATATGGGGGACAATGACGGATCGGGTGTGGTTTTCGGATATCAGGACGAGAGCAATTTCTATCGACTTGCCTTTGGAGTTCAGGATCGCGGCGCTTTTCCCTTCACCGGATGGAGTTTTGACCAAATGATCGGGGGCGTGTCAACCGTTCTGGCGGGAGATGATGGTAATGACGCTTTTGTGCCGGTTTTCACCCCCACACGGGGTACGGCTTTTGATGTGATTATTGAGGTGGGGGCGGGAAATGTCCTGAACCTTTCGGTAATGGATGCCGTGGAGACCGATGCGCCGACCTTGGTGGTGTTGGTCGAGTCGATGTCCCTCCCGTCTTCGGCAGCTGGGCAAGTCGGATTAATGGTTTGGGGGCAGAGCGGTGGCAATCCTCCTGGAGTGTTCTTTGCCGATGCCTTTCTGGACGGTGGATCGTTGATCAACAATCCTCCCTTGCTTTCAGAATGGACGAACTATGTGCCTGGTAATGCCATTGGAGAATCTGCGGGAGTGACGGGTAACTGGGGGCTGGGACTCGGTCAGGACGGTTCTTTTGGAACCTTGAATGAGAGCAGCAACGGAAATCTCGCCGCCACAGACATCGACGGCAATACCCATATTGATTTCAGCGCTCCCACTTTCGTTATTGGCGATGCCAGCTGGACGGACTACACCTTTACCGCCCGAATCAACCCCAGCGATAATGATGGGCACGGAGTTGTGGTAAGGTTTCAGGATCCGGATAACTTCTACCGTATCGCTCTCGCTTCCCAAGGGGATGGAGACGGACGTCCCTGGCAGGGGGTGTCGGTACAGAAAAAAGCGAATGGTCTCTGGTCTGAAATCTTTCACGATGAAGCCCTCAGTTTCATTTCTCCGAATGACGTGCCTTACGACATCGCGGTTACGGTCCAGGGTGATCGATTGGAATTCACCATTACGGCGGATCCCGAAGGCGCCGCGGATTTTCACCTCTACGGCCCTTTTACGATTACCGGCGATACCATTGACGGTGGAGGAGTGGGTATATTCAGTTGGGGAATGAACTACACCGAGGTCGATTTTGTCCGAGTGGAATCGGATATTCTGTTTGCCGACAATTTTGTCGATGACGTTCCAGGTTGGACCGCTGTCGCGCCGGTCGGAACCACCGGGACGACCTATGTTTCAGGGCCTTTGCGTTGGATATACGATTCGGTGAATGGAGGATTTACCGAGAACAGCAATGTCTACACCGATGCGGCCGGATTTTCAACGACTCGAGTGGCACCCATGCTGATCAACGACACCGTGGCGGGAGAAACCTTCACTTTCAATGCCCGCATGATTGCCAGTGACAATGATGGATCCGGATTGGTTTTCGGATATCAGGATGAAAACAATTTTTATCGAATCACTTTTGCGGTGCAGGACCGGTCCGGTGGATTTCCATGGCACGGCTGGAGCTTTGACCGCATGGTCGACGGGGTGCCTGAGATTCTGGCGGGCGATGACGGAAGTGTCGATTTTGATTCTCCCACATTTGTTCCGACACAGGCCGCCGCCTTTGATGTGACCATCTCAGTGGGGCCGGGGAACAGTTTGAACGTGTCCGTAGCGGAATTTGTCGACTCGGGGTTTCCATTCGAAACACCGTTGATCGAATCATTGACTCTGCCTACATCGGCGGCAGGGCAGGTTGGGATCATGGTCTGGGGCCAAAGTGGCGGCACCGGTCCTCTTTCGGGGATATTTTTCACCAATCTTTCCCTCGAGCCGATTCCTTTAGTGAACGCGACCCCGGCAACTCTTGCTGGCTGGACAAGTTTTGTTCCTGGAAACGCCTTGGGAGAGTCATCAGCCGGGCTTGGGAACTGGGGGCTGGCATGGGGTGAAAACGGCCTTTACCGAAGCTTGAACGAGTCCAGTAACGGAAACCTCGCCGCTACAGATATTGATGGTAACGATCATATAGACTTCAGTGCTCCGACTCTTGTCGCGGGGGATGAAAACTGGACCGACTATCTCTATACCGCACGAATTATTCCCAGTGATAATGACGGGCATGGAGTTGTCTTCCGTTTCAAAGATCCCGATAATTTTTACCGAATCGCCCTGTCAAGCCAAGGTGACGGTGGTGGGCGTCCGTGGCAGGGCGTATCCGTCCAGAAGAAAGTCAATGGTGTCTGGTCTGAAATCTATCATCAGGATCCTACGGTCGATCCCGACGCATTTATCCCTCCCGATGACGTTCCTTACGATATTCTAGTCACCATCAGTGAAAATCGGTTGGAATTCGTTATTACCGGGGATCCTGAAGGCACTGCCGTCACTCATTTCTACGGTCCCTTCAATATTACCGGTGACACCGTGGATAGCGGGAAAATCGGTGTTTTCAGTTGGGGAATGCAGCACACCGAGATCGATTTTGTCAAAGTGGAGCTCTCTCGTGGTATTCCCCTGCAGATCAACTCCCCCTTTGGGAATCCGAGTCCGTCGATCGGGCTGTCTAATTATGAGGTTGACGAGGTCGTCACAGCGACGGTCGAGGCAGTGGTCGAGGAATCTCCCGGGGTTCGAAGATTACTTACTGGATGGACGGGTTCCGGATCCGTTCCCGCAACCGGGACCTCCAATTCCGTAACATTCAACATCAATCAGTTTTCCTTCCTGACCTGGGAGTGGCAATCGGAATTTCGTCTCGATATTGCCGTCGGGCCCGGTGGGAGTGTTGCCGGCGCCGACCAGGAATGGTATGCGGAAGGATCGGCAGTGACCTTGGAGGCAATGCCGGACATCGGATTTTTGTTTGCCGGTTGGTCCGGTTCCGCTAGTTCCAGCACATCTCCGTTGTCCCTGACCCTATCGGGACCGGTTTCCCTTTCCGCTGGATTCACTGCTGATAGTGACGGGGATGGATTGGCCGATGCCTGGGAACTTGCTAATTTCGGGAATTTGGCGGCGAATTCGGACGGCGATGTAGATAACGACGGTGCCGATAACCTGACGGAATTCCAACGAGGCACTGATCCGAATTTTGCAGAACAATTGATCAGCGAAGATGGCATCAATGCCCGATGGGAAAATGTAAAACGAGACCCGGCCCAGTCCGGTTTGTGGTTGGTTCAGGACTTCGGGCAGGGCTATCGAGGAGTGACGGAGAATACTAATCACCACCGGGGTGCAGATTTGAGTGGTGGACCGGCCCCGCTGTTTCCGCCCGAGAACATGGTTCCTCAGGTCAGTTTTGAAGGCCCGCGAATGATCGTCAGCAATGGGGTTTGGAATTCAGACTGGAAGGATTATATCCTGGAGTCGACCATTGTGGTGGGTGATAACGATGGAAACAGTCTCTATTTCCGCTATCAGGACGAAGAAAACTGGTACCGTTTCAATATTGAAGGGACCGACGCCGAAGCAGATTGGCGGCCTCCTTTCGGAGTCTCTCTTCAGAAGAGAGTAGACGGCGTCTATTCCGATTTGGGTCGTGATGATAGACTTGCCATGGATCCGGCCGATATATCGTGGTTTAAGCAAGTGAAGATACGAATCTCAGCCATCGGGTCGAACTTTGAAGTGCTGGTTACGCCCTATGATACTTTGTCTGTCCCCCCAGCGTACAATGAGGGGCTTGGCGTCGTTATCTCGTTTACTGATGACTCTCTTGGCGACGGCAGGGTGGGATTCGGCTCCTGGGGCCAGTCCGGCGTGGCGGTGACCGACCTCATTCCGGTTGGCGCGGGAACTTTCCATGATGACATAACCGTTACCGTGGATGGCGTGGTTGTCTTCGAGGAAAATTGGGAAAATGAACCGCTTCAATCGGAATTACCCGATGGTTGGGAAAACCCACTCCTCGGCACTCCTTCCGAAGGGACCTGGATTCGGTCTCCGGACAGCATTGTGCAGAATTCCAACGCCTTGACTTCGACGACTGGCACATTGGGAAATCCCAAGGCGGATGGAGAAGGCCCGATCCTTCTGGCCCCGGACCAGATGTCAGCCAATTATTTCCTTGAGATTGGTTTTCATCCGTTTGACAACGATGGAATCGGGTTTGTCTACGATTACATTGATTCGGACAACTACGCGCGAGTTCTTTTCAATAGCCAAGTGCCTGCCGGAGACGGCAATATGCCTCAAGGTGTGAATATCAGCCGAAAATCAGGCGGAGTTTGGACCGATATGGTGGTGCAGGATCGGTCCTTTATTTACGGGCAAGGCCAACCGTTTGGGATCGATTTTTCCAATAACAACGGAAGCTACCAGTTGAACGTTTGGGAAACGGATAATCCGGACAATTCTGCCAGCTTCGGTTGGACCGGCCAATCGGCTTCGGCAGGAAACCGATTCGGTCTCGCTACCTGGGGAGAAACGAACGCTCATTTTACATACGCGCGTGCTTCGAGTTTGCCCACCAAAGCGACGGGTCCTCTGACGATATCCGGTATCAGTGTCGGCGCTGGGCAGGTTGTTCTGGAGGTAGACAGTTCGGGGGCTGCCTATGATGTGGAAAGAGCAACGGATCTCGGGGCGCGAAATTGGGAAATCGTCGCAACCGGACAAACCGGAAACCAATGGACCGGGGATCTTCCTACGGACAGCCAACAGGCGTATTGGCGATTGAGCCGGAACTAGAGATTCCTTGGACTCGCTATCGAACACAGAATACCGGATATAGAACGCTGAACGTCGAACGCTGAACAATCGAACATCTAAAATGAAAGAACATTCATTGAAAGTTAACGATAAAAGGGCTGAGCCTAGGCAACGGTCGAAGCGGGGATTTACCTTGATCGAGCTGTTGGTTGTGATCGCTATCATCGCCATCCTTGCCGCCATGCTGCTTCCGGCTCTGGGTTCAGCCAAGGAGCGCAGTAAGAGAATATCCTGCTTTAACAACCTCCGTCAGATGGTTCTGGCCATGCAGATCTACAGTGATGATTTCCCCGGCTGGTTTTATTATACCACCAGTATCGGGGATGATGGAGGACCCCAATCGCTGTATAAGAAATACATACCAACACTGCAGACATTCATTTGTCCCAGCACAAAAAATGTAATTCGGAAGCGCGTTGATCGGAGGGGTATGATTCAGGATTTAGGCAATAATGCCTCCCAGGGGCGATTGGACAACCGTGGCGGACACAGCTATGAGTTCTTCGGAATATATCAGTTGGCGCCTTTTGCCAATGTGCGGAAGACGCCTCAGAATGTTCAAGGCATTGCTCCCAAAGTTGTTCTAGTTCTGGATAGCGACGACACAGGTATCAACAATTGTCCTGATGAAACGAACAATCATTTATCCGCAGGATGGAATTGGGGTTTCGCGGACGGGCATGCGGAGTGGATTAATTGCAAGCGGACTGCTCAAGCCATTTTGGACGGTTACATGACCAGTGGTCGTAATTGTGACGGGTGTGTGGGCCGCTGATGGACAGCCGTAGTCCCACTTCTGATATCGGTCCGATCCTCGTGAAGGCTTGGCTTTGCATTCTCATTACTGTTCTATATTCGGGGTGCGAAAACGCTTCCGTTGACATACTCTGGGAATTTAAAACCGAAGATCCCATCCATTCTTCACCGACGGTCGCGCCCAATGGCGTTGTCTTTTTCGGGTCCGAGGATGGCAAAGTCTATGCACTCAATCCCGATGGTTCGAAGATTTGGGAATTTACTACGGAAGGTCCTGTCCGGGCAACACCGGCTCTATCCCCGAGTGGGATTCTTTATATCGGTTCTACCGATGGAAGGTTTTATGCCCTGGGTCCGGACGGGAAGCCAAAGTGGGTGCTCGGAGATTATCGATCATTTGAATCCTCTGCCGCGATCGGCGATGATGGAAGTATCTACGTAGGCTCGATAAACGGCGATATCCTTGCTATTCGGTCCGATGGAAAGATTAAGTGGCAGATCAAAACTCGGAGTCCAATTTTGAGTTCTCCCGCGATCGGCAAACGGGGCACTATTTATGTCACTACTGATCTGCCCGAACGTCAATTGATGGCGATCTCTCCGTCAGGTAAGAAAGCATGGACTTTTGAAGGAGGTTCCAGAATCGCTTCCTCTCCGGCCATTGCCGAAGATGGTACGATTTATTTCGGGTGTGCTGACCATTTCCTTTATGCCATTTCCTCAAAAGGTCGAAGCAAATGGAGGATTAAAACGACTGATGAAATCGCCGCTTCCCCTGTCATTGGCCGGGATGGAGTGATCTATGTTGGATCCAGAGATGCTCATTTTTATGCCATAACACCGGATGGGAAAAAAATCTGGGACTTTCAAACCCTGGGCCCCATATTGTCCAGCGCAGCGGTTTCAACGGATGGAACGATCTATTTTGGATCAACGGATAAAAGACTATATGCCTTAAATCGGGA
>DUCD01000486.1:9245-10405 GCA_012959985.1 Verrucomicrobiales bacterium | reverse complement strand
AGATGTCTACCCTCCTTAACTTAGTGCCATTCGGGACTGTCCCCCCAATTAAACCGCAGCAAACCGCATTGCAAATAGTTGCATTATTGCGCTGCGAATTTCAGACTTGAATTGGGCTCTGCCAATCCCGGCAAGTTTTCCCCATCAACCCAAGTTTCCCGGCAAGTTTTTCTAGCATCGGCCCCAAACGTGTTTTCCAAAATGCCACGTGAATGGGACAGATCTGGTTCGATCCAGGAGGCAACAACAGTAAGGATCACGCTTCCAAAAGGGATACGGGATATTTTAAAACATTTGCATCACCGGTAACCACCACAAGGTTTTCCAACCCGGCCTGAGCAACTATCAAACGGTCAAATGGATCCAGATGAATCTTCGGCAGAGAAGAAGCGGCTTCTGCATGTTCCCAACTCACGGGCAATGGAAGAAACCCCTGTGACCTTAGGGAAGAACAGAATTTCTTAGGCAGAGAAAGTTTTCCTTTAGATGCCTTCAAATTCAATTCCCAGATCGAGGCAGAGCTTATCAGCACATCGTTCTCAGGATCAGCAATGGCAGACAGCACCTCCGGTCTCAAACGACGTGGAGTAGCGGCAAACCAGAGAATCACATGGGAATCAAGCAGCAGTCGCATTTGTTCAACCAACTTTACCCGGTTTAGATTTCAAGGATTTCACCGAAAGAAGAACGTCGGGGGTGATTTTTCCGGAACCCAGATCCGCAGCAATTTCGGCATCCAATTTTGCTGACCAGCAGTCAGGAGACTCTATGATCCTGCCTTTCAACCAGCCGATTCGGCGTGGAGATTTCACCGGTTTATAAGGCACAAGCATGGCCATCGGTTTTCCTGCTTTTCCTATAATCAGTTCCTCTCCGTTCGCGACTTCCTCCACATACCTCGACAAATGGGTCTTCGCCTGTTGAATATTGATAATTCGCATGTTAAACCAAGTCTGGTCTGGTTTATGTATTGTGTCAACCTTTTGATGCGGCCGTGAGCCGAGGTGCTTATACGCCACGCGGCAACTGACAGAAATGTCCATTTCCGTATAATTTTTCTTAGCCGGATGAAAGGGATTCTCACCCCACTTTCCCAAAACGCGGTGCAGGGACAGCACCATTGCCATTCGGTTAAGAGATTTTCGTGTGAAATATCAGAC
>DUCD01000486.1:0-9183 GCA_012959985.1 Verrucomicrobiales bacterium | reverse complement strand
CAGCGCACGCTACAGTGTGAGCGGCCGGATGGACGAGTCCTGCCTTCTGGAAAAGCTTTCCTTAACCTAATGGCAGTGCAACGAGCCCTACCAACCAACATCCCTCACAGCCGCTGCCCAGTCGCAAAACCCATAAAAGGCCTCGGACGATGGGGATGCGGCATTAAGTTTCTGAATCGAGTCAGATAGGGTGATGAACTCCTGCTCAGGCGTTCTGGATTCTCCAAATGCGGCCCCCAGGACCACACAGTGCCATCCTGGGTCATCCCCAAAATGGAACCTTCAACAAAAAGAGCAGAATCCCAGTCATTTCGTTGACCCACTCGTTTAAGAGTCTCAGCGGGTTCTTGGTGTGTGGAATTTAAGCGCCTGGAAAAGGGGTCGTAGTTCCACTCATAAAGAGATCCATCATTCAGCACTAATAGAGCAGGCAACCCGTAAGTGTAACGTCACAGATTTGATTCCGGATTCCAATTCCAATCGGATCGGTTCGTGTTTGGGAATAGAATTAAAATATGAAATCAGCCATACTGAATTATCCTTCTTTTCAATGATACTGACGTGACTGGAACCAATAATTTTCGAACAGTTTTCTATCGTATCCACTTTAATGGGAACCGGATTAACAACCCCCTTTTTACCCTCTGAAGAATCGACAGCGTCCGCATTGTGGTAATGCCCCCAAACCCATAGAGATCCATCCTGTTTCACTCCGTAACATCGCGCGAAGTTGCTGACACCTATCGACACCCAATCGTTGTCACTACCGAGTTGAATTAGTTCATCGGTGCTCTTTGTTTCGTTTTCGAAAAGGACACCCAACTGTCCGTATCGATTACTTCCCCAGCCCCACAATGTACCATCTCGGTGCAAAGCCAAAGCAAACCCGTTTCCGCCACTCACTTGAATCCATTCTGTTTCGGAACTCATTTGTTTTACGATAGGTAATCTTGACGGAACCAGAATCGCACCCTGGTTGGTTTGCTTCAATTTGGGGTGTTTCTCAAATTCCCATAAAGTTCCATCTGCAGCAATTGCCGGCGCGTGCCACCAACCTTCTCCGACGACAGCCCAACGTAGATCCGGGTATTCACTTTTGTCCCAATTCAATGGGGTCAGTGTGTAGTCAACCTGAACCGCTTCTCCTGTGCTTTGATCGAATCGTTTAGCCTTCGGAACCAGAGCTTTCATATTCCCTTCCGGATCCAGAATTGTGACTAACTGTAATATCTTTTGAAACGTAAAACGGGGATCTGAGGTTTCGGAGATCGGAACCTCGACGGGAACGGGAATCAACCATTGCCAACTGCGCAAATAAATAACGGCAGTGAGCACGATCGATAGCAGAACTGTTCCCCCCAGACCGATTAAATTGAGGCGAATCCGACGACCACCTCCAGAAGAAAAACGAGCATTGTATACCGACAGGATGAGCCCAAAAATTCCGATGAGAACTGAGCAGCTCAGGATGTTCAAAAAGTAGGGATGGGTAGGAGGTAATTGTGGAATCAGCCTCGAGCCGACCGAGGAAGAAACAAAAATGAGTAGGATCAAGCCTATACTGATGATCAGACTTTGGAGAAATCCCCGACTCAACGATGAGGCATACAAACCGATAGCTGTCATCACCGGAACAACAAGCAGGAAATGAGCATCAAAAAGGTGCAACTTCGACCAAATCATCGGTAATTCCAGGATATTTAAATGATGGACCGCCATCTGAAGCCCGCGATTCAACACAATCCCCCCTCCCCCAATCAGTAAACAGGACATAAAAATCAGAACACAGGCTTTGATCCATAGTTGATGGGAAAATCGAACCGGCTGCACTTGATTCCAACTGAGAATACCCCAACGTCTCTCATCACTAATCATGACGGCTCCCATGGAAACGGGGATAAAGGCCCAGACCATTCTCAGGAGAACCAATAATCCGAATAGGGAATCATTCTCCTGACCAGGATCCTTAAACCCGAGCTGAACGAAGAGAACCAACCCAAAAAGAAAGGCCGTCGTCCCAGCCAGAATCAAGTTGAATTTCAGCAACCGCAGTTCCTTCTTGATCAAAAAGAATAGCGACGCCGATCTGGGTTGATGTCGCTTCATTCGTCCACTCCGAGCAGCACCAATCTTTGAGAAGGTAAAAATGTTTACTTCCCTATCGAATAAAAAATCATCCTCATATCCAACATATCGAAAATACGCCAAAATTTGAGTCGCCAAACCATATAGAACTAGAGCCATTCCGATGAGCGTCTCATTGGCATCTTGATCCAGAAAGAAATAGCAAAGCACAATAAGGCAAATGATCAAAAGCGGTGCCAATAACGTCGCCCAGAACGCCGCCACGGTTTCCCTTAACCACAAGGCAAAAAAGCAACCGCCACCGAGTGCACACAAGGGAATGTAAAACACAATATGATGCAATGATATTCGGGTGGTCATGATGCCGGAGATCACACAGAACATCCCGATGAAGAAAACGGAAATCATACCACCGATCAGCATTCTCTCTGCGTAAAGTCGACGCCTTGAAACCGGAAACGTCATCACCGAGCAGCGCAATCCCACGTTGGATTCCATCCCGAATAAAGCGGAGCCAACAATGCTGAACCCTAATGAATACACCACCAAAGACAACAGGGCCAACTCACCCCCTCCGCTTGCATCCAGTCGAAGCAGGACAGCGCCCCCCACAATCAGGAACAATGCCGGCAGGCAATGCGACAGCAGGTTTCGAAATTCTTTCTTCAACCGAGTTTTCATAGCCCGTTTTTTGAAGCCAAGGTTGCCAGAAAAATATCTTCCAGAGTCAAGGATCCGGTTTCCACCGATTCCGGTTGATGCTTCTTCAGAGAATTCAATAGGGGTCCGGAATCTCCTTTAACGATGACCTCCAACTCCCTACCGGATGCTTCCCATTGAATGACTTCGGACAGACCTTCGATTCGATCCGGAGGCGTCCCGGAAAATCGAGCACGAATCCGTTTGAATTCGTTGCGGGCTGCTTCGGTTTCCATGGAGACGATGTCCTGCCCCTCCTCGATAATTGTGAATTCATCGATCAATCCCTCAAACTCAGTGATCATGTGGGTCGAAACAAAAACCGTCCGGTTTTCTGGATCGGCATCCTGGTAGGCACCGATGACCGTCCGGATGAATTCCCGTCGCACCAATGGATCCAGGCCGGAAGTCGGTTCGTCGAGCACCAGCAACTCCGGCTCGGGACACAATGCACCGATCAGCGCAATCTGCATCTTCTGCCCTTTGGACAGATTCCCCACTTTTTGGGTCGGATCCAAACCGAACTGATTCAATAAATCGCTCTCCATATTTGAGTTCCATTTAGTTCGAAACGCAGCCAGGTATTCGAAATAACTGGAGATCGTCATCCATGGATAATAGGCGAAAGTATCGGGCACATAGGTGAATCGGGACTTAACGGCCACATCGTCCTGTGAAGCATTACTGCCGAATAGGCAAACCGAACCCTCGGTCGGTTTCAGCAAATTCAGAAGGCATTTGATGGTGGTGGTTTTGCCCGCTCCATTCCGTCCGAAAAACCCGTAACAACGCCCTCTGGACACTCGCAGATTCAATCCCGATACGGCATCGTTGGCACCGAATCGCCGCTTTAACCCTTTGATCTCAATGACTGCTTCCCTCATGATTTGTTCTCCTTCTTGAAATATTTCCATCGCGTCTCGGCAATCTTCATAAACTCCTCTTCTTCAACCTGTAGGTGAAATGCCTTTACGATCGCGCCATCGATCGATCCTTCCACTATTTTCTTTCGGACAGCTTTTTTGTACGGCGATTGGTTTTTACTTAAGAAACACCCCTTGCCGGAGACCGTCTCAATGACACCCTCCCGCTCCAATTCAGCATAGGCCTTCGCCACCGTATTGCGGTTGATTCGAAGCTTCTCCGCCAATGGCCGAATGGACGGCAATGTTTCACCTGATCGAATGATCCCGGATGCCGCCGCATTTTTGATCTGCTCCACGATCTGCAAATAAGGCGATTGTCCGGATTGATAGTTGATTTGTATTAACATGGAACAATGGTTTAATTATCGTCATAGGACGATATGACGGTTAGGGAGATGTGTCAAGAGGGAGATATTAAAAAATGATGTTTATTTTGAGAGCAGGCAAAGGCCTTAGCGCACCTGAAGCCGGCCGCGCTGAGGCCGGAACGTGGAAGAAATATATGCAGGTTTGAACGATCCGGGGTCGACGCCCCCAGCTTCAGGCCGGTCAGTATGTCTTCGGTTAAGGGCTTGGGTAATTTGAGTGTTTCGAATATCTCAGGGCATCACAAAACCAAAGCGTTAACTCCACTGCCTTCTGCTACCATGCCCCCCTCCCAGGCCTAACTAGGTGGAGAACCACCTCCCAATCTAATCAGTCTGCCTTGTAGCCCCGCCACATCCACACCAAAGTGTCGGCGAGTGTCTGCTCGAAGACGCGACGATCGCAGTGCCTGGTGTCCCGACTGAATACGAATCGGTAATGGTAGCCTTTTGATTTAAGTGCCACTGCCGTGCGTTGGTTGGCCATTACCCAGTTGTGATAGGTTT
This sequence comes from Verrucomicrobiales bacterium, assembly GCA_012959985.1. GTDB lineage: Bacteria > Verrucomicrobiota > Verrucomicrobiia > Limisphaerales > DUCD01 > DUCD01. The sequence continues at coordinate 4,601 of DUCD01000486.1, read as the reverse complement.
CTTCCGGGTCCTTGGCGCGAAGGTCGTTCTCGGATACGTGGGTGAAGATACGCAAGGGCTTCTTCTCACTGTTCTCGATCAATTTCATGCCTGAGTGGTATTCCCAGGCACCCAGCAGATAAGTAGCTTCTTCCGGCGCATCGTCGTCCTGCTGATCAACGAACGTCCCCGAATAAGTGATCAGTCGGCGAAACAGATCAGGACGAAACCAGCCCATGGTCAATGCGGCCGCACCGCCCGAACTGCAACCCATGGCAGCCTTTCCCCAGGGATTGTCCGTGAAGGCAATATGCGGAAAAGCAGCTTTGATTTCCGCGTTGTTCAGCACAGCCGTCAGCACTTCATCATTGATGAATCGGGCAAATCGGTCGGACATCGTGTCGTATTCGAGACCCCGTTCACTGTTTTTCCCATCATTGCCACCATTTTGAACGGCAATCACGATGAATGCAGGCAACTTGCGACGGAGATCCCTGGAAATCGTCAGATTGTCCAAGGCGTTGCGCACCAAATCGAGCCGACTCGGACCGTCATGCGTAACGAGAAGGGGTGCCTCTGTGCCGTCTTTGTAGGCGGCGGGCACATAAACGACAATCTTTCGCTGCTCGCGCACAGGTTTCTTCGCTGGCTCGAGGGTGCGATCGTCACCGGAAAAAATCTTACTGTCCGCCAACCGCATCATGAACTCAAAAGTCTTTCCCTTGGGATTACCTCTGTCCGTCAGATCTGGATCGACTTTGTAATGGGGACCGATTGTAAAATCGCCGTCGCCTTCCCTTCCTGGATTCTCAGAGTAGCCCTCAGCAGCTCTCCCCGTATGGGCAGTCAGACCCACTGTTAAAACGAAGAAAGCGAAAATGGATGAGTTTGTTGAATTTAACATAATGCCTTTGTTAAAGTGTTGAGTATGTTCTCTATATTAAGAGCACGAATGACGAACAATAAAAATTGGAATGAAACCGTTGGAACTCACTCCTCAATGTGTCGAGTCGCTAAATATATTTACACACTGAAGCGTGAACTCCAACACCTTGATCTGAACAGCATAGGTCGCTTTGAACTCAATGACAAACATTTCGTTCGCCTCCTTCAGGGTTCGCCCAAAAGTGCGGGGAATGATTTGCTATAGCGTTGGCTGTCCTCAGCCGAAAACACCGCTGTATCACTGGAAATGCGCTGAGGACAGCGCACGCTACAGTTCAAGGCGTTAACCTGTCCTCTCCCCGCACTTTTAATCACACCCTTCCAAAAGTGATGAAAACCATTGACCATTGTCAGATGGGATGTATGCCGTTAAAATGGATCTACAAACAGGAGTCAGGAGTCATTGATAATCCATGTCACTAAAAAAATACAAAACCATTGGATTGATTTGCGCGATTGCCGGAGTCCTGTTGCTGAGTTATGTGATCTGGCAAGGGAATTCGGAACCAAGAGTCGATGGGATCCGTCTGAGCGAATGGTTTCGCCAATATGTTACTCGTTATCGCTGGGACGGGAAGCAAGCACACCGTTCTAGAGCAGAAGTTGTCCAGGCATTCGGAAAATTCGGACCGGAGGGAATCGAATATCTGGTGAATATCCGTTTTCAATGTGGCCCCGAAAACCTTTCCATTTTCCATAAGAGTTTCGAAAGAATCAGAAAACATCCCTATATCACAAAATGGGCAGGGATGCCCCGGAGGAAACCATTCAGCAATCCGGAAAAATCAAACGGCGCACAGGAATTGTTAACGGCTCTGAACCCTCCTGCTCCCCTGATACTCTCTAAAGTGGCAGAACCATTGAGAAGTCCGAAAGAAGCCGATCGTCGCATCGCTTTGAGTCTGATGGAGTGCATTGGCCAAGAACGAGCCCCAATGATTCCCTACTTGGAAGAGATTCTGGTGGACACAACAGAAACCGAGGCTCTTCGACTCAAAGCATTGCATATATTGGGAAGTGTTGGGAATTCAAGAGACTGGACAGTTCCCTACCTACACGAGATTTTGGAGAACTCCTCGGAAACTGAAGCACTTCGACTCAAGGCTTTGCTCTTATTGGGAAGCATTGAGAATGCAAGGGATAATACGGAGCCCTACCTCAATGAGATTCTCACGGATTCTTCAATCAGGTTTAATTCTACAACCTTTCGCAACGAAGCCGCGCTGATTTTATTCAGTATGGATCCAGACCAACCGGTCGCCTTTGATCATCTTATGAACGTTGTGAAATCAGGAAATGATTTCCGCTTCATTCACAAATTTTTGGCAATTCTTCCTGACATCGGTGGCACCGAAAACCAGCTTGAGTCGTTGAGGATGTCCGCCTTGAAGAATTTGAAACAACCCGCCCCCCATGTGGTTTATCAAGTATTGAACCAGAGTCATTACACCACAAATCAGATCATATCCATAATCCAGAATATGATGCCGAATCTGATGTATACCGGCGGTAGTGGTGCTTCAACCAATGATTTCTGGATTGGGGCCGCGGAGAGAATTGACCAAGTGCCGATGAATCACCCCCTGGTCGTCTCTTCCCTTATTCAAAAATCAAAAAACTCTTCCGGAATTGGAATACACTTGATCGACCTTCTGGGAAGATCCGGACCGGGCGCCATCGAAGCCATGCCCTACCTCAATCGTGCCTTACGGCATCCTAAAGTCATTTATTGGAAACCGGCTTTCGATGCCATGGAAAAAATGGGAGTCGACCTGTCTGACAAAACCCCACTGTTGATGAAGAAAATGGAGAACCCGGATACTCGAAACAAAGGCAATCGTCTGGCAGCTGCCGAACGAATTATCCGTTGGCAACCCAGTCACCCTATAGTCATTGAAATGCTGACCGAACTCCTCCGCTCCAAGGCTGGTGCCAATGATCACCATACGATAGAAATTCTCGCAATCGCCGGCCCCCATGCCAAACAAGCCATCCAGGTAATTCGCTCTTTCCTCAATCACAAAAACCCAAAAATGCGCGAGGTCGCAGAAAATGCGATAAAGGCAATCTCACCTCAGTCGCAGAATCTGTAAAAATTCCGCCATGAATCCAACGAAAATATTCTTTTCTTCGATTTTGGAAATGTACCCTTATGATGAGGTCCAGCAGATTCATGAAAAACACAGAACACTCCGATTCAATTCTCCATCATTGCGGACTTGATTGCCTATTGACGATCATCATCACCTTAACCGCCTTCTTATCCCCTGCCGCAGACACAAAGACATCTCAAGTCTCCCGTGGCTATTCCATTCCTCTGATCGATCTGGCTGATGAAACGCATCGGCAGATCATTGTGGACCGTGAAGCGGGGCAATACCTGGGACATCCCACCACAGTGCTGCTTGAAGACAACAAAACCATGCTCTGTGTTTACCCGAAGGGTCATGGACGCGGAGGCATTGTCTACAAACGAAGCACCGATGCCGGATTGACCTGGTCGGAACGACTCCCCACTCCGGAGAATTGGTCTACCTCCCGGGAAGTTCCAACGCTTCATCGAGTCATCGATGCAAACGGCAAAAAGCGGATTATCATGTGGTCCGGTCTTTATCCAGCCCGATTGGCTATCACTGAAGACGATGGTGCCACATGGAGCCAACTGAAACCAGTCGGTGATTGGGGTGGTATCGTTGTGATGGGATGCCTCGAACAACTCAAAACCGGTCCGGGACACTACCTTTCTTTGTTTCATGATGATGGACGCTTCTTCCTGAAGAACGGCAAAAGGACCGGCATCTTTACGTTGTATAAAACCTTTTCAAGAGACGGTGGCTTGACTTGGGATTTTCCAGAAGAAATTTACCGGAATTCGAAAATTCATTTGTGCGAACCCGGAATCATCCGTTCCCCCGATGGAAAACAACTGGCAGTGCTTCTACGCGAAAATGCCCGTCGACGAAATTCCTATGTCATCTTCTCTAATGATGAGGGAAAAACATGGACCGAACCCAGAGAGTTGCCTGGAGCCTTGACCGGAGATCGCCACACAGGAAAATACGCGCCAGATGGACGTCTTTTCATTTCATTCCGAGATCGCACCCATGAATCAAGCACTCAGGGAGACTGGGTGGCGTGGGTCGGCACTTACCAGGACATTGTATCAAATCGTGAGGGACAATACCGAGTTCGCTTGATGGATAACCAAAAAGGTGCGGACTGTGCCTATCCAGGAGTCGAGGTACTACCCGATGGAACCTTCGTCACGACAACCTATGGACACTGGACTAAGGGGGAAAGCCCTTACATCGTCAGTGTACGCCTGAAACTGGAAGAGCTCGATCAGAAGACCCGGTAGATGGGGAATCTGCAAGGTAGGGCTCGCTGTCCCAGCGCGCCACTTGACGAATATCATCGACCCATTCGCGGCGCGCTGGGACAGCACTGCCCTACCCGATCAATCCTTAGATGGGAATCTGCAAGGTAGGGCTCGCTGCACTGCCATTAGCTTAAGGAATTCAGGCACCCCTGAAGCTGGGGGCGTCGACCCCGGATCATTGAAATCGGCATTCATTTCTTCCATATTCAGGCCTCGACGCGACCAGCTTCAGGGATGACGGTTTTAAAACACCTTCGAAAAATGCTTAACCTAATGGCAGTGGGGCGCGCTGGGACAG
>DUCD01000485.1 GCA_012959985.1 Verrucomicrobiales bacterium | reverse complement strand
CATTCACCATTGCTGATTTGGTTCAGGATATGGTTTCCATACCGGCGGGGACCTTTGTGATGGGATCTCCTGATGATGAACTGGACCGGCGCGATAAAGAAGGTCCGCAGACGACGGTGACGATCAGTATACCATTCTGGATGAGTAAATACGAGGTGACGCAGGGGCAGTATGAAGAGGTGATGGGAAACAATCCTAGTCATTTTAAGAATGCCGGATTGAATGCGCCGGTGGAGCAAGTGAGTTGGAATAGTGCGGTGGAATTCTGCCGAAAGTTGACAGAGCGAGAACAAACCGCAGGAAGGTTGCCAGATGGGTATGAGTATGGTTTGCCGACAGAAGCCCAGTGGGAATATGCATGTAGAGCCGGGACGACCACTCGATTTAGTTTTGGAGACGATCCTGGATATAATGAGGTGGGCAAATATGCATGGTATAGTTCAAACAGTGGAAGCACAACTCACCCAGTAGGAGAGAAGTTGGAAAATCCCTGGGGGCTGCACGATATGCACGGGAATGTATGGGAATGGTGTTTGGACTGGAAAGGGGATTATCCAGGAGGAAATCAGATAGATCCAGTTGGCTCAACAACGGGCACGGACCGCGTTTTCCGGGGCGGCTCCTGGCTCTTCATCGCCAGGCTCAGCCGGTCCGCTAACCGCTCCGGGAGCCTCCCGTCCAACTCGTACTACCTCCTGGGCTTCCGTCCTGCCTTAGTTTTGGTTCCTTAAGAGCTGGAAAAGGCAGGCAAGTAGAGAGGCAGGAGGTCGGAGCCTCCCGGAGCGCAGCTTGCGGAGCGCGGAGAGGTGGAGGTCCGGATGCCGGGAAACAAAGCTCCTAAGTGGTAATAAGATACCCAACCTGAGCGAGTCTAACGAGCTCAGTGAAGATACAGAACAGCTATGGCATATCGGATATTTCGAATTGGGCATCATCAGGAATTGGAAACATCAGAAATCCTGAATCAGTTTCTAAATTCGCAAATAATCTTGTCGGTTGAAAAGAGATTTGTCGAATGTGGAATGGATTCCTTCTGGAGTTTCTGCGTTGATTACGATCCAAAGAAGTTGCCGGAAAAAGGGAAACCACCCGGACCCCGAACGGATTGGAAAGAAGTCTTGGATGAGCCTACCTTCGCGAAATTTGCTTTACTCAGAAATCTCCGAAATAAAAAGGCAGAAGCCAAAGCGATTCCCTCTTACACTATTTTCACCAATGAACAACTGGCCGGATTAGCTAAGTTGAAGGAACCTACATTGGCTGCAATGAATGAAATCCCCGGAATTGGGGATGCGAAAATCAAGAATTACGGTGAGGATTTCTTAAAAGCACTGACTGCTGGAGATCCTACTGAAGACAAAACCGACGATGCCTAAGCCAAAAGGATGGTTGATTCAACAAGCTGCGGATTACCTGAATCTCAGGTTGGCGTTCCGGAAGGCAAGCAGGGGAAAAAAGCAGTCACTGGGGGGCAGAAAATTCGCTTCCGACCTCGAGGGAAACCTTAATCAGTTGAGGGTCGGAATTCTGAATGGTGATTATCCGATCGGTGACTATGAGGATTTTATTGTCTACGATCCCAAGCGAAGAGTGATCCATGCCCCGGCCTTTTCAGAGCGTGTGCTGCATCACGCATTGATGGCGGTCTGCAGTCCGTGTTTGGATGGAGCCTTGATAGAGCACAGTTACGCTTGTCGAGAGAGTAAAGGCTTCTCCATTAACAAGCACTCGTTTTCTTATATCAGTCCATTGTTCCATATCGACATACATGCCCCTTTCCAGG
>DUCD01000484.1:5111-10454 GCA_012959985.1 Verrucomicrobiales bacterium | reverse complement strand
CTTTGAGGATCTCAGTGCTAATGACTACGCGGGAATCAGCGATAAAACAACATGGAACTTCACCACAGCGACTCATACATTATACCACTGGCATAACTATGTTCGCCCAGCGGACGTTAATAACGATGAAGTCATCACTCCGCTAGATGCCCTGATTACGATTAATCACCTGAATACTTCCGGAGCTTCTCTACTGCCCGAAGATAAGCCAACCGGAAGTCCCTGGTATGACTTCAATAAGGATGGCTGGGTCAGCCCGGCAGATGCTATTGGCACGATTAACTACATAAACGACTCTACCTATGATGTATCTGTTGGTGTCATTCCAGTCGATGAAGCTGGTAACCGGATCGATCTCGTCTCTGTTGGTGACGTCTTCTACCTGACGTTAGTAACCGAAGATCTGCGGGCAGTACCTAATGGCGTTTTCGCTGTCTTTGCCGACGTATACTATGCTTCGAGTTCCCTCACTTTGGTCGGTGTTCCTTCCTATGAATCTCCGTATATCAATTTTAAAACATCCGATTTATCCGAAACAGGCTTAATCAATGAATGGGGCGCGATTGCAGGTATTGAAGAGACCAAGGGAGGTGCCTACGTCGTCAGTCGAATTCCTGTGAAGGCAAATAAGGCCGGGTCTACTGTATTCGGAGCGTCGGCAGCCGACGTTAGTGGTCATGATGTCCTGGTATATGGAAAAAACGATGCAATACCCCCTTCTGCGATTGAATTCCTTGCTTCTGAGCTGTTAATCACGGACGCCGCAGAAGGTGAATTCTGGGGCGGTGATCCGCTCGTGGATGCAGACTTGGTCGCTAGATTAGTACAGTACCAGAATACAGACATCGACTCTCTCGACCAATTCTTCGGGCAGTATTGAGAAATGATCCGCGACGTGAGATAAGCCAGGCAGCGGGGTGGTCGCCTCCTAACCAAGCACTTCCTGTTGTGATTTAGTAAGCTGGGCGATGAGGGACTCGACCGGATCTCGTATTACTCTTTAAAACACGAGGTGTTAGACCAACCGCCAGAGCAAGTAGTGGCAAATACAGTGGCAAGTCCGACGCTGAGTGAAACGGTGGCCTTACTGATCGATGGCTGGGATAATATGTGTCCCGAAGAACGAGCAGTATTAACGGCCCTGCTCTGGGCGAATACGTCTAACGTCAATCACCAATGCTAATCAGTTCGGCTAACAAATCCGAAAGTTCCTCTGTGTCATCGTTTCTTCATAGAACATTCGATTGGGTTATTCATAAGGCTCTGTATTCTCAATAGCTGACGCACGTCTTTTTTCAGCGAACGCGCTGAGCGTGCGCAAAACGGAGATTTCACCGGTAAAATTACTTCGCGGGCGGCTGGTAGGCATCTTCGTTCACCAGCCTCGGCTGCATCCTGGTCCACCATTGATCGTATACAGTACGCAGTTGATCCACGACTTCGGGATATTCAGCGATAACGTTTTTAGTTTCGCCAGGGTCAGTACTGAGGTCGTAAAGCTCCTCGTTATTCACCAGAGTGAATCGTTTATTCTGGATTGAAACTCTGGCGTGTTTCGATTGGGCGGCCTGACCCGGTTCCCAGGCACCAACGTGGTGAACCAAGTACCGGTCCTCCCAATCGGCTGCGGGGTTCTTGAGCAGGGGAATAAGACTGCGCCCCTCTACCTGTTGCTTGATCTGATCGGTCAAAGGGGTACCGGTAATTTCCAGAAGGGTCGGCATGATGTCCATCTGGCTTGTCAGCGCTGCGCTTTCTGAACCACCCTTAATACCCCCGCCCGGCCATCTGAAGAAAGCAGGCACCCGGGTTCCGCCCTGATACGGTTGCCCCTTGCCTTTTTTCATCCCTGCATTGTGTATTTCTGCGCCTCCCGAAGCGCCATTGTCACTCGCTATGAAGATGAATAAGGTCTCATCAGCGATCCCCCACTTTTCGAGCTGCTTAATCATCTCGCCGATACGCATGTCAATGTTTTCAACCTCCCAATAGATCTTCGCAGTCTTTACTGTCATTTTCGGATGGGTACCGAGAAACTTTTTATAGTCTTCATTCGGCATATCACTCGAATCCTCTTTGAAAGGGCCGTGGGGGGATTTTGGTGGAAGATAAACGAAGAAAGGTGTTTTTGCCTGACGTTGAACATCGATCCATTCTGTCGCTTTTTTGAAAAATAGATCTGTAGGATATGTCCCAGCCATTCTCTGCGATTTTCCATTGTGAGAAATGGTGGCTGCCATTCTTGCGCCCTTTTCGTACATCCAGCACTCATCAAACCCGCGATTCTCGGGACGGTAAGGTCCTTCATTGCCCAAGTGCCACTTGCCAAAAAAACCAGTGGCATACCCGGCTGTTTTGAGGGCTTGCGGTAGCGTGATCGTATCCAGGCTCAAGCGTTCGCGCATACGCCGGGTATCCGTGACGCCGCTCATAAATTCATGGCGACCACTCATGAGTTTAGTACGACTGGGAGAACATCTGGGACTTACATGATACTGTGTTAAGAGCAAACTTTGTTTCTTAAGGGCATCGATATTTGGGGTCTTTATGACAGGATTACCGAAACAGGAATAATTACCATAACCGGAGTCATCGGGCATAATAACGATGATGTTTGGCTTGGAATCTTTTAAAGGTTTTGCTTCAGCTCCTTCTGCGAAGCCTGTTGAGGCTGCAAGGAGGAACATTAGTAAAATTGCTTTATTCATTGCTTGTCTTTCTTATTGTTTTGAATTTTTACCAATCGGCTTGAGAGGTTATCCACTATTTCCGGTTTTTTCTTTGCTAGGTTGATTCTTTCATCCGGATCAGTGCGATGATCATAGAGTTCATGGAAAATGATCTCGCCCCGCCCCAGATCCTTCTCCCACTGGATATAGCGGTACTCCTCATCCTACCTTCGACCAGCTTACCAAATCACAACACGAAGTGCTCGGTTAGGCGGTGGCTCGTATCTAGCCAAATGCATATGAAGTGGGCCGCTGGTTTCCAATCGAGGATCAAATCGGATAGGCTAAAGGCTATATTGAGATTTTCATGCACGCCCTTCCGCGTACAAGTCGGATCTTACCAGCTTTAACGAAAACGATTAAATGAAAATAACAACTGCACTAATACTACTCCTTGCAGCCTCAACAAGCTTCGCAGATGACAAGCCCGTTCACGTATTTATTTTCTCCGGCCAGTCCAACATGGCGGGCATGGATCCTGAAACTGGATTCGTCCCCGAAGCAAGGAAGCTTTTCGGAAGTGAAGAGGTTGTTTACATCAAAGTGGCAAAAGGAGGTCAACCGATTTGCAGGTGGGTCAAGGAATGGGCTGAAATTGCAAAGGATAAAGGGCTAGATGCCAGGCATAGAGAAAGGATTCTCAAAGGCGAAGGAGTCTTGTTCTATCAGCCGATTCTTGATCAATATCGGGCACTGTTGGAAAAACATCCTCAGCCGAAGTCGGTGACTTTTTGCTGGATGCAGGGTGAACGCGATGCTAACGGAGGCGCGGATGCGGCTTATAAGGACGCTTTAAAGATGTTGATTGCTAAGCTGCGGCGTGACCTAGAGCGTCCGGACATGAACGTTGTCATTGGTCGTATTGGGGATTATGCTCTGGATCGGCCGTCGTGCGTGGCAGTACGGAAAGTACAGCGTGAAATTATTGACGAAGATCCTCGAGGCGCCTGGGTCGACGTTGATGACCTAAACAACAAGGAGATTAAGGGTGAGATCAAGAGTGTTGTTCACTACACAAAAGAGGGCTATGAATTGCTCGGCCGACGTTTCGCGCGACAAGGCAAAGCACTCGTCAGCGGTCAGGAACCAGCGGCAAACGGCAAGCCGACAGGAGGGGAGTCAGAATAGTCGGAAAACCATCCTACCCCACCACCGGGCCGCCGGGCAACGAAATAGGATGGAGGCTAGTCGTCGGAAGTTGAATTTGGCTCAGGTGGGTCGGCTTCGGCCTGCTCGTCTGGACTTTGTGCAGGGATTTCATTCGTATCGTCTTTAGACTTATCGAGTATTGTTCCAAAGGCCCAACCCATGCCAACACCGATGGCGAGTCCTATGGAGTAGCTCCCACCGATGTTACCAAACAAGCCACCAATACTTGCTCCTATGAGCATCCACCAAATTTGATTTGACGTCATATTCTTCATGCCTGTTTTCCTTTTGAAACAAATCGATTGATTGTGTAATTGACTTCTACCCCTTCATTGCCATTGGCTCCTAAAACCGGACAACCATTGCGTAGAATTGTGTCGAAAAGGGGACTTTCATACAAGAGAAGAACGACTACACATCCACACACCCATGCTCATGTGTTCGTAGTTCCGTGACCCACCACCGGGTCGCCGGGCAAGGAAAATAGGAGTGAGCTAACAAGTAAACAAAACTCTCTGATTCCTTAAGTTTACGAAATCAATCACCTTCTCTTTGTATAGATAATATTCCGTAACATCTTTTGGCAACGGTGAAGCATCGAAACTATCGAAAGGATGCCAGAATTTGATTGTCAAATAATTCTGATCAACCAAATCCTGCAGAAGGAAGAAATCAACGTATCCTCTGAAATCTTCAAAGAGATGAAAAAATGAAAAGTATCTATCAAGTGTTTCTTTCAACGGACTACTTTGATTCAAATAGAACCGTCTTATGCACTCCAGAGTGAGGTCAAATCTATCCTGAATTTTGTGATTTACACCGCGAGCCCCATTAATGGTCATTTTGTTGTTAAATTTTTTTTGATGGAAAAATCACATATGCACCGATTGTGGAACAGATCGAAAAGAACGAATCTAGTTCTTTAGAATCAACTTGATCGATAATGTGCGCCATCTTCTTGAAATAACGATAGGTATGCGTGATTGCATCACTAGATAAGAAGAATTCACCTAGATCGGAATCATGGTGCAGTACCTTTGGACTAGTTAGATTCAAATCGAAACATGCCCCACTGGGTAAAGCTTTACTCCAAAGAATTTGGTGATATTTTCGGAGTGTTGGACTGTGAGAATCGGGGGCTTTACCTTGTGGGGTATCTGAATAAAAATCTAAGTTTATATCGATTAGAGTCATATGATGATTATTCCTTAAACCGGACAGCCATTTTGTCGATTCTTGTGAAAACGGGGGTCTTACACAATAGCAGACAGACACTCCTACCACACCACCGGGCCGCCGGGCAAGGAAAACACATCGCGGCCACCTTCGACCAGCTTACCAAATCACAACACGAAGTGCTTGGTTGGGGGGTGGCTCGTATCAAGCTGGGTACATATGAAACGGGCCGCTGGTTTCCAATCGGGGCTGAAATCGGATACGCTAAAGGCTTGCAACACAACGACCT